>NZ_JBGFCF010000130.1:0-219 GCF_041205445.1 Falsihalocynthiibacter sp. CO-5D18 | reverse complement strand
TTGTAATATCCATTGTGGATGGCTCCTTCTCTCTGTTGGGTCGTAACAGCACCAGCATGACACATTGCGATGCCGTTCGGGTGGAGCCGTCCACACCATCAGACAAACTCGAACTCGTCTCGGCCAGGCCAGTACCCCTGCCCGTTTATGCCGCACAAAGACCGCGCCACTCTGTGAGCGCGGCAGTGCGATTGGCTTTGAAATGATCTCTTTGGGAAA
>NZ_JBGFCF010000129.1:0-240 GCF_041205445.1 Falsihalocynthiibacter sp. CO-5D18 | reverse complement strand
TAATCAGCCCCGTGACGACACTTTCGGTATCCTTGTTGGCGACTTTGACCAACATGACGTACCGAGAATGACGTTCGACGAGAGTTGCAATGTAGCTATTTTTGGACCCTCCGATGAGATCTCCCTCCCATGTGTGGATGCCCCGTTCAATGCAAGAGATTCTTTCAACAGTTTGTACATGTGATCGGGTACGGTCATGTGTCAGGCCTCAGTTTGCGACGTTTCACATGCCGCGGGCCG
>NZ_JBGFCF010000128.1:0-243 GCF_041205445.1 Falsihalocynthiibacter sp. CO-5D18 | reverse complement strand
CCGGAACAGGTGAGCGCGGCTGAAGTCGACAAATTGCATTCGAAGATCGGTCAGCTTGTGCCTCTCGGGGTGTAAACACCCCTGCCGGCCAATGGATGGAGCGGGATTTTTTGGCCGATGCTTCGGACCAGTTGCTCGGGACGCGAGGCAAAAAATGGTGAGCCAGGATCATAAACTAAGCATGCGTCGGCAATGCGCATTGCTGACGTTAACGCGATCTAATTTGTACTATGAACCGAAGGG
>NZ_JBGFCF010000127.1:0-243 GCF_041205445.1 Falsihalocynthiibacter sp. CO-5D18 | reverse complement strand
ATAGGCCCTCCTCGTCGGTCTTTTCGGTGATTTCGCCGACGGGTGGCATCCGCCCACCAGATCGCAAGCGTAGCACCCGTGCTTTGAACCTTTTTGAGCGGGAGGAAATATCGCGTGGGCTGAGCATCAAATGTTCACTACGCATGATAGCGCACCAATTAGGGCGCTCCCCGTCGACCATCAGCCGCGAGGTTAGGCGCAATGGTGGGCCTGCTGGATATCGGGCGGTGGCTTCAGACCAAG
>NZ_JBGFCF010000126.1:0-243 GCF_041205445.1 Falsihalocynthiibacter sp. CO-5D18 | reverse complement strand
CGCCACGGCGCAACTTCTTTTGCAAAACCACGACGCCATTCGTGTCAATGCCGTGAAGTTGAAAAACAGACTTGGTGAACCTCTCAGCGATTGCTATGCAATCACCTGCCGGTCAACGGATAAATTCCGAGTGTTGTAATATCCATTGTGGATGGCTCCTTCTCTCTGTTGGGTCGTAACAGCACCAGCATGACACATTGCGATGCCGTTCGGGTGGAGCCGTCCACACCATCAGACAAACTC
>NZ_JBGFCF010000125.1:0-243 GCF_041205445.1 Falsihalocynthiibacter sp. CO-5D18 | reverse complement strand
TGGGCTGGTACCTGTCCAGAAATCCACAGGCGGGCGGCAAATATTAGGCCGCACCTCAAAAATGGGCCAACGCGATATCCGACGATTGCTGATTATTGGGGCCATGACCCGTATCAGATGGGCGATCAAAAACGGTCCACCCAAAGGATCATGGTTGGAACAGATGTTGGAACGCAAGCCTCGTATGCTCGTGGCAATTGCGCTGGCAAACAAAACCGCCCGAACAATTTGGGCCATGATGAC
>NZ_JBGFCF010000124.1:0-246 GCF_041205445.1 Falsihalocynthiibacter sp. CO-5D18 | reverse complement strand
AATCCTGCGCGTCTTGCCGGACTAACTACCCGCAGGGAACAGGAATAACCAAGTAAGCCGTTGTTCCACCTCAGAAAACCTCAACTTTCACCCAAAAGGGGGCCTATGCCCCCAGAAGGACACCCCATGTCTGTCACCCTTAAGTATGCCTACCTCAAACATCAAACCTGGCTGTATCGCCGCAACTACCCCAAACACTTGCAACCCCACTTGGGCCAAGCCCTGAAACGATCCCTCAAAACCCCA
>NZ_JBGFCF010000123.1:0-282 GCF_041205445.1 Falsihalocynthiibacter sp. CO-5D18 | reverse complement strand
CCACTCCGCCATACTTCTTCTTCCAGCGGTAATAGGTTTGTTCAGTCACACTGATCTGTCTGATTGCGTCAATTCGGGGCATGCCTTGCCCCATCAGAACTTCAACCTGCCGTAACTTCACGACATTCCCTTCGGGCTTGGGTCTCTTTATGGCCATCTATGGTCCTCCGTTTCCTAACTATAAGGGCGGACCACTTCAAAGGGGGAGGCTCAAATCCAATTCGTTTTTGTTGGATATGGCGGACAAAGTAGTTCGGGCGTATTTGTTTACATAGGTCACCG
>NZ_JBGFCF010000122.1:0-282 GCF_041205445.1 Falsihalocynthiibacter sp. CO-5D18 | reverse complement strand
AAAGGCATCCACAAGGTTGGAGTTCAGATAGTCCGACAAATCGGCCTGATCCATTTTGCCATCTTCGGAGATCAAACCGATCACCATCAGGAACCCAGCCGAGGATTTTTGCACCGTCACACCTTGGCGCTGTACGGCTTCGGGCAAAAGCGCGGTGGCTTGTGACAGTTTATTCTGCACCTGAACTTGCGCAATATCAGGGTCCGTGCCCGTCTCAAACGTCAAGGTAATCGACGACGACCCCGATGAGGTTGACGACGACGACACGTAGCGCATCCCGTC
>NZ_JBGFCF010000121.1:0-285 GCF_041205445.1 Falsihalocynthiibacter sp. CO-5D18 | reverse complement strand
GCAAGAGTTTGGACACATAATAGTTGTCCATCGAATGCATCGACGTCAAATGAGACCCCGCGACGCACCCCTGCAAACCCAACCTCTGGGTCTCATAGGCGAGAGTTTCAATGTGGCGGGACAGGGGATCGTCGGTTTCATCGCAATGCATGTCAACCTGCAATCCCCGCGCGGCGGCAATCTCGCAAAGCTCTTTGACGGAAGCCGCCCCATCCTCCATTGTGCGTTCGAAATGGGGAATGCCACCAACAACATCGACCCCCATATCCAAGGCGCGGAGCGGAG
>NZ_JBGFCF010000120.1:0-285 GCF_041205445.1 Falsihalocynthiibacter sp. CO-5D18 | reverse complement strand
CGAACAGATCATCGCCGAGGAATCTGGCATTTGTGGCGTCAACGAATTGCTGACCATGCATTTCGGACCGCAAGAAATCTTATTGAATGTCAGTATCGATTTCTCGGACAAGCTCACCTCGGGAGAGGTTCAGGACCGCGTATCGGCATTAGAACACAGCATCAAAGACCGTTACCCAGACATAAAGCGCGTGTTCATCGAGGCGCAGCGCACGCATGAAAGTACTGGCGCACAACAATAACCTAGATCACACGCCGCAGAAATGCCTGTGTGCGGGGGTCTTGC
>NZ_JBGFCF010000119.1:0-286 GCF_041205445.1 Falsihalocynthiibacter sp. CO-5D18 | reverse complement strand
AGTGCAATCCACTTGAAGAAAATGAACCCGCTGCTGATGGAAACATTCGATGTTACTTTCCAAATATTCGGAGTGCTTTCGATGACATCGAAAAACGACAATCCGCGGAATACAACATTCGTACTAATTAGCAGCAAATCTAAGCCCGCCAAGACTAAAAAGGGTGTGCAAAATCGCGTCCATTTAATTTCTGCAAACATACTCGGCTTCATTTAAAGTCTCCGTTGGACCTAGCAAACGTGGATCAACCTAGCACAATTGCGGAAATGTTAAAGCTTTTACCGGT
>NZ_JBGFCF010000118.1:0-290 GCF_041205445.1 Falsihalocynthiibacter sp. CO-5D18 | reverse complement strand
CATCGGAAGTTTGGCCGTCTTTGCGGCCGCTATCTATGTCCGACTGGCCAATCCAACGCCTCAACGTGTCCCTGCCGCACCCAATCTTAGAGGCGATGGCAATGATTGCCGCAGATCGATTTGAATCCTCGTGCTCATGTTCCAAAATCATCCGAACGCGCGTGCGCGCACTTCAGTAGAAAATCTGTTTGCTCTGTTACTTTTTTACATAGGCTCCACCCATACTTACATTGGAGCCTCCAGCAAACAGGGGGCAGTTCAATTGGCCATGTTGTCATTCGCTATATTAG
>NZ_JBGFCF010000117.1:0-290 GCF_041205445.1 Falsihalocynthiibacter sp. CO-5D18 | reverse complement strand
TTGGTCGTCAGCAGATGCGCCTCCGCGACTTTCACGCTGGCTTCTGCAATTTCACGGGCCGAAATAGCGTTATCGAGATTCTGTTGCGAAACAACATTGCGCGCTTTCAATTCCTGCTGGCGGTCAAATTCCCGCTGAGCAGACCTAAGCGCGGCATGGGCCTGCGCGAGTAGCGCTTCAGACGACGCTTTTTGAGCTTCATACGAAGATGCCTCAATGCGATAAAGTAGATCACCCTTGGCAACCGGACGCCCCTCAACATAAAGGCGTTCGCGGATAATGCCATTCAC
>NZ_JBGFCF010000116.1:0-293 GCF_041205445.1 Falsihalocynthiibacter sp. CO-5D18 | reverse complement strand
CTGAACTCTTTTGATTCACTGGAGCGGTGCTTTGAAAAGGACAAGGCCAACCTTATTGCGGTTAAATGCCTCGTCGAGTCCCAAAACGTTCGCGATTTGCTCGAGCACTTTGTGGGGAGTAAGGCCTTGTGGATGTACCGTCACTACAAAGATGTGGCGGCATCCAATCTCAAGCATTTTGGCTTACAAAACGGTATTGAAGACCTAAGGGCTATCGCCGCGGGTAGCGCCACGAATTGGCGGTCGGAGAAACTTTCTCCAGCAGTGCGCGAAGATATCCGCAAGCATTTCAC
>NZ_JBGFCF010000115.1:0-311 GCF_041205445.1 Falsihalocynthiibacter sp. CO-5D18 | reverse complement strand
GATCGTGAACGGCGCAGTGGGTTCGAAATTTTCCGCATTGGAAACCCTGAACCGCGCGACGCCTCTGATTTTTACAGGCCTCGCGGTGGCTGTGGCGTTTCGGGCCAAGTTTTGGAACATCGGCGCCGAGGCACAACTTTACGCAGGGGCGCTCATGACAGTTTTGCTGGGAACGGGCGCCCTGCCGTGGCCCAGTTTTGCCCTGCTTCCCGTTATGGCTGCTTTTGCGATTTTGGCGGGGGCCATCCTTTTGCTCATTCCGGCGCTGCTTAAAACGCGCTTCGGAGTCGACGAGGTGGTAACGACCCTGC
>NZ_JBGFCF010000114.1:0-325 GCF_041205445.1 Falsihalocynthiibacter sp. CO-5D18 | reverse complement strand
ATTGATCCTGAAACGGCTTTGAACAATGAGGTCCGCATTTTGATCTCCCCAGCAGTTCAGGCAAAAGCGCTTTTGGACGCACCTTACCCGTTTCAAGACAACCAGATTGAAACGGAAACGAATGAGCGCAAAAGCGACCTGTCGATCTCGTTTATCGAACGCTCGAATGTTATCAAAATAGAGTTGCTCGATGAACAAAAGGAATGGTCCGTTCGCTATATTACAGCGTTGATCGACGCCTATAGGAAGGCGCGGCTCGATATTTTTGGGAGTGAAGCACAAAGCATAGCCGTAGAAGAAAACATAAAGGCTTTAAACGCCGAAC
>NZ_JBGFCF010000113.1:0-330 GCF_041205445.1 Falsihalocynthiibacter sp. CO-5D18 | reverse complement strand
CGCGAATTTGTACGACCGGTTGGGCTGGACAAGGCAGCCATTTAACCGCTCAAAGAAAGTTGGTCACCTGAGTAAATCGCAAGATGGTCGCAATTTGAGGGTCAAGCTATCCGCGAGGGCTATGAGACCATTTGCGTCTATATTTACGGCCCAGATGGACAGTTCAGAGATCTCGCACCTTCTCTCCCAAACAAGCAAAAAACCGACAACCGCGGCGTAGAAATAGACCGATAGAAAGTGCCTTGTACGGCGAACGCTGATCAAAGCCTTTACAGTAGAACTGATAATACTAAGATTGCAGATAATGTCGCAACGCTCCTTGAGTTCTCC
>NZ_JBGFCF010000112.1:0-330 GCF_041205445.1 Falsihalocynthiibacter sp. CO-5D18 | reverse complement strand
CAGTGACACAACAATACCGCACAGTGTGACATACCTACCTGTTGTAAATGTTGATTTTTGTCGCGCAACCTAGAGTAGAAAAATCCAACTTCCACAAAAATTTCTAACCATAATTGACCTTCTGGACTATTCTTGGATGGCTAACTCGAATCGAAATTATTGAGAGTATCTTTTTTCAAATCAACCAAAGCGGCTGCCATGAAAACTCACACAAACACTCCTAGGGTTAGTCAGCGGGCTAACCATTCTGCACACAACTTGAATCAAAGTCTCGTGTATTCGAAAGGCTGGATTCAAGAGTTTTTGTCGACACTGTTTGATAAGTGTTTT
>NZ_JBGFCF010000111.1:0-333 GCF_041205445.1 Falsihalocynthiibacter sp. CO-5D18 | reverse complement strand
GCTTCAAGCCTACGGTTGAAAACAGGGGGTCTGCTCGCCTAATCGGGCTCACAAAAGGTGGAATGAACACCAAATTGCATGCAATCCCTGACACCAAAGGTCGCCCAATTCATTTCATTATAACCGCAGGTTAACCCTCTCAGCGATGCAAGCATCGCCTGCCGGGCAATGGTCCAGCGATTATACTGGCCCGCCTTATTGGGTGATCTTCCCGCTGCAGATTGGCTGCTGGCAGATCGTGGCTATGATGCTGATTGGTTTCGGAATGCCTTGATGAAAAAGGGAACACAGCCCTGCATCCCGGGCAGAAAGTCCCGTAAAAAGGTCATCAAG
>NZ_JBGFCF010000110.1:0-334 GCF_041205445.1 Falsihalocynthiibacter sp. CO-5D18 | reverse complement strand
AATGGCGTCGCATGGCTCGCGAGGGCAAGTTGGTACTGCCCAATCTTGAGGGCATCACCTTTGTTTCGGTAGCGGTTGAAGAGCCTGGAGACGCCTTGCCTGATGTGCCTGTGGCTGAAGCCGGCACGTTAGATTTGGTTAAAGGGGATGTGACCATCCGGCTCAGTGCGGGCACGCCAGCAGTCCGTATTGCCGAGATTGCGGCAGCGCTGTGATCCACCCGTCGCATGGTGTACAGATTTTTGTCGCGACCAAGCCTGTGGACTTTCGTAAGGGTCACGATGGTTTGGCGGCGCTGGTGCAAAGCCATCTGCAAAAGAAACCCTTTGATGGT
>NZ_JBGFCF010000109.1:0-349 GCF_041205445.1 Falsihalocynthiibacter sp. CO-5D18 | reverse complement strand
CAGGCACCCATATCGCGTGCATGGGCACCGACACCAAAGGCAAACAAGAAGTTGAATCCGCCCTCCTTGCCCGCGCCACGGTTTTCACCGATGAGGTCGCGCAATCCATCAGCATCGGCGAAGCACAACACGCCGTCGCCGAAGGGTTGATCAAGGAAAGCGACGTGAACCAAATCGGCGCGGTGATCAACGGCACCCATCCCGGACGCGTATCTGCTGACGAAATTACGCTCTTTGACGGCACAGGGGTTGGCTTGCAAGACTTGGCAGTAGCCGCAAGTGTCGTTGCACTCGCTGTTAAGAAAGGCGTTGCAATCGACGTCGATTTCTAGTCTCTCGGCGCTACAAC
>NZ_JBGFCF010000108.1:0-350 GCF_041205445.1 Falsihalocynthiibacter sp. CO-5D18 | reverse complement strand
GAATAATCTGCCGTCCTGATAAACGCCAGAATTGAGTCCAGTTGAGCCAAATCCATCGCACCAAGAAGCACGTTGAGACCTGCAGCCCATGCTAATCCTTTTTCGCCAAAATGAAGTCCACGCCGCCGCATCACGAGCACTGCCGTCATAAAAAACATTGCAGTTAGAAGGATGTAGAAGGATTGCGAGATATTGGAATTACTTGGTTGTAGGGACACCATTGTCGAGGGATAAAAGGCACTTGTGAGAGACCCTTTAAACGTCACACTCAGCGGAAAAACGAGGAATTTTCCCGCGAAGAACCGTACAAGAATTAGGGCTGAAAATAACGCATATATTGCAAAGAGCCA
>NZ_JBGFCF010000107.1:0-351 GCF_041205445.1 Falsihalocynthiibacter sp. CO-5D18 | reverse complement strand
TGCAGCTCCAGAAGGTAGACCCATTTGCCATCCTGCCCCAAAACGACCACCACCGTTTCGGCCAGATTCCGTCGATTTCTTAACTCCGCCAATTCCGGCGCATCCGCATGGGCGGCCATGCTGGCGTACCAGACTGAGCCAACTTTCGCATTAGTGATATAAGATCCTAAAATAAGATCCGCGAACGAGCGATCCAAGGCTCCGTTCTGAGCATTGCGCTGTAAGTCCACGGAAATAGAGCGGATTCTTCCATCTTGTGTTTTGGTGGCCTTGACCAACGTCGCGACCTTCGCTCCAAATCCCGTAGAAATTGCCTTAAGGCCCTGCCGAAATGGGGCAGCGCCTTGCACC
>NZ_JBGFCF010000106.1:0-352 GCF_041205445.1 Falsihalocynthiibacter sp. CO-5D18 | reverse complement strand
GTACTCGGGATGAAAATGCCACCGTACAGTACGGAAAGGATAGCCGTGTTCCCATGCGGTAAACGACTCGCTTTTTCCTATCTGAACGACTTCCAGATCTGGTTTCATTCGATGTCCTCCCTGCGCAGGTCAGAATCAGATTCTGATACCTTCGCCCTCCTCCACGACGCCTTTTCCTCCAACGTCGTTTCATCAGGTTAGGCCAAGCATTGGTAACAGACTACTACGGTTCAAGCACCCAGGTGATACATTTTTGATCATTTATAGTAGATATAGTACCGTTTGGCGCAGGTCCGTGCATTTTGCGGTATCTAAGTTTATATCTTAACTACGATTCGCCACAAGCTTTGGC
>NZ_JBGFCF010000105.1:0-355 GCF_041205445.1 Falsihalocynthiibacter sp. CO-5D18 | reverse complement strand
ATGAGGTTGACGCGGCAATCACGACTTTGAAAGCGAACGGAACGCTGACCGAGATTTCGATGAAGTGGTTCGGCACCGACATCACCGTCGTGGAATAACCCGTGCGGTCCCTCGACCTCACGTATATGCTCGACCTGCTACCGGTATTGTTGAGCTATGTTCCGTTGACGCTTTTTATGGCAGTCGTGGGGATGGTGGTAGCACTGTTCCTTGCGTCGGTCATGGCGGTGGAGCGGGTGTTTCAGGTGCCAGTGTTGGACGCATTCGTTCGACTTTTCATAAGCTTCTTTCGCGGGACGCCGCTGCTTGTGCAACTGTTTTTGTTCTACTACGGCTTGCCGCAAATGCTGCCTTT
>NZ_JBGFCF010000104.1:0-356 GCF_041205445.1 Falsihalocynthiibacter sp. CO-5D18 | reverse complement strand
GACCTGCGCCCAGAGGGGCCGTAATACGAATGACGCCACGCGGGGTTTCCGAGAAGGTCGCGATGGTTGCTTCGGCATCGTCGATTGACGCGAGCACCTTCATGGCCTCCTTGTAAAACACGGTTCCAACCCCCGTTGGGGTCAGGGAACGCGTGGTGCGATTGAACAGACGCACCCCGAGATGTTTTTCCAATTCCTTGATTCGCTTGCTTGCGACGGCGGGCGTGAGACGCAAATCCCGCCCACCAGACGTAATACTTCCCAGCTCTATAACGCGGGCAAAAACGCGCAGGCTTTCAACGTAGGACATCGGGCCTCCTAACCCTCTGACCGCAAAGGAATACGCGGTCGAGTGA
>NZ_JBGFCF010000103.1:0-372 GCF_041205445.1 Falsihalocynthiibacter sp. CO-5D18 | reverse complement strand
GACCAGTCTCGTGGCGTCTGCGGCGCGTTCAAGTTGGCGCAACCGGACTGAAGACATTGCATGTGAAACAGCGCGCACAGAGACCGCATCGATCTGAGTTTGCAGCGCTTCTTCTCGGTTCTGGGTGACCGTGACCTCACTGCGCATTGCTTCTAATCTGCGACGCAATTCCCCGTCGATGCTGCGATTGATATCGCTAATTTGGGCGCTGATGCGGATCATCTCAGGATGCCGTGGGCCCAATGTGCTGGCCAACTGCGCCTGCGACGCCGCCAATTCCGCGTACTGGCGTTGCAACGTGTCAAGAAGGGGGGATGTCACAACATCCGCGACCCTGCTCAGACCGCCTTCTGTCATGAGAGCTTGAACCTG
>NZ_JBGFCF010000102.1:0-387 GCF_041205445.1 Falsihalocynthiibacter sp. CO-5D18 | reverse complement strand
ACAGGACCAGCGCCGACTTTGCCGATGAACAGCCCGCCGCCCCTTCCATACCACAACAGGACCATCGAAGGCGATGCCACCCGGCGTAGCGATAAGACCGGACAGACGGTCCTACACATAATCGCGCAGGGCTGGGTTACTCGCCAGCTTACTTAGTTTTGGGCGCTGCGCTGCACGATCCGCAAGCCACTGCGCCGTGATCGCGCGATAGTCGAAGTCGCCCCCACGTGTCGCGGAGTTACGCCTGATCTCCCGCGATACCGTGCTGGGTGACCGCGACAGCTTGCGCGCGATTGCGCGGATACCTGTCCCCCCTCGCGCATTCCAATGCAATTTCTTCTCGCTCAGAGAAAGCCAGGTTTCGGCTCGTTAGGGAAATCGCCGAGG
>NZ_JBGFCF010000101.1:0-400 GCF_041205445.1 Falsihalocynthiibacter sp. CO-5D18 | reverse complement strand
CTTGGCGTGCGCCCCTTGTTTAGCCCACGTTTGCACAAGGCTGCGGCCCGTGCCCGCATTATTGAACTCTCTCAGAAATTCCACCTCGAAGTGTCGCCCGATGCGCGGGTTGGCTCGCTTACGGTGGGGGAACGCCAGCGCGTTGAAATCCTAAAGGCACTGTTTCGGGATATCCGCATCCTCATCCTTGATGAACCCACGGCGGTGCTTACGCCCCAAGAAGCCGAGGCGCTGTTCGCGACCCTCAGACAGGCAATTGCCAACGGCTTATCCATCATTTTCATCTCGCACAAACTTCACGAAGTCATGGCCATTGCCGACCGCGTTGTGGTTCTGCGGCGCGGTAAATTGAACGGCACCGCGCGCATCGAAGACACCAATACACGCGCTTTGGCCGCGA
>NZ_JBGFCF010000100.1:0-409 GCF_041205445.1 Falsihalocynthiibacter sp. CO-5D18 | reverse complement strand
GCTCAAACCTACCTTACCCAACGATCACAAGAGCTTAAACCTGGCAGCTTCAAGTCGATCCGTTTCAGTCTCGGACTGCTGACCTCCCTCTTTGGCGGCAAGAGGATTGGGGATTTAAGCCCCTCCAATGGTCAGGAATTCCTTGCGCTTCTGTCCCGTCTCAACCCTGATGTGACAAAGAGCACCACACGCAAGGGCTTGGGAATACGCGACTTGGTGGCTCTATCGACAACTTCCGACCGGACAATTGCGCCTCAAACCCAGCATCGGATTTGGACCCAGACTTGCCATTTCTTGGATTGGGCGGTGCGGGAAGGTCACCTTGCAGAGCATGGCTTTGGCAAACTTGCGGTTCATTCCAAACCAGAGGTTCAAAGCTATGCGGTGATGACAGATGCAGAGGTGGTGA
>NZ_JBGFCF010000099.1:0-414 GCF_041205445.1 Falsihalocynthiibacter sp. CO-5D18 | reverse complement strand
GGCGTAGGATCGCAAGAATTTGGGGTTCACTATATCTCGTCATCTTCATCAAAAATCTCCTCAGATATCTTGCCGAGAAAATTCTACTTTTGAACACCACTAATTTTAGGGGGGATTACCGCATAGGTATACTGAACAACTATTTACTTTGCGCCGGTAACGACATTATCAAACTGCGGCTCATTTAGCACACCCTGAGTTGGCCCCTGTTGCTTCCACAGTGCTTCCACGGGCGGAACGCGAACGCAAGAAGCCCCGCAAGCGGGGTTCATAACGTGTTGATATGATTGTTATTTATTGGTTGCGGGAGTCAGATTTGAACTGACGACCTTCAGGTTATGAGCCTGACGAGCTACCGGGCTGCTCCATCCCGCGACGCTTAGGCATTTTGCCTTAGTTCGCATCCCAGTTTTT
>NZ_JBGFCF010000098.1:0-419 GCF_041205445.1 Falsihalocynthiibacter sp. CO-5D18 | reverse complement strand
CAGGGGTCAGGTAAGCCCGCCCCCTGCCCTGTTTATGGTTTATTCGCCAGGAGTCGCTTGGGGCTCATCCATCGGCAAGTTCTCGTTTTGCAACGCGTCTTCCTTGTGGAAAATCGGGTAAACATACAAGAACACGGCCGCGATCAAATAGCCCATGCTAACAGCGTTGAAGTCTGGCATATGCAGACTCGCCGCATGAATGATCCCAACCAGCGACATTCCGAAAGCGGCCAACGCGAAACCACCAGCATTGCGGAAATTGCCATCAATAACGCTTGCAACAATCGCCCCCCAAATAAGGCCCGTTAGAATGGCTCCTTGGCTGAGCGCCAAATGCCCTTCAAAATGCGCCCCTTGTTGCAGGAGTGCGGCGGTAAGGGCAGGGTCGCCAAGACGTGGCAATCCTTCGACACCAATAG
>NZ_JBGFCF010000097.1:0-428 GCF_041205445.1 Falsihalocynthiibacter sp. CO-5D18 | reverse complement strand
GGGCTTTCAATCTGTTCTGCCAGTTTCTTCACAGAGTTCTGACCGGGGTGTGCGATGATCCCATATTCCATCAAGTGACCCCGCAGAGCGTTGATGATGGAATTGCGCTGCCGAACGAACAAATCACGCGTCTTAAAGACCATAGACCTCGATTGTTGTTTAGCTGATTTGACAGGTGCAAATCGTATCTTTGGCCGGACAGCTGCCTCTGCATCCTTTGCGTCGTTCTTCTGCCGTTTCACAAAAGGCTTCACCTAGAGGGGGCGTATTGGAAAACCGCCAGATTAAAACCTTGTGGGTCGCCCAGTCCATGCTTCTCGGGGTGTAATAACCCCAGCCAGCCAGCGGATCGTCACCAAGTACAAAAGCCGTTTTTGATGGGAATGTAGGTGATGTCGCTGCACCCGTCGCCCGGCAGGGCATGTCTA
>NZ_JBGFCF010000096.1:0-435 GCF_041205445.1 Falsihalocynthiibacter sp. CO-5D18 | reverse complement strand
AGATCCGGTCGTGCCAGCTTAAAGCTGTACCGCTCGGTATGATGTGAGAAGGACATTGAGACTGTAAGGACAAATGATCGACTAGATCGAGGTTAGGAAAACCAGGCCTTCCCAGAGAGCTTCGCGCTTGCGGCATTGATATGGACCTGACCTTCGCATCGCCATACCGGCCCGCGGCTTGTGAAACGTCGCAATCTGAGGCCTGACACATGACACATGACCGTATCCGATCACATGTTCCAACCGTTGAAAGTATCTCTTGCATCAAACGGGGCATCCACACATGGGAGGGCGACCCAATGCGGTTTCGCCAGACGTTTGGCACGGCAAACGTGACGTCATTGGTTGAGCGCGTCAGTCGCTTCACTGTGCTGCAAATGAACCCAGACCGAACAACTGCCCGCGTTATGGGGTATCTGGCGAAAGTCATGCGTA
>NZ_JBGFCF010000095.1:0-450 GCF_041205445.1 Falsihalocynthiibacter sp. CO-5D18 | reverse complement strand
AACAATCGCTTGGCAGGAAAGCTGGTGATGTGTTCTTCGACATCCCAACGCTCAGATCAACGGCCACTTGTTTGCGCGTGAGCCCACTGGTCAGCGCGATACGCACCGCATCTTGCCGGAATTCGTCCGTCCGTTTCGGTCCCACAGTCAATCTCCTTTGTTGCAAAAAATGCTATCAAAGGAACGGCCTCAAACCGGGACAGGTCCAGTTTGAGCACGACCTCATGAGTGGGCGTATCATCTTGGAATTGCACTTCGAGCGTCTGGCTTGTCTGTGGCTGACCGCCAGGTCGCTTGAGAACAACGCAAGGGCAAGATCAACACAGGCTATCACGCCCGTCGCGCAGGGTCGCTTCGGCAAGCGCGAACGCACCTGTGCAAACACTCGAAACACGCGGGACCGTTTTGGAGTTTTGGAAAAGCCAGTTCACCAGCGCCGGATCAATTTGG
>NZ_JBGFCF010000094.1:0-457 GCF_041205445.1 Falsihalocynthiibacter sp. CO-5D18 | reverse complement strand
CGGCAAAAGAAGGCATGAAAATCGCAATTTTGGCATTTTCTTTTCCCCGCAAGCCCACTTATTAGCGCCTCGGCCGTCTTTTTGACTTAACAGGATTTGGGGGCGCGGGCACCTTTTTTGGCATCCTTCCTTCGGCGAGCAATGCCGCCATTAAGCCAAGAGCCAATCCAAACACCCCGAAAATGAATGTGGTGACCTTCACAGGCAAATTGACAGATTGTGGATTGGTGAAAGGCGGGGAAATAACGGAGACATTATCGAGCATGTTCTCACGCAAATTAATCCGGCTTCTAAAAGCTTCCAGTCGATCGATTTCGTCGTTCACACGATTGTAGTTGCGTTCAATTGAAACAGCGCGAAGCAGCACATTTTCGAGCCTCAAAAAGATAGCAGGGATCGCTTCCTCTTCTTTTTCAGCAGAGGGGGAAATACTTTCCTCAGAGTTATAGGGGTACGT
>NZ_JBGFCF010000093.1:0-475 GCF_041205445.1 Falsihalocynthiibacter sp. CO-5D18 | reverse complement strand
AAAACGGTCAGCGTACGTTGCTCAACCACATTGTCAGCGTTGACAACCAGCGCCATAGGCACGCCGCGACGATCACGGCTAACAGCTTGTTGTGGCACCAAAATCGCGTCTTTCACCACGCCTTGCGGCATTTCAACCTGCACGTACATCCCGGGCAGAAGGAAGCCTTCGGAGTTGGGAAACGACAGGCGCAACACAATGGTGCCCGTGGTTTCTTTCACATGCGGCTCAGCGGCGGAAAGCTCGCCTTGATGTTCATAGATCGTGCCATCCGCAAGTTTGAGTTCCACAACCTGACCAAGCTCTTCTGCGAATTTTGCACCACCGTCGGCGCGGCGCCAGCGGAGGATATCGGCGGCGGCTTGCGTCACATCGACATGGACCGGATCAATCGTGCGGATCGTGGTAAGCGGCGTTGCTTGGCCAGAGGTCACAAGCGCGCCCTGACTAACTTCGCTCAACCCGACAACCCCTG
>NZ_JBGFCF010000092.1:0-481 GCF_041205445.1 Falsihalocynthiibacter sp. CO-5D18 | reverse complement strand
GGGTTTGGAGTCTGGAGCCTCGCGTTTGGCCAAATGAGTGGGCAAATCACAGCTTCAATTGCATATTGGCGGGTCACAAGGAATCAGCTTTCGTTGGCCTTTGACCGTAAGATTGCCTACAGGTTGCTCTCATTCGGAACCAAGCTTTCGGTGATCACATTCGTTGGAATATTATCTCAGACAGTGGATCAAGTGGTGATCGCGCGCTATTTGGACGCTTCTCAGTTGGGTTATTTCGTCCTAGGGTCCATGCTCCCTGAGTTGGCGGTGATGGGGGTCTGTGTCTCGGCCAGTCAAGTGTTCTTCCCAACGTTTAGTCGAGTTCAGGCCAAACCACGGCTTCTACGCGCTTCCTATCTATTGAGTTTGAAATACGTTGTTATGATCACATTCCCCGTGGCCATAGGCGTTGCGATTGTCGCGGAAGATTTCGTTACGATAGCCTATTCCGAACTGTGGGCGGCCAGCGTACCAATTATCC
>NZ_JBGFCF010000091.1:0-482 GCF_041205445.1 Falsihalocynthiibacter sp. CO-5D18 | reverse complement strand
GTTTACTGCAATAGCTTTTTGCAACCCTTTGCGGATACAATGAACGCGCGGATCGGGTAATTTGCCCGTTGAATATTTTTTATCGGCGTCCTCACACCACGTACTAAGTTTGCAACTGGAAATGCACCCAACACACTCGGCGCGATGAGATTTGATCTCCTTCGACTTTTCCTTGGACACAAAGATCAGTGTGTCATCAGGTGTACGCATGGGAATTGTAAACCCATCAGCAATCCAAGCATCAACCTTATCTATGTCCTCCGGAGAAACACCATAGTTATTGGCGGGCACACCGGGGCCTTGGATGGGTTCGTTCAGGAGGTTAGACCCTTTTTGGGCAAAAGGGACCTGCCGATTTGAACGCTCATATAATTCGCGCATCATGCCATTATTGTATGCCGATGAATAGAAACCGGTGGGGCTAAATTTGTTGAGGACTACATCCTCCTCTTTCATATCGAATAGAAGATTTTTCCACTCAT
>NZ_JBGFCF010000090.1:0-489 GCF_041205445.1 Falsihalocynthiibacter sp. CO-5D18 | reverse complement strand
CCCGAGCGTGGGACAAAGGAATTCTGTGGTTGTGTTGCTGAGTACGGCAACCTTGAGGGGGATCAGGGGCTGTAGGTCAACGCCGTTGCTGCGGGCTTTCTCCAGCGCGCGTGCTAACTTGCTAAGCTGTAACTCGTTAAGCCCGAATTGTGCCAATTGGCGCAGAGTCTCGCCCGTCTTTGATCCTGCGTCCTGTACCGCTTTAATGGCACTGTTTAGGTCCGGTGGCGGCTTTGGAAGCCAGCCCAATCCGAGATAAAGATCGTTACTCATCAGGCGGCCTCCCTCAGGTTTTTGCAACAATCAACTCGGTGAGTTGCCCCACGTTTTTAAGATCGCTGATCTCGCCGGACGAGAACTTAACGCCGCACTTTTGCTGGATATTCAGCATCAGCCGAATGTGGTTTAGGCTGTCCCAGTCATCCACTTGGTCCGCCGTCAGTTCGGGTCCGAATTCGGACCGCTCAAGATCAAAGAAGTCGTTGAAAA
>NZ_JBGFCF010000089.1:0-492 GCF_041205445.1 Falsihalocynthiibacter sp. CO-5D18 | reverse complement strand
CGATGGTGGCAAAAACGCATAGCCACCTGGCTCCAAGATGTGGTTTGCACCGTCAACATTTAATGTCGCTTGGCCCTCAACAACAAAAAGCACGCCCTCGGCACCGGGGTCGATCTCTGGCTGATCTGACCCGCCACCGGGCGCGACTTCCATAATGTATTGCGAGAAGGTTTCGGAAAATCCACTCATGGGGCGCGCAATTACCCAAAGCCGTGTTTCGTCCCAAAATGGCAGAAAGCTGGTGACGATATCGCGCATCGTTCCCTTGGGAATAACGGCATAGGCGTCCGTAAAGACAGCCCGATCTGTCAGAAGTTGCTCCTGACCAGGGTGCCCACCAGTTGGGGCGTAATACTTGGCTGACATGCATTTTCCTTTTGCGTTATACTCGTCCAAGCATGGCTAAACAACCAAGCAGGGACCACCTAGAAATTCATTACAGCACCTTTCGGCTTTTTTTGACAGTTTCGCGGAATATTCAAAAATAACTTA
>NZ_JBGFCF010000088.1:0-495 GCF_041205445.1 Falsihalocynthiibacter sp. CO-5D18 | reverse complement strand
CGGCGGCGTTCGCAAGATGCTGCGCCACGACAGTTTTCCCAACGCCTCCTTTAAAGTTAGAAACGGCGACACGGATAGCACGCCCCTTGGGCCGTTTGGGCAGGAGCGTTTTGCCCCGAAAACGGACACGGCGACGGAGTTCGTTGATTTCCTCGAGAGTGAACCAGCGCTGTCGGCCATCCTCTTCGGTCTCGCCTTGAGGCAGGGTCGGGTCGTCGGCAAGTTTTTTACGCAAGGTGTCAGCGGGCACATCAAACATAAAGGTACAGATTTCCCAGATGGAGAAGGGTCGCAACTCCTTGGTTTCACCCGGACTAAAGGTTGCACGGCGCACGTTGGATTGCTGCGCAAGACTGCGTTCGTTCATGGCCTGTAAATCAGAGTGGTTCCGCATGGTGTGCCTCTTGTTTTTTTACTATAATCCCTGAATAGCGGGATTTCACAGATTTCGCAAAACAGAAATTTCAAAATTCGCGATTTTCGCACCGTTTTAAG
>NZ_JBGFCF010000087.1:0-500 GCF_041205445.1 Falsihalocynthiibacter sp. CO-5D18 | reverse complement strand
AAGCCGCGCGCAGGCTTATTGTGTGAGGTAAAGCGCGGGTTGTGTCAGACGTGTTTCGCGCAAGGCCGCGGCAAGGTCTTTGTCAGAAGGATCGCCATAGCATAACATTGTTTTCACATCGAGGCCGAGGATGGGCTGTAGGATTTCGGCACCTAGATCAATCCAACGTGCGAATTCAGGCTCTTGTGCATAAAGCCCGCTGCCCATGTTGGGGTATTGGGCTCCTTGACCCGGGAACATGAACGACACCTCAGGCGATCCAGATAGGGCCGCATTGCGCGGCAAAGCCGCTTGACGCAATTTGGCAGCAACGGTGCCGTGGTCCTCGCCCGATACCGAGAGGCGATATTCGTATGGCGCTCTGCCGTCTTGTAAGGTGAATGCGATATCCGCCAAAGCAGGTGCCGTTGGTAGGTCAAGCGCATCCGCGAGCGTGTCTTTCATTTCACGCAACGCATCCTTGGATTTTGCTGACAAAACAAGTGTTTGCATGCTTGCTT
>NZ_JBGFCF010000086.1:0-529 GCF_041205445.1 Falsihalocynthiibacter sp. CO-5D18 | reverse complement strand
CAGCGGCAGGTGATCCGCATACTTCGAGACGATGACACTAGCGACGGTTGCCTCTGTTGGCATCCCGCCTTCGATCAAGCGTGGCTTTGCAGGCGCTTGGATCACGCCGCCCTCGCAGGACCGACACGCATATTTGGGGCGGCGGGTGACGATGACGCGGAACTGTGCGGGCACGATGTCCAGTCGCTCGCTGACGTCTTCGCCGATGATGTGGCGCTCGGCTCCACAGCTACAGATCACGTCTGGCGCAATGACTTCCTCGATGCGCGGCAAGTGCTTTGGCAGAGCGCCGCGACTTCTGGGTGACTCTGATGCGGCCTTTGCCTTGGATGGATCAATTGCTTCGTCTTCAGCGTGGACGACTGACATAGCTGTCTCAATATCTTCCAGCGCAAGGTGGTATTGATCCGGGTGGCCCTTTTCAG
Source organism: Falsihalocynthiibacter sp. CO-5D18 (assembly GCF_041205445.1). NCBI lineage: Bacteria > Pseudomonadati > Pseudomonadota > Alphaproteobacteria > Rhodobacterales > Roseobacteraceae > Falsihalocynthiibacter > Falsihalocynthiibacter sp. CO-5D18. The sequence goes on along the minus strand of NZ_JBGFCF010000086.1, from coordinate 104 downwards.
ACTTTGTGCCGTAAAGCGCACGCTTAAAATCGGCCAGCAGTTTCTCGAGGCGCACAATACGATCTTCCTTGCGCTCGATGATGCCATCACGGGTCGCCAAGAGC
>NZ_JBGFCF010000085.1:0-531 GCF_041205445.1 Falsihalocynthiibacter sp. CO-5D18 | reverse complement strand
CCGAGTTCTTTTCTATCAGGGCCAAGAGGTTGGCAGCGGTTTTCTCGATATCAAATTCCCGAATGACAAGCTGCCGTCCCGCCTGAGAAATTTCAACCGCAAGTGAGTAGTTTTCAGCCACACGCATGATCTGCTCAGCAAGCTTCACCACATCCCCCGGTTCAATCAAAAAACCCGTCTCGCCGTCTTTCACCAGTTCTGGTATTCCGGACAGGCGAGAAGAAATGACGGGTCGTGCAGCCGCCATCGCCTCGATTAAAACAACGGGGATTCCCTCAGAACGCCCGTCTTTCCCAATAATTGACGGCGCAACAACCAAATCCGCCCCTATCATTGCCACCCTGACTTCCTCATTTGTGGCGGGTCCCGAAAATGAGACTCGGTCAGACGGCAGGCTAAGGGCGAGCGCTTTCAACCTATCCGCTTCGGGGCCCCCACCAATCACAGTTAAGTGCCAATTCAGATGTGGATCAAGCAACGTAAGCGCTCGAAGCAAGACATCCACCCCTTTTCGAGGCATCAGCGCGCCGA
>NZ_JBGFCF010000084.1:0-560 GCF_041205445.1 Falsihalocynthiibacter sp. CO-5D18 | reverse complement strand
AATTCATGATCGGATCTGTTGAATCCGCAAATGCAAACAATAACCTCTGTGCCCCGCCAACGCTAAGGTTGTCGATGACCTGAAGAACGTTTGGACATGGTTCAAGGACACTCACCTCAACATTTTCGAATTCTTTGGGGATTTCATTCACGATGCGCGGGTCTCCAAAATCGTATGCCATTTCACGATTTTCAAAAAAATTCTCGAGTTCGCCCGCGTCATTCGCCCGAAAAACTCGTCAGCAGCATTCTAACCGTCTGAAAGAGAATAACAATATCTGTGAGTAACGATTTAGAGCTAATATAATCCAAATCCATACGACAACGCTCATCAAACCCATAAGGTTTGTTGCGGGAAATCTGCCAAGTTCCGGTAATGCCTGGATTTACCTGAAGGCGGATCTTCTGCCATGGCTCGTAACTCTCGGGCGAATAGGAGTTTGCGCGTGGACCGACGATGGACATTTGCCCGAGTATCACGTTAATAAACTGGGGAATTTCGTCGATATACAGACCCCGAAGAATACGGCCCGTTTTGGTGATCCTTGGATCCTGTGCAAC
>NZ_JBGFCF010000083.1:0-561 GCF_041205445.1 Falsihalocynthiibacter sp. CO-5D18 | reverse complement strand
GCCCAATTTGTCGCGCTGACCTAAGTTATTGATTACCGTTCGGAACGGGTTTTTGCTCTTATATCTGATTGGTGCCCCGAAGGATATTTGACATGAAAGCTTTACAGCAAAATGACGTTATAGGGACGTTTCCCACATCAATCGGGCAGAAACGTTGTTGGTTCATGGAACAGATGCATCCTGGCAATCGTGGCTTGAATCTGGCTGTTCGGTGGGAATTGCGCGGCCCGGTTTCGAGCGAGATGGTCGCCACGGCGTTCAATAGGATTATCGCTCGCCATGAAATTTTGCGTACATGCTTTGCTGAACAAGACGGCGAGCCTGTGCAGCAGGTGGTAGATCACGTTGATTTTAAGCTTGATGACGTTGATGTGCGCGCCCTTGATGAAGCTGATCGTATTGCGCGGATAAATGCAATCGCGGTCGAACATGCCGAGCAACCCTTCGATATGGAGGTGCCCTGTTTGTTGCGGGTGGTGATGGTTCGCACAAATACGCAAAAGGCTGAATTGCTGATCGCGGTGCATAATGCCATTTTCGATGGCTTTTCAATTGGGGTTC
>NZ_JBGFCF010000082.1:0-569 GCF_041205445.1 Falsihalocynthiibacter sp. CO-5D18 | reverse complement strand
CTATTTTTGATAGCAGTCAAGCGCTCTAAGCTGATCACGATAGCAAGTAATCCGACCAACCAAAGGGGCCGAGATGCAACATCGCGACACCATCCGCTTTATTCTGAATGGCCAAGACGTAGCCTTGAAAGACGTGGCCGCCAGCCAAACGCTGTTAGATTTCCTGCGGCTGGATCAACGATTGACGGGCACCAAAGAAGGCTGTGCCGAGGGCGATTGCGGGGCCTGTACGGTGCTGGTCGGACGGTTGCAAAACGGCGCGCTAAAATATGAAGCGATCAACGCCTGCATCCGTTTTCTCGCGTCGTTGGACGGCTGCCACGTTGTCACAATCGAGTCCCTCTCTGGCCCGAACGGCACGCTTCACCCCGTCCAGCAAGCGATGGTGGAGCATCACGGCAGCCAATGCGGGTTCTGCACACCAGGGTTTGTTATGTCGCTTTATGCGCTCTGGATGGAGATCCCTCAGCCAACCGAACGCCAGATTGAAACGGCCGTTCAGGGCAATTTATGTCGCTGCACGGGCTACGAACCGATCATCAAAGCGGCCCACGCCGTTAGCCAATATG
>NZ_JBGFCF010000081.1:0-578 GCF_041205445.1 Falsihalocynthiibacter sp. CO-5D18 | reverse complement strand
CGCACGTCGAGCAACGCCTCGACCCCCAATAAGCGATCATCGCAGGTATCAACGTGGCTGCGAATGGCCAACAGCCCCATGCTTGCGGCCCAATCGCAATATTTCAAAGCCCGCGCGACAACGTCTTCTTGGGTCATGACCTGTTTGAGTTCGCCCCAAAGACCGATCCCCTCAAGGAGGGTTCCAGAGGCGTTTATGCGCGGCAGACCATAGGATAGGGTCGCATCCATGTGGAAATGCGGATCGACAAACGGCGGGCCCACAAGATCACCTGTTGCCTCGATGGTGCGCGCCGCCTCGGCGGTACCCAGCGCCTCGATTGCGGTAATCTTTCCTCCTGCGATGCCGATGTCCGTCACGCGCCCATCAGGCAGGGAACCCCCTTTGATAATGAGATCAAACATCAGCGTTCTCCTTTATTGAACGGCACCATGAGGGCCGCTGGTATTTCAGCGCGGCGCGACATCGCAACAAGCGCGATGATCGACAGAATATAGGGCATCATCAGGAAGATTTGGTAGGGAATATCAGAGCCGAAACTTGTTTGCTGGACCCGAATTTGTAGAGCGTCGAAGGCG
>NZ_JBGFCF010000080.1:0-590 GCF_041205445.1 Falsihalocynthiibacter sp. CO-5D18 | reverse complement strand
CGTTTTCTAAACCCATCACACCCTCAAAATTGGTCTCAAGAGGGGAATCTGGTCGCGATACAAACGATAGGCCGTGTGCCAATGCTTCAATCGTGCGAGCTAGATGTTCCGGAGCGACGCTGGAAAATATGCACCAAGCGCTTCAGGCGTGAAATCGTCAACGGCCACCACTTTGGCAACAAGCGCGTCCATCTCGGCAATCCCTGCCATTTCAGCGTCGGAATGAATTCCCGCTTCCCGCGCCTCTTGCGGAGTTTTTCCAGCCTCTCGCAGGCGTTTCATTCCCGGCGCCATTTCAGTGACCTTAGCATAACGGATGTTCTACACATCCAGCCCGTGTCGGCTGCAACTGTTAAAAACCTTGCCCTTGACGCGGTGGTGGATGGTCGAGGGTTCATAAATCAAATCGCTGCACTCTGACGTAAGCCAATCATCCGGCCCGCGCTCGATAGCCCCTGGAACGGTCAACATCCGCAACAACAGAGCCGCCCAACGCGCGGGCATATTCGCGATCACCTCGTCAAGTACTTGGCGGATTCTTCGAAACGCATCTGCTGCAGCAAAGCGGACAAGCGGCAAATCGGTCTCTT
>NZ_JBGFCF010000079.1:0-600 GCF_041205445.1 Falsihalocynthiibacter sp. CO-5D18 | reverse complement strand
TCATCCACCAGCAAACCAATCGCAAGCACCAAGGCAAGCATGGTCAACACGTTGATGGTAAATCCGAACACGCCAAGGATCGCAAACGTCCCAAGAATAACAACAGGAACCGCAAGCGTTGGAATAAGTGTCGCCCGCAGATTTTGCAGAAACAACAGCATCACAAAGAACACGAGGATGATCGCTTCGATCAGCGTTTTTTGTACTTCATGGATCGAGATTTCAACGAACGGCGTGGTGTCATAAGGAATGACATAGGTCATGCCTTCGGGGAAAAATTCCGCATATTCCTCGATCTTCTCGCGGACGAGTTCCGATGTATCAAGCGCGTTGGCCCCCGGTGCAAGTTGGACGGCCATCCCAGAGGCAGGGTTGCCGTTAAACTGCGCGATAGCCATGTAGTTTTCCGCACCAATCTCGACACGGGCCACATCTTCGAGCAACACAAGTCCTCCATCGCCTTCTGATCTCAGAATAATGTTGCGGAAATCTTCGGGCGTTTCCAACAGGGATTGCGCAGTGATTGTTGCCGTAAAGGCCTGACCGTCTAGCGAAGGAAGCGAGCCGAAAGAGCCTGCAGAAATCTGCGCGTTTTGCGAC
>NZ_JBGFCF010000078.1:0-607 GCF_041205445.1 Falsihalocynthiibacter sp. CO-5D18 | reverse complement strand
CGCCTCCACTTGGTCGTGGGTCACGTAAACCATCGTGGATTCGAGCCTTTTGTGCAGGGCAGCAATTTCTTGACGCATCGAGGTGCGGAACTCTGCATCAAGGTTAGACAAAGGCTCATCAAACAGAAAAACTTCTGGTTTTCGGACAATGGCGCGCGCGAGCGCCACCCTCTGTCGCTGGCCACCGGAAAGAGCGCCGGGCTTCTTATGTAGTTGGTCTCGCAGGTTAACGATATCCACAACCTCATCAATCTGACGTTCGATCTCTTCTTTGTCCATTTTGCGGATTTTCATGCCAAAGGCTATATTGTCGCGCACAGTCATATGTGGATAAAGCGCATAGTTCTGAAACACCATTGAAACGTTTCTGTTCTTGGGCTCGATAGAATTTACCACCCTGTTACCGATTGAAAGTGTTCCTGACTCAGTGTCTTCGAACCCAGCAATAAGACGTAGGATGGTCGATTTACCGCAGCCCGAAGGGCCAACTAATACAATAAATTCCCTGTCCGCGATCGCAAGGTCTAGGTCACGGACAACACGGAAATCTCCGTACGAAATATTAATTTTTTCGAATGTGATAGATGACATCGAGTGTTCCTTCGTA
>NZ_JBGFCF010000077.1:0-631 GCF_041205445.1 Falsihalocynthiibacter sp. CO-5D18 | reverse complement strand
GATCGCTGGATTGCCCTATTTGGAAAGTGGTGAGCTTATAGAACTGGTTTCCAATGAACGAATTCAGATTTCCCTACATTGGCAATCTAGTACGCAGTCGAGCGAAATATTACGGCGGCTCGGAGAAATTGTGAAAGAAGAGGCGCTAATTCACTTAATGCCAGATAGCTTTCGGACCATGTAATGCGAAACCTGTCTTAGAATACAGATTGCTGCACTTGGTCGTAGATCGTTTTTGCGAAGGCTATGCTCCAGAGTTATCGCTCACACGGTAAGTGGGAATAATCGGTCGGGTGTTCTTCGTTCAGATAGAATTTAGTTGCACTATTCACATCATACGGATTGTAGATAGCAATGTTTTCGATCGTGACGGTTTTCTTGCCTGCCTCCGCCGCTACCTTAACAAATTTTCGGATTGTAGATAGCTGCTTACGTGGACCTAAATCTTTTATGCTGCCCCAGCTGATAGAAACCGAGCTCAGTGTTTCGTCAAACTTTGGAACTTGTCGCTTCTTTTTGAAAGCTTGATCTGCGTTTACTTTACTCGTTTTTTGATGCGGCGACGCGGCACGATTTTGTGGATCTTTGGTCGCCGGCACGACAGAAAAGTGCTCTAGTTGATGTTGCATAT
>NZ_JBGFCF010000076.1:0-631 GCF_041205445.1 Falsihalocynthiibacter sp. CO-5D18 | reverse complement strand
AATGCCTCGATTTTGGGGGGGCTTGTGACCTCTGGCAAGGCAAGGCGATAGGCATAGTATGTCGAAGACGTCGCCAGCAAGGTCACGCCCAAACCAACCACATGCTGCGACAGGCCAAACGGTACCGTGAGCGTGCTATGCAGCAGGCCAAAACACATGCCAACGAGCATCGCAACGCCAACCCCCGTCCACAGGCCCGTGCCCGAGTAAACGGCCATCCAGCCCGCAAAAGCGCCTGCAACCATGATGCCTTCAATCCCAAGATTCAGGACGCCAGCGCGTTCGCAAATCAACTCGCCAAGGGTGGCGAAAATCAACGGGCTGGCGATACGGATCGCGGCGGCCCAAAAACTGGCGGTGAAAAGGATATCGAGTATTTCCATGACGCTAATCCCTCACAACGCGAAAGCGGGTTAGCATAATCGCCAAAACCATCAGGAGGAGCGATGTTGCTAACATGATATCGGCCAAATAGGTCGGCACATCGGCGGCACGGCTCATGCTATCTGCGCCCACAAATATGCCCGCGACGAACAAGGCAGCAACCACTACGCCCAATGGATTGAGCAACGCAAGCATGGCCACAATAATCCCCGTATAGCCAAATCCGGGGGACAGATCGAGCGTTAGG
>NZ_JBGFCF010000075.1:0-632 GCF_041205445.1 Falsihalocynthiibacter sp. CO-5D18 | reverse complement strand
CACATCGCACGCGTTTCATTCCGCGATGATGGAGCCCGCTTGTGATAGGTTAAGCCAAACCCTGCAAGACATCACCTTGTCCCCCGCCAATATCCCTTATGTGAGCTGTGTTACCGGCACGTGGATCACCGACGCAGAATGTACCGACCCTGTATATTGGGCAAGACAAGCCCGTGCAGCTGTCAACTTTGCCGACGCAATACGCACCCTTGCCCAAGACGAACCTGCAATCCTGCTTGAGGTCGGTGCAGGAAATACGCTGTCGTCATTCTGCGGACAGACCTTGCCCCGCGACGCAAATATTGCTGTGGTCCAATCCTTGCCAGACCACACCCGTTCCGAAGATGACATGACCGCCATGGCAAATGGGTTTGGTCGTATCTGGGCCGCCGGTGGGAAAGTAGATTGGAGCTTACTTGGTCCACGTGGCACCCGACGCGTCGCCCTTCCAACTTACGCGTTTCAGCGCAAACTGCATTGGGTGGACCCAGCGCCTGCGCCAACCGCCTTGGATCAACCCATTTCTGTACCAACAGCCCCCTCCTCTGAGGCCTCCCGACTGGAAACTGAGATCATGAACGCACCCGCACCAAAAACTCCGATTGACCGCAAACCTCGGCTTGTTGGCGAAG
>NZ_JBGFCF010000074.1:0-641 GCF_041205445.1 Falsihalocynthiibacter sp. CO-5D18 | reverse complement strand
TGCAATCGTAATGGTCGCCCCATAGATTAACTGAGTGTAAAATCCGTGGACCCCCATTGCCACGATGCCCGCTTCCAAAGAACCGATAATCAGTATGCCAATAAACGTGCCATACATGCTTCCGCGCCCACCGAAAACTGAGGTTCCTCCGATAAAGACGGCAGCTAGGGCAGGAAGCAAGAAACCTTCGCCCGTGGTTGGCCAAAAGTATGTAACCTCGGATAGTAGGAAAATGGCCGAGAGTGCGGACATCGCGCCTAACAATACATAGCTAGTCATTCGGACGCGATCCGAGTGAATGCCCATCATTTTTGCGGAATCCTTATTGTCACCAACAAATAGAACGTGGCTTCCAAATATGTGCCTTCGATAAACTGTGATCATCAGGATTGAGATGAGACAAAACCATACAAACTGCATGGGAATTTCGCCGCCAATGCGACCTACCAAAATAGGGTGGAATGCTGATTCCCGCAGCTGCACCAAAGGAATGCCTTTGCCTTCAGCCAGGACATTTACCAAGCCGCGCAACAAAAACATTGTACCAATCGTCGCGACAATGGAGGGCACACCAATTCTGGTAATAATAAATCCGTTTAGGGCACCACACACCATTCCGGAACCGATGCTCGCTAGAATGC
>NZ_JBGFCF010000073.1:0-662 GCF_041205445.1 Falsihalocynthiibacter sp. CO-5D18 | reverse complement strand
GCCTCGGCCAGCCAGCAAGCGGGCACTGGAGACGTGAACCTAAACGCCATCGCGGCGGCGGTTATTGGCGGCACCAGCCTGTTTGGCGGACGCGGTTCGGCCTATTCCGCGCTGCTCGGGATCATCGTGATCCAGTCCATCGCCAACGGTTTGACGCTGCTCAATTTGTCGTCCTCGCTGCGCTATATGATTACCGGCGGCGTTCTGGCCATCGCAGTCATCGTTGACAGTCTTGCACGCCAATCCCGCCAATCCCACGGCCGTGCTTAACCTCTTGCCGACTAAAGGAAACGACATGACCAAATCATTAAATGGCAAGATTGCCGCAGTTACGGGCGCGGCGTCCGGCATCGGACTGGCCTGTGCCCGTGCGATGTTGGAAGCGGGGGCAAAGGTTGTTCTGATCGACTATGATCGCGCCGGGCTTGCCAAGTGTTGCGAGAGCCTTGGCCCAGAGGCCATCCCTCTGGTGATCGATCTTCTGGATTCCGAAAGCGTTGCTGGAATGATGCCCGCAATTCTGGAGCGGGCTGGCGGCCTCGATATTTTCCACGCCAATGCGGGGGCCTATGTTGGCGGCGATGTCGTCGAGGGTGATCCCGATGCTTGGGACCGCGTGTTAAACCTGAACGTCAACGCGACTTTCCGCACTATTCAAGCTG
>NZ_JBGFCF010000072.1:0-670 GCF_041205445.1 Falsihalocynthiibacter sp. CO-5D18 | reverse complement strand
GTCCTTCTGGGGGCATAGGCCCCCTTTTGGGTGAAAGTTGAGGTTTTCTGAGGTGGAACAACGGCTTACTTGGTTATTCCTGTTCCCTGCGGGTAGTTAGTCCGGCAAGACGCGCAGGATTAAGTCCCGATCAGGTTCGCCGTAGGCACCCTTGAGCGGTCCTGATTTGGCGGTGCCGCAAACGCAGTCTTCATGAACCTCTGACACCAAAAACTGGTGCTCGGGGATGTCATCGAAGGCAGCTATTATGACCGTTGAGCCTCTTTTGAGGGTTGGTTTGGTGCTCATGCTGCTTCCCTCCGTAACAGGAGGTCATGTAGCAAAAAGCCGAGCGTCACACTCAGTGGGAGCGGGTAGGGGAAAGGCTTGATAAGGTCTGGCAGACCAGCCAAAACGATCAACGCCCCTGCAAGTATCTGAGGAACGCTTAGGCTGTAGTTGGTTTTGGCCTTGAGGGCCCGATTTAGAGCAATACGGAAGGCTGTGCCTCCCAAGGTGAGTAGGGTGAATGTCGAGAGCATCGATATAAATCTCCATAAGGTTTTTTATATAGATGCCCGAGGTTCCTCACTTTTTTGGGTGAGCGGATTGACATAGATTGCCCTGGCTCAGTAGCTTTGGGGTGAAGAAATTGTTCTGTCAGCGAATTGAGAATGACGCGAACGGCCCA
>NZ_JBGFCF010000071.1:0-709 GCF_041205445.1 Falsihalocynthiibacter sp. CO-5D18 | reverse complement strand
CGAGAATCGGGAGCTGACGATCAAGCGCTCTAAAGCCGTGGGCGAGCCGCCATTCATGTTGGGAATTTCGGTGCTGGAAGCCTTGTCGATGGCTGTCGCAAGCGTCGCGGATTACCGTGAATGCCCTCGCTTAAACACGCCCGCCACGCCGGAATGTGTGTTGATGGCCGTCGAGCGGCTGCGGGCCGAGGCGTAAAAAATGGGCGCCCTCAATCACCCACTCTGTGACTTCTTTGCGCAAAACGAAGCGGTTATTCAGCTTGAACTCACGGACGTGCGGGGATCATCGCCGCGCAACGTGGGTACGGTGATGTATGTCGCGGGCGACGCGCTTTGGGGTACGATTGGTGGCGGTCAGTTGGAATTTATGGTTATTAAACGCGCCCGCGAGATGTTGGCAAAAAGCATCCTTGCGGATCATTTGGATATCCCCTTGGGGCCAGAGATAGGGCAATGCTGTGGAGGGCGGGTCAAGATTTCCCTCGCCCGCATGAGCAGGCAAGACAAAGATAGTGCCTGCGCCGTTGCGCAACTTACAGAGGCGAAACTGCCCCATGTTTATGTCATGGGCGCGGGGCATGTCGGACGCGCTCTCGCCAATCAATTTCAACATCTGCCGGTGCAATGTGTCTTGGTTGATACGCGGGCCGAGGAGTTGGCCCAATGTACGGCCAATGTGGACACGCGCCTGAGTGCGATCCCTGAATTT
>NZ_JBGFCF010000070.1:0-712 GCF_041205445.1 Falsihalocynthiibacter sp. CO-5D18 | reverse complement strand
GTTCCGAGCTCATGGATTGGCCGCACTTGCAGGCTGAGGTCGGAACCCAAACGTGGTTCTGTGATCCGCAAGCGCCCTGGCAGAAAGTCTCGGTAGAGAATCTCAACAAACGCGCTCGGCGATACCTACCACGGGACACGCCCATTGCTGCGATCTCAGATCGAGATATGAAGTCCATTTGCGACCGCCTAAATGGTACTCCCCGAAAGCGCCTCGGATGGCGAACGCCAACCGAAGCCTTCGCCGAACAACTCAGAAAGCTGAGATAGAGAAATGTCGCAACTTAACTTGAGTTCACAGTCGTTCGGCGTGGCGCCGAGCACAGACCAAGCGCCTCTTCGCTGATCCAGACTGTCAAATCCCCACGCCGCCGAAGGCTCTCGTTATATTTCGACCAGTTAGTCACCCGATACTTCTGCTACGGGATCTTGTCACGACGATCGGCGTTGAATTTATGTGGCATTTACGGCATCCCACAGAGAGCGGACCGCATCACTATCAAATCGAGCCGGATATCTATGCAACAACTCTGCAATGAGTGAAGCCATGTTGGGTATTCTCATCAGCCGCACGTCGCTTTGTGCCACATAGTGTATGTACAGGCGTGAAGATCAAAAGAGGCTATAGCATCATGGCATGGGTTTCATGCGACGTACTTCTGCGTTAGCGCGGTGCGTTGCGCAGAAGTTGAGGGTTGGTGACCACTTAGCAG
>NZ_JBGFCF010000069.1:0-767 GCF_041205445.1 Falsihalocynthiibacter sp. CO-5D18 | reverse complement strand
CAAACGAAAGGGGCGAGCCTCTTAAGCCCGCCCCTTTATGCATTCAATTGCGCCTCTTTAAACGAAATCAAAGTCGCTTGCGGTGAGATCTGCGCGGTCGAGGCCGGTGAGGAAGATGCTGACCGTTGCGAAGCTAACTTGCAGTCCGGCGGCGGTATCGGTGAAGGTCAGATCCGCTAGGCTCTGGGCTCCGTTTTCGATACGCAATGTATCCAGCGCATCGAAATCGCTGATGGTATCGCTGTTTGATGCCGTGTTGAACACGAAGGTATCGGCCCCGTCTCCGCCGACAAGCCTGTCGTTTCCCGCGCCACCGTTTAGAACATCGTTATCATCACCGCCGTACAGCCTGTCGTTGCCGTTGCCGCCGTCGAGCCTGTCGTTGCCACCGCGTCCGGACAGGACATCGTTACCGTTTTGCCCCCAAAGCCCGTTGGCGCCTTCGTTCCCGCCCAGAAAATCCGCCTGTGCGGAGCCCAGCAGGTTCTCGATCGAGACGTAGCTATCGCCCGTCGCTTCGCCTGTGTTGGTGCCGGTATAGCCAAGGTCCGCGCGCACTTGCGTGTTATATTCGGCGCTGTCGTAGCCGTCCCCGCCATGCAGGATATCCGCGCCCGCGCCACCGTTTAGAACATCGCCTCCGTCGCCGCCGTACAGCCTGTCGTTGCCGTTGCCGCCGTCGAGCCTGTCGTTGCCACCGCGTCCGGACAGGACATCGTTACCGTTTTGCCCCCAAAGCCCGTTGGCGCCTTCGTTCCCGCCCAGAA
>NZ_JBGFCF010000068.1:0-773 GCF_041205445.1 Falsihalocynthiibacter sp. CO-5D18 | reverse complement strand
TCAGACAAACTCGAACTCGTCTCGGCCAGGCCAGTACCCCTGCCCGTTTATGCCGCACAAAGACCGCGCCACTCTGTGAGCGCGGCAGTGCGATTGGCTTTGAAATGATCTCTTTGGGAAAGGCTGCGCTCCTGATTGAAGTGGTTGAAAACGGATGCATGAACGGAGGTAAATTTCTGCAAACTTCGCATTCGGCGGAAGCGCTGCATGGCACGTTCTCGTCGTCGGAACGGCAAGTGTGAATTCTCAGCGCGATTGTTTTTCCAACGACCCGTTTCGCCGCGTTACCAATCACGTTCATCGCGGCGGCGTATGAGCGAAGTTTGTCAGTGACTATAATGTCCCGACACTTCTCCATCGCCCGTCTACAAACACAGCTTTAGTTAACCGCTGTGTTAAATGATGTATCAGCCTTTTCACCAAACCGCACCAATTCTGAATTCTCGGATTTTTTCTGTGCCTGAATGTAGGATAGTCATCACCAGAGTGGACGCCGAACTTCAAAAATGGTGTAGTGGGTCACCCTCTTTTTGTGTTGTTGAGGAGATTTAGAAGTTGGGCTCAAATCGGACACCAGCCGGACACGCCAAAGTCGGAACGCAAAAAGCCCCGCTGATGCGAGGCGTAAGGCGCTGTATTTAATGTATTTTATTGGTTGCGGGAGTCAGATTTGAACTGACGACCTTCAGGTTATGAGCCTGACGAGCTACCGGGCTGCTCCATCCCGCGACGCTTAGGCATTTTGCCTTAGTTCGCATCCCAGTTTTTGTAAT
>NZ_JBGFCF010000067.1:0-820 GCF_041205445.1 Falsihalocynthiibacter sp. CO-5D18 | reverse complement strand
AGATGTTCTGAGGCAAGGTTGCTTCTGCTCCACCCCAATCGTTGAGAACGACGCCCGTCAGAGTATCAACAAGGCTTGCTGAACGCTGGCCACGCATTGTTGCACCAAAGATTTTGCCGCCGGATTCTTCAGTGATCATCTGAGCCGCTGCGACCAAATCGTCCATTGTCGTCGGTACAACGCCGTCCAGATACTCGTCCACAATCTCCTTGTTGTAGAAAAGCGTATAAGCTTCAAAAGCGATTGGCATTGAGTAAAGCTCAGCAGACGGATCGCCTGGCGGGAAGGTTGCACCCAAACGGAATGACGCCGGAATATCAGCCAAATCATAGTCAGCAGCAGTCTTTGATACGTCATCAATATATGGCGTTAGCGAAGTCATCGCACCTGCTTGATACTGCTCGTACGCAGCACCATCCATTGGAACAAAATAGACATCTGCTACGGATTTCTTGGAACGCACTGCAAGGTTCATACGGTCAAAATACAGATCCTCTGCGAGCGCTGTGAGCTCAACATCAATGCCTGTCAGCGCTTCAAACTCTTCGATGTGGGGGCGCAAGCCTTCCGTCCAAGGATGTTCGTTAAAAAGTAGTTTCAGAATTGTGCCCGACTGTTGTTGCCAGTCGATGTCTTGTGCTTGTGACAGCTCTGGAGCCGTAAAAGCGGCCGCCAATGCAATCGCACCTATGGTAAGTTTCATGTTTATCCTCCTATGGTATTAATAACTTAACCGTAGCTTGACTACTTGTTAAGACAAGCATACAAATAGTTAGCACCACAAATTAAATGAGTCTAGAGGTTTCTTATGGACAGCAAT
>NZ_JBGFCF010000066.1:0-899 GCF_041205445.1 Falsihalocynthiibacter sp. CO-5D18 | reverse complement strand
ACCCAGCAAAAACACCGACCCTTAGATTATCCTTGCGGGCCGCGTGGCCGCTGCTCTCCAAAACCTCGTGCGCCATCTCGATAAAAACACGCGCTTGCGGATCAGTCACGGCGGCTTCACGCGGGAGCATCCCGAAAAACTTGGCATCGAACATGCCCGCGTCCAGCAACTCGGGGCGTGCCCGAACATAAGACGTCGAAGCGCGTTCGCGTTCTGAAAAGTTGTCCTCAGCCTCGTCCGCGGGAAACAACTCAATCAGGTTTGTGCCTTTTACAAGGTGCTGCCAGAATTCATCAAGGTTGGCGGAGCCAGGGAGGCGCGCAGCCATGCCGACGATGGCAATGGCGTTATCGGGTAGATCGTCGGGGATAGGTTGAGCCACATCCGCAGTCCCAGCGGGGGCTAAGGTTGGGGCAGGGGCCGCAGCGACAATTGCCGCCAGCTTGGCTGCAAGCTGTCCCAGACGTGGCGCTTCAAACATGAGTGTGATGTCAAAGGACACTCCAAGCTCTTTCACAAGGGCCGCATGCACATTGACCAGTTCCAGTGAACTGCCGCCCGCATCAAAGAATGTCAAATCGTCCGAAACCGCGATGTCACCAAGGGCCTTTTGCCATTGCGCCGCAATCATGCGTGAGATTTTTCGCGCGCTCAGGGCGTCAGTATTGGGGCGCCGTCCTTGATCTTGCTCGCCAGTCGCAGGCTGGGTTTCGGGGTCAAGGCTTCGTAGGAGAACCTTGCGATCTATTTTGCTGTTTGCGGTCAGTGGAAAATTGTCGACGACCCGATTGATCCTTGGCAACATGCCGTCGGGCAACGTTTCGCCCAATGTCGCCAGAACCTCTTTGATGAATGCGGCATCCGTACCGTGTGTTGGGTGCTGTGGCTTTAAGAAAGCC
>NZ_JBGFCF010000065.1:0-926 GCF_041205445.1 Falsihalocynthiibacter sp. CO-5D18 | reverse complement strand
CATCTCAAAGTTGGAACGCAAGCTCAAAACCTATGCGACCAAAAGCAAGCCAGGCAAAAGGATTGGCCCCATCAATAAAGGTTTCCCACTGTCTCGCTGTCTCAGCGTCTCACTGTCTCGGTAGTGTGGTGGAAAGATCACCTACAGCCAAGCTCATTTTTGCACCCCTGAACCCGTGAGAGGTTTGCCCTTGAGCTTTGGCCACATTGCTTTTCGCAAGGAATACCGTCGTGGTCAGCATCTGCACGTCAATATAGTGTCGCGCGAAAAGGTCTTGACCCAAATGTGAAAGCACACAACAGTATCGACATATCCAGAGGCCGCATTTTTTCGCTGGAATTTCTAATTGTTTTTGAAAGAGAAATCATGTCAGATGACTATCCCTTCGGCGCCGCGAATACGACACCACATATTCACCGTTATAAAGGTGGAGATTGCCACCTCAAGATCGCGACAGGCACAAAAGTCAAACGCTATGATCTGATAGAGGGCGGTAGCAGGGTAAAACAGACCCGGCTAGATGAAGCATACAATGTAGTTCGGGAAGTGTTTCCAGATGCTAGGAATGCAACGCGCGTTGGTTTGTTGGCCGCAATGAGCGGCTTGATCCGCGACTGCAAAAAACACTCAACAGAATACTAGAATTGTACTCGATGGAGGCTTGGATCAGGTGACTGCTTGACTTCGATTATCCCAAAATACTTGGCTTCCATTACCTCTCCCCTGCGAACCAGTTGCGAACCGGTTTTCCAATAAATCCCCGGAAATATACACTTAAAAACAATAGATTACAGAATAGGTTAGACCCTACCGTCGGAGCCAACAAACCCCTCTTTTTTAGTTAAAAACAACTAAAATAAGGGTTTTTGGCCGTTTATGAACCAGTTTGCGAACCGGTTGCGTACCAGTTCCGTCACAATCGAACC
>NZ_JBGFCF010000064.1:0-953 GCF_041205445.1 Falsihalocynthiibacter sp. CO-5D18 | reverse complement strand
CCATCTGATACGGGTCATGGCCCCAATAATCAGCAATCGTCGGATATCGCGTTGGCCCATTTTTGAGGTGCGGCCTAATATTTGCCGCCCGCCTGTGGATTTCTGGACAGGTACCAGCCCAAGCCAAGCCGCAAAATCACGCCCTCGCTTGAAACCCTCCAGCGGGGGAGAGAAAGCTTTGATTGCCATCGCACTCACTGGACCAACACCCGGCGCGGTTTGTAATCTTATGGTTTCTGGGTCAGTCTTTGCTTCATCTTTTAGACGCCGCTCTATCACAACTATCTTATCCGTGATGGTACTGAGTTGATCCAGATGCAGCCGACTGAGTTCAACGACGATAGGGGATAAATCGCTTTCTGGGTCTTCAATCTGTTCTGCCAACTTCTTCACAAAGGTCAGGCCAGGTGGAGCGACTATACCATATTCCATCAAATGACCCCGCAACGCGTTAATAATCGCATTCCGTTGCCGGACAAACAGATCTCGCGTCTTAAAGACCATAGAGCGAGATTGTTGTTCAGCCGATTTAACAGGTACAAATCGCATTGTGGGCCGGACCGCAGCTTCTGCAATTGCCTCAGCGTCGTTCGCGTCATTCTTCTGACGCTTAACGAACGGTTTCACATAGATAGGTGGGATCAAACGGACCTCGTGGCCGAGCTTCATGATCTCACGGCCCCAATAATGCGATGACGCACATGCTTCCATCGCGACCACACAAGACGACTGCTCGCTGAGGAACTTTAAGAACTGGCCCCGAGATAATTTCTTACGGAAGACGGGCTCACCCGTCGCCGTCGCGCCATGCGCTTGGAAAACTGACTTTGCCAAGTCGACGCCAATCATTGTAACTTCGTTCATGGATGTCTCCTCCGATTTGGTGCTTTCAATATCACCACTATGGCACACTTTGATGCCGGTTCCGGGGTGAGGCATCCACACCATCAGTG
>NZ_JBGFCF010000063.1:0-965 GCF_041205445.1 Falsihalocynthiibacter sp. CO-5D18 | reverse complement strand
TCGGACCAGTTGCTCGGGACGCGAGGCAAAAAATGGTGAGCCAGGATCATAAACTAAGCATGCGTCGGCAATGCGCATTGCTGACGTTAACGCGATCTAATTTGTACTATGAACCGAAGGGCGAGAGCGTCGAGAACCTGCGGTTTATGGCGATCATCGACGAGCAGTTCTTGGAGACCCCGTGGTATGGATCGCGCCAGATGGCACGTTATATGAAGCGCAACAACCACGCATGCGGGCGGCATCGTGTCCGCCGTTTGATGCGCCTCATGCGATTGGTGCCGATTTATCAGGAGCCCAACACCAGTAAAAAGCATCCGCAACACAAGATTTGGCCATATCTTCTAAGAAACGCGGTGATTGACCCTCCAAACCAGGTCTGGTGTGCAGATATTACCTACATACCGATGCGGCGCGGCTCCCTGTATCTCGTGGCCATTATGGATTGGTACAGCCGCAAGGTGCTGGCATGGCGGTTGTCAAATAGCATGGACGCCGCAAACTGCGTTGAGGCGCTGAAAGAGGCATTGGCCAATCACGGCACGCCGGAGATATTCAACACCCCCTCTCAGGCATTGCTTCGCAATACCCTGCCGGGCAATGGATCAGGGCAGCCAGTTCACCAGCGGCGATTGGATCGACGTGCTAACTGATGCCAAAATCAAGGTCAGCATGGATGGCAAAGGCGCGTGGCGCGACAATCGGATGATCGAGCGCGTATGGCGGTCACTCAAGTACGAATGCGTCTATCTGCACACCTTTGAGACAGGCTCAGAGGCAAAAGCCGGTATCATGAAATGGCTGGCCTACTATAATGCTGAACGTCCTCACTCGACCCATGGAATCTCGCCCCCCGACGAGGCCTATGCCAACAAAACAGAACCAATGAGAGTAGCAGCCTGACATGAAACCCTGATCCACCTTAACTAGGCTGCAAACTGGTCGAAAACTTAGGACCACCTCTG
>NZ_JBGFCF010000062.1:0-1196 GCF_041205445.1 Falsihalocynthiibacter sp. CO-5D18 | reverse complement strand
TCAAGCAGCTAATGCTTACTCGATGATTTTAGAGACAACACCGGAACCAACAGTGCGGCCGCCTTCGCGGATCGCAAAGCGCAGGCCAGCTTCCATGGCGATTGGCGCGATCAGTTCAACTGTGAACTTCAAGTTGTCGCCTGGCATTACCATTTCTGTGCCTTCAGGAAGCGTAACTGTGCCCGTTACGTCCGTTGTGCGGAAGTAAAACTGTGGACGGTAGTTCGCAAAGAACGGCGTGTGACGGCCACCCTCTTCTTTGGTCAAAATATAGACCTCAGCTTCAAACTTCGTGTGTGGCTTAACAGAACCGGGCTTACAAAGGATCTGACCACGCTCAACACCTTCACGGTCAACACCGCGAAGAAGCGCACCAATGTTGTCACCAGCTTCACCGCGATCAAGCAGTTTGCGGAACATTTCAACACCAGTACAAGTGGTTGTTGTTGTGTCTTTGAGACCAACGATTTCGATGGAATCCCCAACGTTAACAACACCGCGCTCGATACGGCCAGTCACAACAGTACCGCGACCAGAGATTGAGAACACGTCCTCGATTGGCATCAAGAAAGGTTCGTCAATCGCACGTGGAGGCTGTGGAATGAAGGAATCAACCGCCGCCATCAACTCAGCGATTTTCTTGGCGCCGATTTCTTCGTCACGGTCTTCCAAAGCAGCCAAAGCAGAACCAGCAATTACGGGGATGTTATCGCCGTCATAACCATACTCTGTGAGAAGCTCACGGATTTCCATTTCAACCAACTCAAGAAGCTCATCGTCGTCTACTTGGTCAACTTTGTTCATGAAGACAACCATTTCAGGGATGCCAACTTGGCGACCCAAAAGGATGTGCTCACGTGTTTGTGGCATCGGACCATCGGCGGCGTTCACAACCAAGATCGCGCCGTCCATTTGCGCCGCACCCGTGATCATGTTTTTCACATAGTCAGCGTGGCCCGGGCAATCAACGTGCGCATAGTGACGTGCTTCAGTCTCATACTCAACGTGTGCTGTCGAGATGGTGATGCCGCGTGCTTTTTCTTCGGGCGCGCCGTCAATTTGGTCGTATGCTTGGAAGTTGTCCGAAAACTGCTTCGTAATCGCAGCTGTCAAAGTCGTCTTACCGTGGTCAACGTGGCCGATTGTACCAATGTTACAATGCGGTTTGTTACGTTGGAATTTTTCCTTACCCATGA
>NZ_JBGFCF010000061.1:0-1198 GCF_041205445.1 Falsihalocynthiibacter sp. CO-5D18 | reverse complement strand
GGTAATCCCCCCATTTCTAATGGGGTGCGGCTGTAGAACTTACGCGGCCATTTTCAGTTTCTGGGCGGGGGTCATGCCGCCTATGCCCATATTCGGGCGGTCATTGTTGTAAGTCCATAGCCATTGTGTGGCGAAGTCCTGTGCCTCCTCGATGTTTTCAATGATATGTTGGTCCAGCCATTCATGCCTGACCGTGCGGTTGTAGCGTTCGATGTAAGCGTTTTGTTGCGGCTTTCCAGGTTGAATATGTTGGATGGTAATACCTTGTTTCTCAGCCCATTCCAGCAGCTTACCACTGATGTACTCCGGCCCATTATCGACCCGAATGGTTCCTGGTTTCCCACGCCATTCAATGATCCGATTAAGGCTGCGAATAACCCGTTCGGCTGGCAAAGAAAAATCGACCTCAATGCCCAATCCCTCGCGGTTAAAATCATCCAGCACGTTCAAGAGCCGAAACGCCCGCCCATCCCCGAGGCGATCCGCCATGAAGTCCATCGACCACGTCACGTTCGGTGCGTCCGGCACCGCCAGCGCATCGGGTTTGTCCCGCTTTAACCGTTTCCGAGGTTTGATCCGCAAATTCAGTTCTAGTTCGCAGTAAATCCGGTAAACCCTTTTGTGGTTCCACGGATGGCCCTGCACGTTACGTAGATGCAGGAAGCATAGCCCAAACCCCCAAGTCTTCCGTGCGACCGTCAGTCCAACCAGAAAATCGGCAATCTCTTCGTTCTCATCGCTCAAGAGAGGGCTGTAACGATAGCACGTCTCACTGACATCAAACGTGCGGCAGGCCAGCGCAATGCTAACACCGTGGCGCGCCACCGCTTTCTCGGCCAGACCTCGTCGTAAGGCTGGCCGGATCACTTTTTTCCTAGGGCTTCCTTCAGTAATTCTGCTTGCATACTCATCTCGGCATACATCTTCTTCAGCCGCCGGTTCTCGTCTTCAAGCGCTTTCATTTGGCTGATCATCGACGCGTCCATACCGCCATATTTTGATCGCCATTTGTAGAACGACGCGTTGCTCATTCCGTGCTCGCGGCACAGCTCCGTTACCGGCACACCACTTTCGGCTTGGCGTAGGATCGCAAGAATTTGGGGTTCACTATATCTCGTCATCTTCATCAAAAATCTCCTCAGATATCTTGCCGAGAAAATTCTACTTTTGAACACCACTAATTTTAGGGGGGATTACC
>NZ_JBGFCF010000060.1:0-1220 GCF_041205445.1 Falsihalocynthiibacter sp. CO-5D18 | reverse complement strand
TCGAGCCTGTCGTTGCCACCGCGTCCGGACAGGACATCGTTACCGTTTTGCCCCCAAAGCCCGTTGGCGCCTTCGTTCCCGCCCAGAAAATCCGCCTGTGCGGAGCCCAGCAGGTTCTCGACCGAGACGTAGCTGTCGCCCGTCGCTTCGCCTGTGTTGGTGCCGGTATAGCCAAGGTCCGCGCGCACTTGCGTGTTATATTCGGCGCTGTCGTAACCAGCCCCGCCATGCAGGATATCCGCGCCCGCGCCACCGTTTAGAACGTCGTTATCATCACCGCCATACAGTTTGTCGTTGCCGTTGCCGCCATAGAGCCTGTCGTTGCCGTCGCGCCCGACCAGAACATCATCGCCGCTGCCGCCCCAAAGGGTGTTGGCGCCGCTATCTCCCGCCAGAATGTCCGCATGTGAGGACCCCAGCAAGTTCTCGACCAAGAAGTAGCTGTCGCCCGCCGCTTCGCCCGTGTTGCTGCTGCTATACCCAAGATCCGCGCGCACGCCCGCCGATGTATGGGAATACTCGGCCCGATCGGTTCCATCCCCGCCGCGCAGGATATCCGCCCCCGCGCCACCGTGGAGACTGTCATTGCCTTCGCCGCCGTAGAGCGTGTCGTTATTGTCGCCACCGTACAGCGCATCATTGCCGCCACGTCCGACCAAAACGTCGTTGCCATTGTCGCCCCAGAGGGTGTTGGCCACTCCATTTCCTGCCAAATAGTCCGCGAAGTTGGAGCCCAGCAGGTTCTCGATCGAGATGTAGCTGTCGCCCGCCGCTTCGCCCGTGTTGCTGCTGCTATAGCCAATATCTGCGCGCACTTGCGAGATATATTCAGCACGGTCGATGCCTGTGCCGCCGTTGAGGACATCTGCCCCGTCACCGCCGCGCAGGCCATCATGGCCATGGCCACCTTCGAGGGTGTCGTTGCCGTCTTGACCATAGAGTAAGTCGTTGTCGTCGCCCCCCATCAGGATGTCCGTGCCGGTGCCGCCAACCAAAATATCGTTGCCCTCCAGACCGCGCAAACGATCATTTTCTGCGGTACCTATGAGGGTATCGCCCGCCGTTGTGCCCAGCATGTCAAGGCCAGTAAAGCCCGCAACTTGGACCGCAACACTGGTCACTGCCTCGTGGAACCCCCCGCCGTCATTAAAGTAAACGAGAACCGTCAGCACATGGCCTTCGTCCTCATCCGTGAGCGTATAAGTGGCCTCTTGCGCCCC
>NZ_JBGFCF010000059.1:0-1285 GCF_041205445.1 Falsihalocynthiibacter sp. CO-5D18 | reverse complement strand
ATCGTCCGCTGCCAGTCTAAACCTTCGATGAAATGCGTCATGAACAACCTCCATACCGAATACGGAAATTATAGCAGCATCTGGATCAAAATGGGGGAGTTTTCACACAGCCTCCGGACAAAGCGGACGCCGCTCTAACTGGTTCACAAACAGCTCAATTAATTTGGATTTTCCCCAATAGTCAAACCGATTTCGCGAGCAAGGGACCGAGTCATTAGCCAGTCAACACCAATCAACGCAAATTCACATTCAGTTGTGCTGATGCTTTCGTTGCATGAGCTTCGATCTTGGTTCAGCAATTTTCCGGCACGTTCTTGGAAGCGTTTTCTGTAAATCGCTTTCATCTCTTCGATCGGTTTCAGCAATGGAAGGACCGCTTGAATATCTGCTCGCAATTGGTCCGTAAGGTCGTTCTTACACGAATCCTGAAATTCCACAGAGCGACCAACGGAGCAGTATTTATCGGCCTGAGCGAGGCAATCATACTCCATTGTCTGCGTCATAACCCTCTTTCCCACGGTCAACGCGATGCATCCATCAAGCCAACCTTTTACGTCTGACAGACCAAAATCTTCGGCGTCAACCGAACCAGCCGCTAAAAAAACGGCGCAAATCAACGGTAATACAATTTTTTTCATTTAGTAATGCTATCCTAACACACTGATTTTGCAAACTCTAATTCTGATGAAGCCCCTATTGGGAAGCAAAAGGCTTGCCTGCATGTACTTGGTGAAACCATCCACCAGTCAAAAGGAAGAAGACAATATTGGCCTCAATCCTTCTTTTCGCAAAAGTGGCCACCAAGGTTTGTTACGGATCGTTTGTGTCGGTCAACGGTACGGACGGAAAGGAGACCTTCGCTGCGGCCGAGAAATCTGATCAGCAGAGCTTCAAAGCAAACCTCAGCCCCCTGATCAGACAAAGCAAACGCGGTGCCAATACACAACGTATAGCGCCTGCCATCGGCTTCTAGTTTGAGTTTCAATTCACGACAAACATTCTCATGCTGAAGTTTCATTTTCAGCACCCGTAGTGTTTGATCGGCGTCGTTATCAAAGCTGTCTGATTAGCATGATCTGTGCCGTCCTCTTAAGGGATAGGAGGTATAATTGATGCGTTTTCATAGACAATTGAATATGCGTCAAGGCGTTCCCAACGCCCTCGCAAACGAAAGGGGCGAGCCTCTTAAGCCCGCCCCTTTATGCATTCAATTGCGCCTCTTTAAACGAAATCAAAGTCGCTTGCGGTGAGATCTGCGCGGTCGAGGCCGGTGAGGAAGATGCTG
>NZ_JBGFCF010000058.1:0-1306 GCF_041205445.1 Falsihalocynthiibacter sp. CO-5D18 | reverse complement strand
CCATACCGGCCCGCGGCATGTGAAACGTCGCAAACTGAGGCCTGACACATGACCGTACCCGATCACATGTACAAACTGTTGAAAGAATCTCTTGCATTGAACGGGGCATCCACACATGGGAAGGACATAAATCCATTCACCGTTCTGACTTTCTTCAGGCCAAAATGCGTAAGACGCAAGGTGACCTGGCAGGGGCTGAGGGGCTCGAACCCACGACCCTCGGTTTTGGAGACCGATGCTCTACCAACTGAGCTAAACCCCTAAAGTCGTCGCAGGAAGTACGGCACCCAGCGATTGGAATCAAGAGCGATTTACAACAATCGAGCAATCTCCGCCCCGTGTGGTCAAATTTATCTTTCAAGACGGATTATTTCGCAGCCTTAGAAACGGAAACCGCCTTCAAAGCGCCAATATCCGCGCCGACAATGAGAGGAAGGTGACGTTGAATGTCCTCGATCGGCCAATCCCACCATTTAATCTCCAACAGGGAATCAATCACGTCTGATTCAAAACGTGGGCGGATGGGCTTTGCTGGATTGCCACCAACGATCATATAGGAGCCAACGTCATTCGTGACCACCGAGCCAGTGGCGATAATTGCCCCGTCTGCAATACTCACGCCAGGCATGATTTTGGCGTCATGCCCGACCCAAACGTCATTGCCAATATGCGTATCCTGAAATGCCTCCGTGTTTTGTGCGTAAACGCCCATGGTTTCAGGATTAAAGATCGCAAAGGGATAGGTTGAAAAACCGCCCATCGGATGGTTCGCCGAGCTCGTAATAAACAGCACACCCTGCGCAAACTGGCAGAACTTACCAATCGTCAGGCGCTCAGGCGCACCCGCATAAAGATAGGGTGCAATGCCGCTCGCCCAATCCTCAACGGGGTGGAATGAGTTGAAATAACTGTAATCCCCGATCTCAATATTGGGGTGATCAATGACCTGATTGAGGTAAACGAGGTTTTCCAGAACCGTTCCATCGGGGAGGGTTACTGGGTTTGCCGCTTCGGGACGCAAAAAAGAAGAGGGCATGAAAAGCCTTTAGTTGGGTAAATCGTCAAACAAGAAATGCCGTATGTTCGCCCATCTTGTCACGCCGAAAATTTTTGTTTCTCTAACTGAAGATCGCTTTTGAGTTGCTCTAAACGAAAAAGGGCCGCCCGAAGGCGACCCTTTCAAACTCAAGCAGCTAATGCTTACTCGATGATTTTAGAGACAACACCGGAACCAACAGTGCGGCCGCCTTCGCGGATCGCAAAGCGCAGGCCAGCTTCCATGGCGATTGGCGCGATCAGTTCAACT
>NZ_JBGFCF010000057.1:0-1350 GCF_041205445.1 Falsihalocynthiibacter sp. CO-5D18 | reverse complement strand
ATCCGTTGACCGGCAGGTGATTGCATAGCAATCGCTGAGAGGTTCACCAAGTCTGTTTTTCAACTTCACGGCATTGACACGAATGGCGTCGTGGTTTTGCAAAAGAAGTTGCGCCGTGGCGCTGTTCTGAATTTCCTATCGAAACTGGAACCCTGCCTGATTGGCATGGAGGCCTGTGCCACATCGCATTACTGGGCGCGGGAAATCGCGGCGCTTGGTCACGACGTGCGGATGATTCCTCCCGCTTATGTAAAGCCGTACGTCAAACGGCAAAAGAACGATGCAGCGGATGCGGAAGCCATCTGCGAGGCTGTCACGCGACCGAACATGCGCTTCGTGCCAGTGAAGACCGAGGAGCAGCAGGGTGTTCTTGTGCTGCACCGGTCTCGTGACCTGCTGATGCGACAGCGCACGATGATCCTGAATGCGATCCGCGCCCACTTCGCCGAGTTTGGGGCCATCGCCGCGCAGGGGGCTCGAAAAGTTGCTGAACTTGTCAGTGTCCTTCGTGCTGATGACAACCCCAGATTGCCGGAGACAGCCCGGTCCGCCCTTCTGGCTTTGGCGGTACAACTCGACAGCTTGGAACAAGAAGTCCGGAAGATTGAGCGCGAACTTCTGGAGTGGCATCGGCAGAACGCCGCGAGCCAGCGGTTGATGACGATCCCGGGTGTTGGCCTTATCACGGCAACCGCGCTGGCTGCCAGTGTACCCGATCCGGCTGTCTTCAAATCCGGCCGATAGTTTGCGGCCTACCTCGGCGTGCGGTCCGTCACTCGGACGGATCGCGTTTCGGCCCACACTGCCCCGACAGAACTCGTCGGGCGGCAAGGATCGGCTCGGGCGAATTTCGAAGATGGGGAATGGCTCTCTGCGCCGACTGCTGGTTGTTGGTGCCACCTCCGTCACACGACGGGCGCCAACCACCGACACCCGAACGGGCGCTTGGGTTCGATCGCTCCTGGAGCGCAAGCCGACTCGGGTCGTCACCGTGGCTATCGCCAACAAGACCGCCCGAACAGCGTGGGCGCTCATGGTGAAAGGAGAGTCATACAAGGCCACACCGGCTATCTGAACGAAGGAGGGACAAAGCGGCACCCGACATCGCCGCGATGAGATGCAAGGGCAGAAGTGAGTGATGATGATCGAAAGGGACCGCCGCCGGGACACCCCGAGGTGCTGTCTGGGCTTTAAAGCTCGTTCGTCTGATTGGGACTCGGTACGCGGACTTCATCCGTTGTCTGGCAGGCGATGCTGGCATCGCTGAGAGGAAAGGCCAGCGGTCACATGCACCGCGTCAACAGGCCGGACACATGACCGCAACCTGCAACGATCAAAATCAGCTCAAAT
>NZ_JBGFCF010000056.1:0-1353 GCF_041205445.1 Falsihalocynthiibacter sp. CO-5D18 | reverse complement strand
GCCAGAAACACAGGTAATAGCTGCCGAACCCGAGCAGGCGGACGACGCCTATCGCAGCTTCAAAGCGGGGCACATCATTGCCGATGACGCGCCGGAAACGGTTGCCGATGGTTTGAAAGTCCCGCTCAAAGACCTGACGTGGCATTTCGTTTCCAACCACGTGACCGACATTTTAACGGCGAGCGATGACGAGATTATCGACGCGATGAAACTGACATGGAAGCGGATGAAAATCATCATGGAAGCCAGCAGCGCCGTGCCGCTCGCGACTATTCTCAAGAACAAAGACCGGTTCGCAGGCAAGCGTGTCGGCATCGTTATCACTGGTGGCAATGTCGATCTCGACCTCTTGCCGTGGCTCAAATAAAGGGAAAAAGCTATGAACTCGCATACTAACCTAGAAGATTTCGAAGTCGGCTACGATATCCCTGCCAAGCCTGGTATGATTGAGGCCGATATCCAGACGCCGTGTCTTATCCTCGATTTGGACGCGCTGGAACGCAATATCAAAAAGATGGGCGGCTATGCCAAGGCGCATGGTATGCGCCACCGCGCCCACGGCAAAATGCACAAATCCGTGGATGTGCTGAAGCTTCAGCAGGATCTGGGCGCGGCGATTGGCGTTTGTTGTCAGAAGGTTTCCGAAGCCGAAGTTTTTGCCCGTGGCGGCATCAAAGACGTGATGGTGTCCAACCAAGTTACCGAACCTGCCAAGATCGACCGCTTGGCGGCGATGCCTAAGCTCGGGGCGCGGGTTTTGGTCTGTGTCGACGATCCAGAGAACGTAAAAGCGCTCTCGGAGGCCGCTGTCCGCCACGGCACCCAACTTGAAGCTTTGGTCGAGATTGACTGTGGCGCCGGACGTTGTGGCGTGAACACGTCGCAGGATGTTGTGCGTATAGCAAAGCTAATTGATGCAGCGCCCGGTCTAAAATTCGCGGGCATCCAAGCCTATCAGGGCGCGATGCAGCACATGGACCTCTATGCCGATCGCAAGGTGAAGTTGGATGCGGCCATTTCGCAAGTAGCGGACGCGGTTCAGGCGCTCAAATCGCAAGGGCTGGAATGCGATATCGTCGGTGGTGGCGGTACGGGTTCCTATTATTTCGAAAGCGCCTCTGGCGTGTATAACGAACTTCAGTGCGGCTCCTATGCGTTCATGGATGCCGATTACGGACGCATCCTCGACAAGGATGGCAAGCGCATCGACGACGGCGAATGGGAGAACGCGCTGTTCATCCTAACGACCGTGATGAGCCACTCGAAGGCAGACAAAGCCATCGTTGACGCGGGCCTCAAAGCGCAATCCGTGGACAGCGGCTTACCGACAATCTTTGGCCGTGACGATGTGGA
>NZ_JBGFCF010000055.1:0-1471 GCF_041205445.1 Falsihalocynthiibacter sp. CO-5D18 | reverse complement strand
GAAACCCGGCTGATCTTGGTGCCCTTAAGAGTTTTTGACGTTCGTGTCCATTTTGGCACGATATCGTTATTCCGCTACCCTGATGGATCATGGTGGCGCTCAGGACAGTCTTCGGCCTATCCGAGCATTTGTGTTCTAATTTGAAGGCGAGCGGGACCTTTTACGCCTTCATGGCCGCTATCATCGCCGGAATGCCCATCAGGTTCATGACGCGGGTCATATTGTAGGCCAGCACATGCAGCGCCATCTCAGTTGCCACGTTTTTCAGGGTTCGCATTTTGAAGTGGGTGGCCCCCATCCATGATTTGATCGTGCCGTAGGGATGTTCGACGGTCATGCTGCGGACCGCCAGTTGAGCTGGGTTTGCATCCAGTCGTGCTTGCACCCGCTCAAGAACATCTTCTTTTTCCCAACGACGCACACGCCGGTCTTTGCTCGTTGTGCATTTGGTCTTGATCCGCTGCCCGGCAGTTGATTGCAAAGCAATCAATGAGAGGGACGCAACCAGCGCACGCCCCCGACCAATATGACCTGATGGCCTTCCCATCTTGTTGGCCGGTAAATCTGTAGATCAGTTTCTCGCCTGCTGGGCAGACATAGACATCCAGGTCGCTGTCATAGGCGAAGTCAGCCTTATCAAACTGACCGCGTGCAGCGGCATTTGATGTCATCGGTTTGGGAACGACAACTGAGATACCAGCCTCTTCGCTAGCGACAATTTCCTCGCCCTTGTAATAACCCTTATCCACTGCCCGGCAGTGTATGCGCAGCATGCACGAGAGGGGGCGATTGCTGTGAGCTGGTCTGTGGTCATGACGTCGTTCGCTGCCCCAGCCATCATCGACAAAGCGTCGCGATCAAAACCAAGCATAGTGACTTCGTGCGCAACGATCAGGTGGTGATCGGCTTCGACAGCCGTTTGGACATTATAGCCAACAATACGGGGCATGCGCGCTGTTGTTGCCATTGATCTGGCGTCTGGATCGCTGAATGAGACCTGTGTTTCTCCGGTCTCATCCATCCGCTGTTCAATTGATCTGTAACGCAAGGCCTCCTTTTGCAGAGGTTCCAGCTTTCGCAGGGTGCGTTCCATGCGGGCTTCAAGCGACCCGTCAGCCAAATGAGCTCCAGATCACGCCCGCACGCACGTTCCAACCGTCGTGATGATTGAACTTGATTCAGATATCCATACAGTTAAATCCGCAGCATCAACCCCGGATGACAACCGGGCCGACCCGTCGCGGCAGGTTGCGCGCTGAAGCCAAGAACCGCCAAATCAAGCATGTCCGCGAAAACATCAATGGCGCGGACGTGGCTATTCTCATCAACATAATCGTCGAGGTGTTCAGGCAGTAACATCGTCCGCTGCCAGTCTAAACCTTCGATGAAATGCGTCATGAACAACCTCCATACCGAATACGGAAATTATAGCAGCATCTGGATCAAAATGGGGGAGTTTTCACACAGCCTC
>NZ_JBGFCF010000054.1:0-1479 GCF_041205445.1 Falsihalocynthiibacter sp. CO-5D18 | reverse complement strand
AGGTATAAAATTCTCACAGATTTTCAAGACCGCTGAAATTGCTGACAATGCCTGCCCCCAATCGTACACGGCGATCGACACGACCTATGGACCAGAATGTGTAAAGCTCAAAACTGGGAACAATTTAGATATGTCCGCAGACGAGATTGCTTTCGCGGCCTCGCGTCTAGAATCAGCTCGCTACGCCGCAATGTTGGGCGGCACGTCGGAATTTTACAAAATGGAGGGTGTCAGCTTTGATCCCAAGCGCAACAAACTTTACGTCGCTATTTCGGATCTTTCACAGGGCATGAGGCGCTCTTCCAAGTTGGCAGGCGTAGATGATGACATCAACCTAAAGACCAACCGATGCGGTGCAGTGATGCAGCTTTCAGTTGGGCCAGATTTTGTCGCAACCGACATGGATTTTTTGGTCGCTGGGGGCCCCTTCAACAGGAGTGCCGTGATCAATGCCTGCTCGATAAACAACATCTCCAAACCTGACAATATAGTTATGGGGTTGAACGACGACACGTTGCTGATCGCCGAAGATACTTCCTTCCACCAAAATGACGTGCTCTGGGCCTATGACCTAAAAACGGGCGTGCGCACTCGCATGCTAACGGCACCTTACGGTTCCGAAGTGACCTCGCCTTTTTATTACAAAAACATCGACGACGCCTTTGACTATCTCGTTACCGTGGTGCAGCACCCCTTTGGCGGAAATGGAGAGAAGTTCGTATTATCTGACGCGGACAGGCCCGCTTACGTCGGCTTTGTCGCCATTCCTGCGAAAATTCAGGGAGGCGACAGCGTCGACTTCAAGCCCCTACCTTTCCCTACCACCGACACCGAGAAACGCACTGTTCAGTTTACAAGCGCGATGTCTCTAAATGGTAACGAGATTGCGCTTAACGGCTATCAAACGCTGCTACGTTCTGGCGACAGGTTTGGGGATGCCGTGTTCGGCCGAGCTCTGACCAAAAAAGGCAAGCTTCCCGTCAATTTTGAGGGTGGTGGTTTAAAAGGGGGCGTTTCAGTCTCTCCGGACCACACGACACTGCACCGCACCAAGGCAGGGGAACTGTTTTCGATCACCCAATTCGAGAACAAGTTGGGGATGATGTATATCTCAAGCCTTGATCTCGACACCGTCTCAGGCACGCTCGTTGTGACCGGCCTGAAACCTGTCGATCTGTCTGCGACCTACGGAGGCTCTGTCTTTTGCGCTGGCATACCGACCGCTTGGGGCACACATTTGGGGGGTGAAGAGAGAGACTATGATGCCCGCGCCTTCGAAGCTGCCGGATCCGTTGACGACGACTTCGACAAGTACCTCGCGTATTTCGGCTTCAATCCGAAGGCGAAGTAAACCGCCACCGATAGCAATCATTTCTACAACGCCTAGCTCGACAGAGTTCCACTAGAAAACGATCTTCAACAGCATCCTGAACTTTTGTGCGGCACCCTGATCATTTCTTGAAACCGCGACATATAATT
>NZ_JBGFCF010000053.1:0-1585 GCF_041205445.1 Falsihalocynthiibacter sp. CO-5D18 | reverse complement strand
CGAAGGGTGTACCGATTGCGAGGGCCACTTGATCGAAGGAGTTCGCAACATTATCGGCGATAAAGCGATTATTGGCGTGAGTTTCGATCCGCACAGCCATCTCAGCCAAAAACGCGTGGACAATGCAAACATCATCACCGTTTTCAAAGAATTCCCCCACACCGATTTTGTCGAAGCGGGCAAGAATTGTGTCGACCTGACGCTGCGGGCGGTTCGCGGCGAGATTAAGCCAGTTCTCTCGGTTTTTGACGTGCGAATGATCGATATTTTGCCAACCAGCCGCGATCCAATGCGGGGATTTGTGGATCGGATGATTGCGCTTGAGGACACAAATGAGGTGCTGTCTGTATCCGCAATCCACGGTTTCATGGCCGGAGATTCCCCCGATCTTGGCGCTAAAATTATTGTCATAACTGATAACGATCTTTCCAAAGGCGACAGGATTGCCCGCACATTGGGGGAGGAGCTTTTTTCCTTTCGTGGCCAAACCAAGCCAGAATTCCTGACCGCAAAGGCCGCGTTGAAAAAGGCCGCCTCCGCGCCAAACGGCCCCGTGGTGGTGGCCGATGTTTGGGATAATCCCGGTGGTGGTGTTGCGGGCGATTCCACCTTGATGTTGCAAGAAGCCATCGCATTGGGCATGCCATCGGTTGCCTTTGGCACCATTTGGGATCCGATGGCCGTGCGGCTTTGCCACGCGGCAGGGGAGGGCGCCACGCTGGAGTTGCGTTTCGGCGGCAAAACCTCGGCCCATGCCGGAGATCCGATTGATGCCCGCGTCACCGTGCTCAAAAATCAATGCAACGCCGTGCAGAGCTTTGGCAAATCGGTTGTCCCGCTTGGGGACTGCTCCGTCATCCGCATGGGGGGCATTGAGGTGGTGCTTAATTCAAATCGCAGTCAGGCCTTTTCGCCAGACCTGTTCACCAATCTGGGCATCGACATCACGGCCAAGAAGGTGCTGGTTGTGAAATCGACGAACCATTTCCACGGTGCTTTTGCCAATGTGGCAGCAAATATTATCTATGCCGCAATCGAGGGACCCTACCCGAACGACCCGACGGTGACACCTTACAGGCATCTGACGCGCGCGATTTGGCCCATCGTCGAAAACCCGCACGAACAGGAGTCCGTTTGATGTTTTCGGAAATGGATACGCCCGCTGTCTTGGTTGATCTTGATATAGCCGAGGCAAATATCGCTCGGTTTCAGGAGCATTGTGATGCGCACGGGTTGAAACTGCGGCCCCATATCAAAACCCACAAATTGCCGATGCTCGCCAAACGGCAGATCGAGGCGGGGGCCCTTGGTATCACCTGTCAAAAGATCAGCGAAGCCGAGGCGATGATTTCGGAAGGCGGCATAGACGATGTGCTGATAACCTACAACATCGTTGGCACTCAGAAACTGTCTCGGTTACGCGCGCTCGCCCAGAAAGTACGGTTGAGTGTCGTGGCCGATAACACCGCGACGATCTCCGGATTGTCGACGACGTTTGGGCATGCCGCCACTCCGCTTACCGTACTTGTTGAATGTGACACGGGAGGGCAGCGCTGTGGCGTGACAACGCCGCTGGCGGCGGCCA
>NZ_JBGFCF010000052.1:0-1626 GCF_041205445.1 Falsihalocynthiibacter sp. CO-5D18 | reverse complement strand
TCATAGCGGCTGACCACATGCAGAACGGACTCAACGATGGTCTCAGCGGCTGCTGATTTGGCGCGACGATGAGGATCAATCGGGCGGGCAGGGACAACAGAGGTCACTGGCTTGGCTTTTGGTGCGATTTTTCCATCCACTCTCTAAGAACCTCTAGGCGATACCCCGCACCATACCGCGCGGCGGCTTCCTGGCTACTGTGGCCAAGGATCACCTTGCTGATTTCTTCGGGACAGCCAACATTGCGCAGGTCATCTTTCTTCTTGTGGCGCAGACTATGTAGGGATTTCTTGGGGTCGGTGATCTGTTTTCGCAGTTTCTTCATCATGGCTGCCGACGCTGCTGTATTGCCGTTGGGGCGACCGTAGCGGGGGAAGACAGGATCACCACCCTCCTTGCCAGAGCAGAGGTTTGTGAGGGCTTCCACGGCCCTGGAGGACAGGGGGATGAGGCGTTCACTTGAGGCTGTTTTGAGCGCTCTGATGCTGTTCGGTCGGATGCTCAGGCTGCGATTTTGAAGGTCAACGTCGTCAACCACAATCCCTGTGACCTCATTCAGCCGTGCTCCTGTGTCCCAGAGGGTCAGATAGATGGCTTGGTGGTCCTCTTGGCTGCCCATCGTAACCAAACCACCTTCTGCTTCCTCCGCTGACAGAGGGAGGCGGTCCTTGGCGGACTGTCCTGCGCCTTTGACCTTCAAGTTGTGGAACGGGTTGATCGCTGCAATCCCACGCTCTTGAATAGCATGGTTCACCACCGCCCTGACAACGTTGATGTAACGGGAGACACTGTTGGGGGAAATGCGTGCAAGCAGATAGTCTCGATAGAGGAGGGCATCTTCTCGACGGAGGTCAGCCAAAGCAACCTCCTTGAGTTTGACCGCCCCGATGGAGGCCTTGAGGTCGGCCTGTACCTTTGACAGAGCGTTCTTGAGCTTCTTGTCCTGATCGGCATCCTTGTACGCCCCATACAGATCAAAGGCCGTTTGCAGGGTGATGATCTCGACTGGGACACTGGCCCCAAGGAGGTTGCTGTAGACATCAGGCTCAACATCATCTTCGAGGCGGCCCGCTAAATCCCAAAGCCCTGCAATAAGATTGGTGTTCAACTGACCTGCATCAAGTTGCTGTGCGGCCTGTTCTCCAAAGTGTGACTTCACAATGGCAAGGGTACGGGTTCTTGAGTTCTCAGCCTCCAGGGACGCAAAGTAGGTCATAACCTGTTGGTCGATGGTGGGGAGGTTTTTGACCATCTCCATGAAGGTTGTGCCCAGCGCATGGTACACAGTGGCCTTTCCCGCCTTGACGCGTAAGTGCTTTGGGACGTCCCGTTTGTACTGGTACGCGCCCCAACTGCGCTGTCTGACGTACTTTGGGAGTTTCTTTTTACCCGTAGCGGCTGGTGCGGTGGTCATAGAGATGAAATCTCTCTCTGGCTCTTGGTCTCTGAAGTAACCAGAATCAACAGAAAGAGTGAGGGGCGTTTGCCTGTTCGCGACAGAAAAAGGTTCGATTGTGACGGAACTGGTACGCAACCGGTTCGCAAACTGGTTCATAAACGGCCAAAAACCCTTATTTTAGTTGTTTTTAACTAAAAAAGAGGGGTTTGTTGGCTCCGACGGTAGGG
>NZ_JBGFCF010000051.1:0-1680 GCF_041205445.1 Falsihalocynthiibacter sp. CO-5D18 | reverse complement strand
GTCAACAGATCGCGCGTGCCGATCTGGAACGCGATTGGGCCGATTTCTGAATTCTCCAACCAGTCTTGCCAATCGCGCAAATGCCAAACGCCTCCAGCCATAACGATGGCAATATCCTGCATACCGTTTTCGTTCATGATTTTGCGCAAGGCTTTGACGCGTTCAAATGGGGCTTGCGGTTCGTCGGGGTTTTCCCGACTGGTGATGCCATTGTGGCCACCAGCCAGCCAAGGATCTTCATAGACCACGGCCCCGATGACTTCGGTATACCTGCCGGCCCAGTTTCAAAACGTACGGTTCAACAGGACCTTGAGGGCCACAACGCTTGAAATAATCGGATCAAGATAGATACCTTCGTCGGCACAAATCTGGGCGTCTTCCTCCTAGGCGAGGCCCGCCCCCATAGTAACGGCGTGAATCTTATTTCCACCACTGGGCAGACGCGTTGCCGTCAGGACCTCGCGCATAACCCGCGCTGAACCACCCGCCATTTTGAGAAAATTAATGCGGATACGCCCCAAGCCGTTACAGGCTGCATGGGCGATCTCGGCCTGTATTTGACAGCCCTTTACAGACATGGAGAGCATTTCTTCAAAGCGCCATGGCGCGTCTTGGCGTCGTAAGTATAAGGCACTTCGCGGCCACTTTTATCATAGCCAATCGCCGCCCCGATGGCGGCAATTGTTCCCGCAGCATTTTCCGCCGCCCAAGCTCCCGCACTGACACCGTTTGTCGCGCCAACCCCCTTACCCCCCTGAATAAACGGACGTATCCACGCACCATCTATGAAAACGGGACGGCTGAGTTTTTCAGTGAGCGACACCATTAGAATGCTAACTCCGGATTTAAATTTTGGTTCTGTGAGTTTGGTTCGTATAGGGCTTTTACACCTGCTTGAAATTGACCTCAGTCAAGGAATCGAGCGGTAGGAAGACCTTTTGTGATCTGCCGATCAGTCCTGTTTCGGGTCGCGAGGGCCTGTTTCGGTCACAATAGTCTGCATCGCTATGTCGTGTGGTTGGGGAAAAATCGTCGCAATTTGCGCGATGTTGAGCCCGACCCCGATCGCCAAAGGGCGTGGTGTAATCGCTGCCAGTGTTCGGTCAAAATAGCCACCGCCATAGCCAAGCCGGTACCCGTTGCGATCCCAGCCGACAACGGGAGACAGGGTGATGTCGGGAAGGATATCGGGCCCTTCGGCGGGCACTGGTATATTCCAGATTCCACGCTCCATCCGCGTGTCCGGCGTCCATTCGCGAAAAATCAGCGGGGCGGCTTTGGTCTCGACCAGTGGCAGCGCTGCTCTTGCCCCGCGCGCGGCAAGGCCTGCAAGCCAGAAACGCAGGTCAATTTCCGCCTTGATCGGCCACCATG
Source organism: Falsihalocynthiibacter sp. CO-5D18 (assembly GCF_041205445.1). Classification (NCBI taxonomy): domain Bacteria; kingdom Pseudomonadati; phylum Pseudomonadota; class Alphaproteobacteria; order Rhodobacterales; family Roseobacteraceae; genus Falsihalocynthiibacter; species Falsihalocynthiibacter sp. CO-5D18. The sequence goes on along the minus strand of NZ_JBGFCF010000051.1, from coordinate 306 downwards.
CTGAGATCGTGAGCCCGTTGATATCTATGGAGCGTTGAGCCAGCAAGCTATCGAGGTGTTCGGCGATCGCAATCGCGGCGGCTTTGCGAGTGTCGACAGATAGTGCGGCCCGTTCCGCAAGCAATCGCACCCGTTCGGCCTTGCGCCACCGCGCCACATCCTGCGCCTGTTGCGGAGTGACGCCAAGGGGATCGAAATAAGCAGGGTCGATTTCGTGGGCGAGACAAGGGGGGGAGGCATATCCATCGGCGGGTTTTTCATCGTGCGACATTGGCTTCTCCGTTAGGTCGAGGTGTAGAGGCCTAG
>NZ_JBGFCF010000050.1:0-1721 GCF_041205445.1 Falsihalocynthiibacter sp. CO-5D18 | reverse complement strand
AAAACCTGCACCTCGGTCAACACTAGACGCGACAAGACCTGATTTCAGTTGCTCCGCATTTGGAACCATGGTCCTAAGCTTAATCATTCTAAAAGGCTTCCCAGCATACCCATACCGTATCTGTGTAAAGAACACAGCACTTCGAGGGCTTTCAATTTTAATCGCCAGTGCAGCCAGTACCAAGATAGGGAGACAAAAAATAAATAACCCAGCGGCAGTCACACAATCGAAAATTCGTTGCCCCCATGTATTGCGTTGCCCCCGCGTATTTCCTGTTCTTGTTCGGAAACTTAAACCGCTGGCTATTACATAACCTACAAAGTTTCCCCTTGAACGTTTTTCTTTGAAGTTTACATAATCAGACACGAATCCACCCCCTACAAACAAACGTAAAAGTAAAGGGCTGGCGAAATTAATCCCTAAAGATTCATCACCTCAGTGACAAATGGAAAGAACGATCTTTAGCCTCAAGAACCTCAAAGATCCACTGTGACCAATACCCATTGGTCAGAACGATTCTTCTCTGTATTCCTAAAATAAGAACGACATCGGACATCAACATATTGAAACTACGAAAGCGCGCAGAACGCCTAGCAGCTATTGTCCCCAGAAATTCGATCCCCAACTTTCTTCTTTACAATCTGTTAATCATATTGAGAATTCCGGCACCAATCAAGGCAGAACAAAGGCACTGATTGGTGGTTGTCGAGATATAAAGTATCAATATTAGCCAAATTGTTCGCCAATTCCACATAGTCAGAATGGGTGACACAACGCTAGATTGAATCTGAGAAAAGTATACTCCGTGCGCTTGCATCTCGCTCAACGGTCACAGCCTCACTGATTCTCTGGGCGGCCACTTTCCAAGTGAAATGCGTTTCGCCCTTTCGAATCCCGCCGGCGCCATCTCAATCCGTCGCGCCCAGGCCCCACACCTTGGCTAACATTGAAACGACCAAAGCATTTGAATCGCCCGAAATAAAGTGAAGCCCCGCAGGTTCTCGGCACTCTCATCCTTCAGTTGATAGTACAGGTTTAACCGCACCAGCGACAGCAATATACATTGCCGCCGAATGCTCAGGTCGTGATCCTTCCTCACCATTTTTTACCTCGCGTTCCGAGCAATTGAACCGAAGCGTTGGACAAAAAATCCCGCTCCACCCATTGGCCGGCAGGGGTGTTTACACACCGAGAGGCACAAGCTGGCCGATCTTGGAATGCAGCTTGTCAATTTGGGACTCATCGGCTCGCCCTGGATCCCCGCCTCGCTTGTTGAACGCTGAGTTCATATTCTGGATTGCGGCACACTTCCACACCTCAATCTGAGTGGCCTCTCGGTGTTTGCATGCAAACACCTGCCGGTAATAGATGCACACCGTATTTCTTATCCAACTCCGCCATCGTCATTTCTTCACAGATGGCTTCAAACGCAACCTTGGCCTTGAAATCGGGCGGATGGTTCTTTCGTTTCGTCATTTTGGATCATCTCTTTCAAAATTTGATCCCCCTTAACTACTGGTCCGAATTCCCGCGACCACCTCTTAACACCCGCAATGAAACTGAAAACAGCTGCGTGAATTCTACGGTTGAGCCCCATTAAAAATGGGGGATTTCCGCATCATTTTGGCCTTTTTTATCGCACGGGTTTCCAAACTAGGCTTTTCTTGCCCGTTATAAACCGCAGTAAACCAAGCGCCATCGCAAGGTTAGACATGCCAAAG
>NZ_JBGFCF010000049.1:0-1955 GCF_041205445.1 Falsihalocynthiibacter sp. CO-5D18 | reverse complement strand
TGATAACCGCGAGTGCGTCGCCAGATTTCAGGCTCTTTTCCGTGTGCTCCTGATCGTCCGGGGTGATCTCAATTTGCACGTTAAGGTCGTTTACAGCGCGTTTCATCACATATGGAAACCATGTTGCGAGACTGTCATTGTTTACCGCAATTCGGACCGTTGCCGCATTTACACCAGATCGGTCTATCAGATTGCTCATTCGATCAGCTAGTTCGTGTTGTAACAGAGTTACCTGTTCAAAATGCTGGCACAATTGCAACCCGATTTCAGTTGGAACACACGGGCGACCGCGGACAATCAGAACTGTGCCGACCCTATCCTCAAGCTGTTTGATTCTCTGGCTGACCGCAGATTGCGTCACTTCGAGCGCTTTTGCAGCTGCATCAAAGCCGCCTTCTCGTACAACCGCATCTAAAGCGAGCAATGAATCATAATCATATTGCATGTCAGAACAACTTTTTTCATTAGAGTTCCTAATACAATGTTAGTATGTCGTTAAGAAAATCAATCTAAATGTTGATTTCTGCCCTGATTCTCCAAGCTATTTATTAGCAACTCTGATTGTTTTTGAGCAGCGGTCGGAACCTCGTGTCAAAAAAAGCTATTCAACAATGGCACTTAGCGGTAATGATTGTTTCCAAACAGTACTAGGAGCACATATGTCTGGGCAGCAATTACGTCATCAATTCTCGCGTCAATTCTTCGGAATGACTAAATATTCTCGCCTCGGTTCATGGGTAATCGTTGGAATGTATCTAGCACAAGTGTTGGCTGGTATATTCCTAGGGCATTATCTTTTGTCATTAACATTGTCTGTGGGAACAGTTTTTCTGATGATCCTGACCTCGGTGTTTATTGGCACGCGACTACGTGGACTAAACAACATTGTTCACGAATGCACGCATTCATCCTTTTCAGAGCACCGTGAAGACAACGTGGCTATTGGCAGACTGTGTTCTTCGCTCCTGTCTGGGTGTTTTCAGCATTACAAAGACGATCACCTTTCTCACCACGCACATCTCGGTGACTATGCCCATGACCGTGAAATGGGACCGATTGAAAAGTTTGGTTTGCACAGACCCCTGACTAGGAAAACAATTCTTCAGCATATTGTAACCCCATTGCTGGGACGCCACCTAAAGATGTATTCTGGCGTCAATCTTTCAGGTGGTGACGGTCGGTTATTCTTCGGAATCAAAATGGTTCTATTGGTGACGATATTTGTCTTCTCGATCTTCTATCCTGCGACGTCGGCATTCTTTGTCTTGCTACCAATGTTTTACATCTTTCCGACATTGAATTTTTGGACAGACTGTCTGGATCACGCTGGAATTGTAGGCGCAGAAGACGAGCTTGAAGCTTCTCGCAATGTTCTGGCTCCGCTTCCCGTGCGGTTATTGTTTTTCCCGCGGAATGATTGCTTTCACCTAGTGCATCATCTTTTTCCAAACGTCCCAGCACGACATCTTGAAACCGCCCACGTAGCGCTTTCCGAAGATGCCTCTTACCAAAGCAAACAACATGCGGTGCTTCCAACACACAGATCGATAGTTCAACTGGCAGCCGACGCATCCTAGGAACAAGAAAATTACTGATGGTTTTCAGTTCTATGGCGCGAGAAGCTTTTTCCGCTTGGTGAAATTACGAAGCGTGTCCTCCCGTCATTAAAAAGTCGCCCCTTTTGGGGGCGACTCTATCTCAAAATACACAAATAAAAGGACTAACTTAAATACACAAATAGAAGTGCCTATTAGAGCTGTGTCCGTGTTCCCAAGATCAAAACAATAAATACAAGAGTTTCAAACCATGGGAGGCTCACAGGCATTCGCAATGACTTCAACAAAGTCAAAGTCGCTAGGCACCCTCGAATTCTGGTCTCTAGCGGCGAAATCTTTTTAGCTGTCGAAGACTTAGGAAACCAAATCTTTTTGGGATCATTTGCGGCCCCGTAGACT
>NZ_JBGFCF010000048.1:0-2044 GCF_041205445.1 Falsihalocynthiibacter sp. CO-5D18 | reverse complement strand
GCGGACGGGTTGATGAGATCGTAAATGTCATATTTTTACTACGCGCTTTCAACTGAAGAAATTTGGCCGGTTTGGTGTAGATCCACCATCAATTCCACTAATTGCTCTCGCGAAATTTGGTCTTTTGAGAACTCAGCTGCAACTTGGCCTCGATCAAGCACTATGAAACGATCCGCAACAGCGTAGACGTGTAAAATGTTGTGATCGATGAGGATCGCAGATTTTTTTTGCTCGCGAATCTCGCGAACAAATTGTAGCACTTTGTCAGTTTCTTTGAGGCTTAGACCCATGGTTGGTTCGTCGAGAATGATCAACTCTGCTTCAAAATACAGTGCACGCGCTATTGCGACCCCTTGTTTTTCACCTCCCGACAATCCACTGACTTCACTATCCGCCGTGATTGCGCGTGACGTAAAACCCATACGAGTTCTCAGCAATTGCGCCGCTTCGGCACGCTGTTGCTTAACATTCATGAACCCAAATCGATTTGTAATTTCACGGCCCGCAAATACATTGCGCCAGATCTCTTGTTGATCCGCCAAAGCGCGCTCCTGATAAACAGTCTCAACTCCGCGTTTGCGCGAGTCTTGGACCGAGCCCATCTTCACGACTTCGCCCTTGATAAGCACGCGACCCTTGTTCGGTGAGTGAACGCCTGTCATGACCTTGATCAAAGAGGATTTTCCTGCGCCGTTGTCACCAACCAGCGCCACGACCTCACCTCGGTTGATCGTAAAATTGATGCCCTTCAGGACATCAATTCTCCCGAATGACAGGTGAACATCTTCTAGTCGGAGTAGCTCTTCATGTGCCATGGTTCTGCTCGCAGTTAGACAATACCGAAGAACGGCATTGTCTGTTTGGATTTTAATTAGCGGATAGCTTCGGCAGCCAAGGCTTTGACTGGACCTACATTGCTTTGCGTTATCATCGCGGCACCCGTATCAATGTTCATACCTGCGAAACCGTATTTGGATGTGAGAAACAACTGAATGATCGGCAAGTAGCCCTGCAGGAATGGCTGTTGGTCCAAGACCATTGTAATCATTTCGTCCTCAATACCCTGCGCCGTTGCAGCAGATAGATCGAAACCAGCACTACAAATCTCACCCGGCTTTTTGCCAGCGGCATTCAGGTAAGCAGGCAGAAGCGCTGTTAGAGCGCCGTGATCGGTGATCACTCCTTTCATATCAGGGTTCGCTGCCGCATAGGCTGCAAAAACGGGAATGCCCTGAGAGGCATCTTTAGAGATGTTTGGGTTGATTTCTAGATAATCGACTTCGATACCTGCTTCCTCAAGCACTTCGATCGACCCGGTCGTGCGCAGCCCGCGCTGCTCCATGCTTTGCATACCCCAGACAAATACTTTGTCGCCGGCCTCAAGGCCACATCCCTGAACCATTCCCGAAGCCAGGTTGCGCCCAGAAGTATAGTTCTTTGAACCCACATAGCCGAACCCTTCGGCAACGTATTTTGCTTCATACGTCGGAAGGTCGACGTTCTGTGTCGTTACGATAATTCCTACTTCTCGAGCTTGCTCGATGAGTGGGCCTAGAGCGGATTCACCTGGGTGCCCCATTACCGCTATGCCATCTGGGCGTCGCGCTACTGCCTCTGAAAACTGGCGGACCATTTTTTCAGAGTTCCAATCCGACCAAACATACTGAACATCACAGCCCGTGTGTTCTGCCGCCATAACTGCACCGTTGTAGACAACCGAGGCGAAAGTTCCGCCTTCAGGTCCGCCCGGGAAGAATACAAACTGTTTTCCTTCGCATTCATCAGCAGCAAAAGCACTGGTGGCGGACAAACTGACGAAACAAGCCGCAGCTAGTGATTTTCTCGTTATTCTCATAGTTCTCTCCTGTTGTAAGGCACGCAGTTGACGCATGATCTTCAGCGGTGCTAAGCGCCGCTGAGACGCCGATGTTTGCCTGAACTTGACAGAACGGCACTAAAAGTTAAGAAATTCTTCAATAAAATTCAATTTGTGAAATTTATATCACCACGTCAGATTCGGGATGTTTGGTCAAACCGAGGAGCG
>NZ_JBGFCF010000047.1:0-2145 GCF_041205445.1 Falsihalocynthiibacter sp. CO-5D18 | reverse complement strand
TGCGGGAAGGTCACCTTGCAGAGCATGGCTTTGGCAAACTTGCGGTTCATTCCAAACCAGAGGTTCAAAGCTATGCGGTGATGACAGATGCAGAGGTGGTGACTTTGTTGGGGGCCAATGAACCCCTACTCACGCCCTTGCTGCATCTCTGTTTGCTCACAGGCATGCGGTCCGGGGAGGCTTGTGGGATGATGGCGGAAGACCTGATCACCAAGGGCAACCTCGGGGTCTTTGCCAGGATCAGACCAAACGCGATCAGAGGGCTCAAATCCAAAGCAGCAGAACGTGAAATTCCGCTACACGACAGTCTTTTGGCTACCCTGGCCATGCTTCCCAACGAAGGGGCCCTGTTTCCAGGGATTTCCGTGGACAGGGTCACCAAGAGGTTCGCCCTGTTAAGGCAAAGCACCGGAGCCACCCGCCCTGGCCTTGTGTTCCACTCAACCCGCAAGTGGTTCATCACCCAATGCGAGCGTACAGGGGTTCCAGAGCACTTTACCGCAAGTCTTGTGGGCCACCAATCGGCGCGATCGGCCAACAGGCTGACCTATGGACTATACTCTGCGGGGATCAGTGACAGCCAGAAGCGGGAGATCATTGATCAGATCAGGTTGCCAAGATGCGTGGCTTGAGGTGCGACGAAAACAAAACTCCGTCCGGGCTCCCATTGCGGGTGCTCGGGCGGGAGAATGCTTATCCTTTTTTTTGTCTGGCTGGGGAAATACCCATCCGCAAAGGCTTCCAGTACCTCATTCAGATAGACGAAAACACCGATAGCGGCCTCCAATTGAATTTCTGCTTCCGGCCCTTAGCTGCCGTTCGCTACATTCTCAATTGCTGCGGCGCAGCCCGTCTATAGCGGACATTGGTGCCTTGCCGCAGCAATATTGAGGCCCTAAGGTCTGCTATGCGGACGAAGCCGCCGTTTGCAAACCCTTGCCCCTTACGCATTGCAGGCAGGGCGACGATATGCATGTTGCCCCCAAAGGGCCGTCAGTTGTTGAACTCGGGCGACACTTTCGGACCGGCAGAAACAACACCGCTCTTCGCCGCGGTGGAATACATTTCCGAAAGGGTATCCTGAAGCTTGTCGGCGAACGCGCGAGCATCGTCCTCGGTCAGACCTGAAGTTGGGATCGGATTGCCGATGCGGATGCGGATTGTTCCTGGACGTGCCCGGATGGCTCCCAACGGCAAGGTATGGTGGCCACCATAAAAAACCACAGGGATCACAGGCGCACCTGCACGTATCGCAATCAAGCTGGCCCCGATTTTAAAACGTCGGATACCATCAATGCCGGACAAACGACCCTCACCGCCCCAAGCAACGCGTTCTCCACCACGGATGCGCTGGACCATCTTGTCGATCAGGGCATCTGTGGCCGCCCTGTTTCCCCTTTGAACGAGTTCAAAATCGATGCGTGCGAAAGCGGCGCGTGCGAATGGGAAGAATTTGTAAAGGTCTGCTGCCGCTGCGCGGTCCACATGATCAAGGAACGCCACCATAAAGGCCATCAGGTCGGGAAAGGAAGATTCGTTGTAACACAGCACACAGCCACGGCCGGGCGGCGGCAGTGGGCCGTCAATTTCAACTGAAATGTGGCACGTATTCAGGAACCGTTGGCAATGGCGGGACATGATTGCACGCCCTTCTTGTTTGGATTCCGCGAGGTAGGCGACACGGGCATTGGCCAGCGGGAGACCTAAGATCCACTGCGCACAGGCCGCAAGGCCGCGCTTGATTTCGATAGCTATCCGCATAAGATGCAAGCTAGACCAAAAAAGGCCGACACTTTCAAGTTTTTCTAAGATGTTCTGACAATAATGCACCAAGATCGTGAAGCACTCTTGGTATGCTGATCTTCACTCGCATCGTTTGAGGATGCGTTGATGAAAGTGCCCGCTTCGGGCTCACTGCCGACCTTCGCTGCGTTTGCAAATCGAAAAAACTGGGTCGCAGCCCCGAGTGTCCGCTTTCTTCAAGTTGCCCAGTTTAGTTTGCAGGCGCAGCGTAGGTCCGAAATCCGCCCTATCTACCGTCGTTCCGCGCAACACTTTGCGAAAACTACCTAAATATTTGTACCTCGGCACTCCCCCTGGAGAAATCCCTTGCCTCCCCATAACATTCGGGTGAAAAGTTCGCAT
>NZ_JBGFCF010000046.1:0-2240 GCF_041205445.1 Falsihalocynthiibacter sp. CO-5D18 | reverse complement strand
TTGCGCAACCCCAAGGGCGGCTGTTGGCTCGTCGAGCAAAATAATATTGGGATTGAGCAGCAGTGAACGCGCGATGGCGACGGTCTGGCGTTGCCCACCAGAGAGAGACGCCACGACGTCACGCACCGAGGGGATACGCGCGGCCAATTCGTTGAGCAAGGTCCAAGCTCGTACCTCCATCGCCACTTCGTCAAGGCGGCGCGGGTTGAGCTCCTGCCCCAGAAAAATATTGGCGACCACATCGAGGTTTTCGCATAGAGCGAGATCCTGAAAGACGGTGGCAATCCCAAGCTCTAGCGCGTCACTTGGACTCGCCATTGTCACGGGGCGACCGTGAAACGAGATATCGCCGGATGTCGGCGCATGAACCCCTGCGAGCACTTTGACTAGCGTCGATTTCCCCGCACCATTGTCGCCGACAAGCGCGACAACTTCGCCAGCGTGCACATCGAGATCAATATCCGTCAAAGCCGAAACAGCGCCGAAATTCTTTGAGACACCTCGCAAACTTAGGATGCGTTCCCCTTTTGGGATCAATTCTTGTGATGTTTTTATCATGTCCAATGGTCCTTTTGCGATGCCCCATGGCGTGATTGGCTGGCCGAGGGAGTTGCGGCCAGCCAACTTTATCGGTGGCGCTTATTCGATACCGAGTTCGGCGCAACCGTCGGCGTAACGCCCCGTGCAAACGTCAGCAGCAGAAGTGACCCCTGAGTCAAACACGATTTCTTTGATGTTTTCCCGTGTCACAACCGCAGGAACAAACAACTGTGACGGCGTGTCATAGAGGCTGGTTTCCGCCGCGACGGTTTCGCCCTGCAACATCTTGTAAGCCACATTCGCCGCCGCCGCTGCCACGATCTCGGATGGTTTGGAGATAGTGTTATACTGGTCGCCCGCGATGATCAGCTGCAAGGCCGCGATCGTCGCATCGTTGCCTGTTACAGGTGGAACTGGGTCAATGCCTGCCGCCTTAAAGGCTGCAATTGCGCCGCCGCCCGTGCCGTCATTGGCCGCGACCACACCGACAATATCAGATCCAAAGCGTGTCACCTGACCGCTGGCCCATTCCTGTGCCTTTGGTGGCGCCCAATCCGGCGTGTCGAATTCGGACAACGTGGTGTAACCGCTTGCATCCAACGCGCGGTCGATCCCATCGCGGATCAAGCCAGCGGCCGCATCGGTGGGCGAGCCATTGATCTGAAGAACGCCGCCCGTATCGGTTGGAACGCCGAGCGCTTTGAGATGGTCAACAAGCGATTGTGCGATCGCATAGCCGATTCCCTCATTGTCAAAGGATACATAATAGTCGGCAGTCTGGTCAGGGATCGGGCGGTCATAAGCGATGACCTTGATGCCTTGGCTTTGGGCCAGTGCAACCAACGACGCGGCAGCGGCGGAATCAACAGGGTCAAGCACGATAACTTGTGCCCCCTGAGTGATGACCGAATTGAACTGCTGTTGTTGCAGTGCGACATCCGCATTGGCGTTTTGATAGATGACGGTGCAATCCGCACAAAGCTTGTCCATCTCGGCCTTAAAGCCAGGAAAATCATGCTCTTCATAGCGCGTTGACGCCTGATCGGGCATCAGAAATGCGACCGTGCCGGATTGTTGGGCCATTGCCGCCGTGCCGCCCATTAGGGCAACCGCAAGCGCGACCGCGCCTGTCAGTCGGGTTGTGAAATGTGTCATTTGTCTTCCTCCATGTTGACCACTGATCGTGTGTTCCGGTGTGCTTGGGTCATAGGCAGTCCGGATTTTCCGGTTGGCTTGCAGCACGCCTTCCTCGTTCGTTGCCAGACCAAGTCTGCCTACGGGGATCATGCTGCGGGGCTTCCGGTATGCGTTTTCTTTAGCTTTTCTCAGGCGGCCTCCACCGCGCCGATGTTCTTTGCCAGCAATTCTCGGAACCGCGTGGGCGACATGCCCTTTTGGGCCTGAAACTGGCGATTGAAGTTCGAAAGGTTGTTAAAGCCCGACGAAAAACAAACGTCGGTGATTTTCATCTCATCGGGCCGCATCAACATCTGGCAAGCCAGATTGATCCGCAACCGGTTGACGTATTTAACGAGGCCCATCCCCGTATGCCGCCGAAAGCTGCGCGAAAACGCCCCCGCACTGAGGCCCGCAATTTCGGCGAGGTTATGCTCGCTGAACGGCTCGGTCAGGTTGGCGTTGATATAGGCCAGCGCCTCATTGATGCCTGTCGACATAAAGCCCGACGGGTCGGGGATGTA
>NZ_JBGFCF010000045.1:0-2347 GCF_041205445.1 Falsihalocynthiibacter sp. CO-5D18 | reverse complement strand
CCCATGTTGCCGAATGCCGAGATTGGCAGTTTCGCCTGTTTTCTCCATCAACGCCCTAAGGTGGGGGCGCGCCCGTTCAACCAAACTGGTGCGCCGAAGAAAACGCGACCCGATCACAAAAGCACGCGCCCCGATATGCCAAACCTGATCCACCTGATCGAATTCCACGAGACCCCGCGTCTCCAAAGTCACCAGAATGCGATAGACCGTGGAAGGGGATTGGTTGAGGTCGCTCGCAAGCGTTGTCAAAGCTTTGCCCTGCGTATCACTTAGGAATTCGAAAACCTCCATGGCGCGATCCAGAGACTTGATCGTATTCTGCGCCGTTTTATCGTGCCAGTCGCGTGGACGGCCACGGGGTTTTCGGGGGCCTTGATTCTTGTCATCCTGAGGAATCATCGGAGCACTCTTTCCAATTTGTGAAATACTTATTCATCATATGAAAAATACAACCATATGACAACAAACATTTTTCCAGAGTTATCAGATTTTAAAAAACGTTTTCAAAAATATATCGCCAACGAAACCTGCGACCTACACTAGGCACAACAGCAAATTAGGAGACGATCATGAGCTTCCAGAACCCAGTATTCATTCCAGGCCCCACCAACATGCCAGAGACCCTCCGTCAGGCCTGTTACATGCCAACGATTGACCACCGCTCACCGACGTTTGGCAAGATACTGCATCCCTGCCTTGAGGGCGTGCAAAAAGTTTTGAAATCCGACACTGCGAAGGTATTCATCTTTCCCTCCACCGGAACGGGCGGCTGGGAAACGGCTCTGTCCAACACCTTGAGCAAAGGCGACAAAGTTCTGGCGGCCCGTAACGGTATGTTCTCTCATCGTTGGATTGACATGTGCCAGCGCCACGGATTGGACGTTCAAATTGTGGAAACAGCTTGGGGCGAAGGATTGCCCGCAGATCGCTACGAAGAGATTCTGCGCGCCGACAAAAGCCACGACATCAAAGTTGTGCTCGCCACCCATAATGAAACCGCAACTGGTGTAAAATCCGACATCGCCGCCGTGCGCCGCGCCTTGGTTGCTGCGGGCCACCCCGCGTTGCTGTTTGTGGATGGGGTAAGTTCGATCGCGTCGATGGATTTCCGTTTTGATGAATGGGGCGTTGATGTTGCCGTGACCGGAAGCCAAAAGGGGTTCATGTTGCCTGCGGGCCTTGCGATCCTTGGGTTTTCTGACAAAGCCATTGCAGCATCGAAAAACGCCGGATTGCCGCGCACTTTCTTTGACATCAAAGACATGCAGAACGGCTATAACGCCAACGCCTTTCCGTACACGCCGCCTGTTGGGTTGATGAACGGCCTCAAATTGTCGCTCGAAATGCTGCTTGGCGAGGGTTTAGAAAACGTCTTTGCCCGTCATCATCGGATCGCCGAAGGGGTGCGCGCAGCGGTGAGTGCTTGGGGATTGGACCTCTGTGCGGTGTCGCCCGATGTCTATTCCGATACCGTCAGTGCGATCCGCACGCCAGAGGGGTTTAACGCGACTGATATCGTGACCCTTGCCGCGGAAAAATACGACGTGGCCTTCGGGGTTGGCCTTGGTGAAGTTGCGGGCAAGGTTTTCCGCATCGGTCACCTCGGCAGTCTCACCGACGTGATGACGCTGAGTGGGCTTGCCACTGCGGAGATGTGCATGGCAGACCTTGGCCTTGATATCACGTTGGGATCCGGTGTTGCGGCGGCTCAGCAGTATTACCGCTCGAACTCCGCGTTGGCTCAAAGGATCGCGGCGTGATGTTGGACACGATGTATATTCCCACTTTCGATGACGTAAAGACGGCGCATGAACGGATCAAACCGTATATCCATCGCACGCCTGTTTTGACCTCGTCCTTTTTAAACGAACTCACAGGCGCGCAGTTGTTTTTCAAATGTGAAAACTTCCAGAAGGCGGGTGCGTTCAAAGTGCGCGGAGCGTCCAATGCCGTCTTTGGTCTGTCGGACGCGGATGCCAAAAACGGCGTTTGCACCCACAGTTCGGGCAATCACGCGCTCTCCCTCAGCTATGCGGCGGGGCGTCGCGGAATTGCTTGCAACGTGGTCATGCCGCGCACCGCACCCCAAGCGAAAAAAGACGCCGTGATAGGGTATGGCGGTACGATCACCGAATGCGAACCGTCGACCAGCAGCCGCGAAGAGGTCTTTGCGCAGGTTCAAGCCAGAACGGGCGGCAACTTCGTGCATCCCTATAACGACCCCCGCGTCATCGCGGGTCAAGGTACCTGTTCGCGCGAGTTAATGGAGCAAACCGACGGTTTGGACATGGTTGTTGCGCCGATTGGTGGCGGCGGCATGATCTCGGGCACCTGCCTGACGCTCAGC
>NZ_JBGFCF010000044.1:0-2351 GCF_041205445.1 Falsihalocynthiibacter sp. CO-5D18 | reverse complement strand
GGCGAGATTTTGCGCCAACCGCAGTTTAAAATCACGAAAGCCATCACACCCCAAACTGCGACAAAACCGGATGACGGTGGGCTTACTGACGCCGCAATCCTTGGCCAGATCGCCGATGGTCATAGAGCTAATCGCCTTGAGGTTTTCCTTGACATAATCCGCGACTTTTTGCTCCTGAGCCGCGAGACTGCCGTCGCGGCGATGCAGCGCCGAAATCACGTCCGTGATACCAAAGCGGCCCTTTTGGGGCGGCAGATCTTGGAGTTCAGGTGTGGTTGAAGCCTTGGGCACGGGTATTTTCCTAACGTCACTATTGCGTACCTTAGTTACACCCCGTCAGGAATATTGGCAACAAATTACATGATAATGGGTGTTTGCGGCGGATTTATGTACCTTAGTAACGAATAACTCTTGATTTTACCCCCGACGGCAGTGCAGAATGAAACTCGGTTACAGAATCGACATTGGGGAGGGTGTTCATGCGAAACTGGTCTGCAAATACAAGCGCACGCATAAATGTGACAGTGGAGGCGATCGTTGCCGCCCTAATGTTGGCGTTGGTTTTGGATGTCTGGCTGGGTGTGGTGGATCGCTATTATTTCCATTGGCAATTGCCTTGGCCAGAAGTTCTGGCGCGCTATCTGATGATCTGGGCCGCGATGTTGGCGGTGTCCTCTGGCATTGCACGGCGGGATCACATTGGCCTGACCGCGTTTATCATGATTTTGCCGCATCGCGTGCGGCGGGCAGTTTTGATCGCCGTTGACGTCCTTGCGCTCGCCCTTTTTCTTTACGTCACATGGTACGGCATCGGATTTGCCCTCAGCGGTGCCCCGCGCCAGGCTATGATTTTTGGCGCGAGCCTTGCGCCCTTCTACGCGGCCATTCCTGTCGCGGCGGGATTGTCTTCGCTCCAAATTGTCCTCGCCCTTCTGCGGGATATGGGCGGCCATATTGATGAACCACCTTTCAACGATCACCTTGAGGAGGACCTCGTATGATTGTCGCTTTCGCCTTCGTGGCCCTTATTCTCTTTGGCATGCCAATCGGTTTCGCCATCGGACTGGCGGGTGTCATCGGCTTGATTGATATGGGTGGCACCCAGTTTTTGCCCATTGGTCCCAGCAAGATTTTCAACGGGCTGAACAATTTTCCGTTTCTGGCGATGCCGTTCTTTATTCTCGCTGGCGAAATCATGAATGATATCGGCATCACCAGTCGGCTTGTGAAACTGGCGCAGGTGCTGGTTGGGCGGTTCCGTGGAGGATTGGCGCATACCAATATGCTGGCCTCGGTGTTTTTCGCTGGATTGACCGGATCGGCCACCGCAGATGCCGCCGCATTTGGTCGCACATTGGTTCCTGCGATGGTGAAGGAAGGCTACAAACGCGACTATGCTTGTGCGGTCACGGCGGCGGGGTCCATCATCGGGCCGACCATTCCGCCCTCGGGTTTGATGGTTGTCTACGGATCGTTGATGGGCGTTTCGATTGCGGGATTGTTCGCAGCGGGGGTTCTTCCGGGCCTTGTTATTTGTGTGGTGTGCATGGGCGTGATCGCCATTGGCGGCAAACGCGAGAACCTGCCCAAAGCCAGCCGTGGCGCGACGCCGCGCGAAATTTGGGACACGTTTGTCTCGTCGCTCACAGCGCTTGCCATGCCCGTAATTATCCTCGGCGGAATTTTGGGCGGCATCGTAACACCAACCGAAGCCGCCTCAATCGCTGTGGCCTATGCGGTGTTTATCGGGGTGTTCGTTTTCCGCACGCTCACCATCAAGGGTTTCTATTCCATGCTGGTACGCACAGCGCGCATCACTGGAGTCATTTTCGTCATCATCGCCTTCGCTGGAATCCTCGGCTGGTGGATGAGTTTTGAGCGTATACCTCAGTTGATTGCCGAAACAGTATTGGGGCTATCCGACAACCGCTACGCCGTCATCGCCATCATCATCTGTCTCCTTTTGGTCGTCGGCATGGTGATGGATATCACCGCAATCCTCATCATTTTGGCTCCCGTTTTGGTGCCATTGACCGAACAGGTCGGGCTAGAGCCGATCCACGCAGGTATCATTTTCATCTTGGCGCTGAATATATCGCTGATGACACCGCCAGTTGGGGCCTGCCTCTTTGTCCTGTCTTCGGTGACAGGGGAAAAAATCGAACGTATTTCCATCAAACTATTCCCGTTTCTTATAGCGGAAATCGCCATCCTCTTTGCTTTTGCCTTCTGGGAAGACGCGGCCCTTTGGTTGCCCCGAATGCTCGGTTTTGCTCAATAATCCAACCCTTCAATCCCAACTCAATAGGAGAAGATCAATGAAATCCATTCTGACAAGTGCGGCCATTGTT
>NZ_JBGFCF010000043.1:0-2352 GCF_041205445.1 Falsihalocynthiibacter sp. CO-5D18 | reverse complement strand
TGAAGTGGTCCGGCAAATTCGGACAGCGTGCTAAGATGTATCCAACACAAGCGAATGGATACGAGAATGACAAAGCGACGGAACTTTTCAGACAATTTTAAGGCTGCTGTGGCGCTTGAAGCACTGCGCGGAGACAAGACGGTTCAGGAGATTGCTGTGGCGCTTGAAGCACTGCGCGGAGACAAGACGGTTCAGGAGATTGCTGCCAAGCGCCAACTCCACCCTACGCAGGTGAGTACATGGAAACGGCAGGCGATTGAGGGCATGGCCGGAGTGTTTTCTGACAAGATCAAGAAGGCTGAGAATAAAGACGGTGAGATCAAGGAGCTTCATGCGAAGATTGGCCAACTCGCGGTGGAAAACGATTTTTTGTCACAAGGGCTGAAGCGATGAGCCCCACTGAACGTCGTGAGATGATCCGCAAAAAGAACACCCAGCTGAGCTTGACCCGCCAGTGTAAGCTGCTCAAGATCAGCCGTTCATCTATCTATTACACGCCGGTTGGGATGAATGCTGAGACACTTAAACTGATGCATGAGATTGATAGGGTGTTCACCAAATACCCGTTCTTCGGAAGCCGCCAGATTGCTGCTTACCTTCCTCAGTCTGGCTTTTCAGCTGGGCGACACCGTGTTCGACGCCTGATGAACATCATGGGGTTGCAGACCATCTACAAGGGCCCAAACACGAGTAAAAAGCATCCTCAACATCGGATCTATCCCTATCTGCTTAGAAAGCTCTCAATTACGCGGCCCAATCAGGTTTGGTGCAGCGACATCACCTACATCCCAGTCAAAAACGGCTTTCTGTATCTGGTGGCGATCATGGACTGGGCGACGCGAAAAGTGCTGACTTGGCGGCTCTCAAATACGCTGGATGCCAGCTTCTGTGTTGAGGCGCTGGAGGAGGCTATCTTCAAATACGGCAAGCCAGAGATCATGAACACCGATAGTCATATAATGGGCACCAGTTCTCGGGCGGTTTGACTCAAACACTGATCGGCCGTTCTCTGGGTTGGTGCCGCTTGGCTTTCCGGTTTGGTTTGACCCAAACAGCGACCGACCTGACACGTGTCTTTCCCTGGACCTGTCGACCGCCCGGGAACGTCTTGCGGTGAGACTTTGTCTCGAAGATGCCGCGTGACCCAAGAAGGGCCTGACCGTTTGGTCTCATGACTGTCCTGTCCGTGCATTTTTTGACGAAGTTCGTTCAATCGAAAGCTGCAAAAGGATAACAGCATGGCCAATCCCTCACAAGCTTCACCCGTCGTTGGTGGAGTTGATACTCACAAAGATCTGCATGTTGCTGCTGTCGTTGATCAGAACGATCAGGTGCTTGGCACGCAAAGCTTTGCCACGACGCGGCAGGGCTACAAACTGATGCTTGCTTGGATGCGGTCATTCGGAGAGTTGCGGCGCATTGGTGTTGAATGTACCGGGAGTTATGGTGCGGGTCTTTTACGGTATATGCAGACCGCTGGCGTCGCTGTTCTTGAAGTCACTGCGCCGGACAAGCAGGATCGAAGAAGGCGCGGCAAAAACGATGACTTTGATGCGGAAAGTGCCGCTCATGCAGCCTTCGCAGAGCGGCGCACCGTAACCCCGCGCAGTCGAGATGGGATGGTGGAATCTCTGCGTGTGCTTAAGGTTTGTCGCAAAACGGCCGTCCAAGCGCGGCGGATCGCATTACAAATCATCCAGACGACAATCGTTTGCGCGCCTGATCGATTACGCGACACCCTGCGCAAGATGACCCGTATGCAATTGATCAGGACTTTGGCAGCTTGGCGGCCTGATTTAACTGGGTATCGTGATGTCGAAGAAGCTTACAGGATAGCGTTCAAATCTCTGGCGCGTCGTTATCTTGATTTACAAGATGAAGTTGCCGATCTTGATATTATGATCCAAGCAATCGTCACAGAACTGGCCCCCGAACTGATAGCACGCAACTCAATCGGGCTGAACAGCGCGGCCCAATTGTTGCTAACCGCGGGCGACAATCCTGAACGCCTCAGGTCTGAAGCCAGCTTTGCCGCGCTATGTGGCGTTAGCCCGGTCCCAGCCTCATCCGGCAAAACCACACGGCATCGCTTGAATCGAGGTGGCGACCGCGCCGCAAATAGTGCCTTACACATCATTGCAATTGGGCGGTTGCGACTGGATCCAAAGACCCAAGAATATGTTGCACGTCGCGTAGCCCAAGGTCATTCAAAACTCGAAGCAATACGCTGCCTCAAAAGATACATAGCACGAGAAGTCTTCAACATCATTGCGCGACGCCACAAACAGATTAATCAGGCTCAGATTGCCGCTTGACACTTAGAAGGGCGTCCAGGGCAGCCAATATACAGGC
>NZ_JBGFCF010000042.1:0-2378 GCF_041205445.1 Falsihalocynthiibacter sp. CO-5D18 | reverse complement strand
CCGCCCTATCTACCGTCGTTCCGCGCAACACTTTGCGAAAACTACCTAAATATTTGTACCTCGGCACTCCCCCTGGAGAAATCCCTTGCCTCCCCATAACATTCGGGTGAAAAGTTCGCATGACGTTACAAAAAAACGATAAAACCCGCATTCCCGTAGATGACGTACTTGAGGGATTTGAGGCTGAACCTGTTGTCGCAACGGTAGACGAGTTCCCTACCTTGACGGAATGGCAGGAAATTGCTTTCAAACGCATGGAAACGGACATCCTATCCGGTGTGGCGTGGCAGCCAAGTGTGACGTCAGCCCCTGCCCCAATGGAACCTACCGCTGATGACCAACAGCGCGAAATCTTGATGGAGGTGGCGAGTTGGTTCCTCACCGCCGAGAAAAAGTTCATCAAGGTTGATGCTCAGGAAACACGCCTAGCTTCGGAGGACGTCTCCAAGGTAGCGAAACCTATGATGGTCGCCCACTACCACGGAACCGACTTCGCCCCCATCGTTCAAAAGAAAGCAGGAAGCATTATTCAAGCCTGCATGGAGGGAGCCCCCTTAGACCCAAGATTGGCGTTCGGGGTTTGGTCCGGCAAGACCTACGCGGTCCCTGGGAATACATCGCCCCGGCTCTATCGAAACTACCTGTGGGACATCAATAGCTGGTCTGAGCCACAATATCGCCAGAACCAAGAAGATGCTAAATATGGGGCCCTGCAACCATTTCTCGATTTTGCCATTGCCGACAAAGACCAACAGACCATCCTCCTGGATTGGATTGCGTGGTCGCTCCAAAATGAGGCGTCCAAACCCACTTGGGCTATCCTGTTGTTTTCCGAAGAAAAAGGCACAGGTAAGTCCACGATAGGCGTCGTGCTTGAAGCCCTTTTTGGAGCAAATAATACCGCTAAGATTGACGGTGTGGAAAAGCTAGTTGCAACCCACAACGACCGCGTCCTAGACAAGAAACTGATTGTCGCAGAAGAGGTGCATATCAGCAGTCAGTCCCAAACGGGAAATGCCCTGAAGGACCTCATCACCAGCGACAGAACAACCGTAAATCCAAAGTATCAGGCAACGAAGACCATTCCCCTCAAGGCTTGCTACCTCTTCACAACAAACCATAAACCACTTTGGCTAGAGGGTGGCGAACGCCGATATTACATCATTGAGATGGATCACGAAGGCCATGCTCAGGGCCCAAAAAATGAAGAATTCAACGGGTTGGTCGGCGACGTATTCAGGCAGATCAACAATCCCAAATCACTCGCAGCTCTGTATGCCGCCCTAAAGGGACGGAAACTTTCAGAAAAGTTCGATCCCAAAAGCATGCGGTTTGAAGTAAACGCCACACCGATCATGAGGGAACTGCAAACCCTCTCCGGAAACGAAGCAGATGACACACTGGAGGCGATCCTAGCGGAGTATTGCGTATCGATCATTCCTAGTGCGGACTTCAAAGAACTTGTGCGGTACCTAAATGCCAAAAATGACAACGCCGTTCGTAATGCTCTGGCACGACTAGGCTGGGAAAGCGGAAAACTTCGTTGGCGTGGTAAGCAACACCGCGCGTGGCTCAAAAAAGGTCTCATGGTTGAAGACCGCCGCATTAAATCCACAGACCTTGCTGAGACGTTGGACGGTGCCGTTGAAAGTGGGTTCGAATGGTTCCCGATGGATTACTACATGGATGCCACTTGGGGTAAGCTCAGGGATGCAAAGCTCATGAAAACATACGGAAAAGACGCAGATACCACTGAAACGGTTGACTACAGCAACGGTGCAGAGGGGCCTTACTTGGATAGCACGTCAGAAAGCCGATACCAGACATGGCTCAATGATCGTGCAGTCCGGGAAGCCAACGAAAAATTCTTAAGAACGTGAGTGAAATCGACCTAATTGCACAGGACGCTTACGAAACCTGCCTAATCGCCTGCGAGGCCTTCGAGGATGACTACCTATCCGGACTTACTGATCGGGTTGACCAACTCTGGTGGAAAGACACCTTCAAAAACCACTCTGGGGAACTTGCTCACCGCATCCAGGGGTATCTCTTGGCCGCGCGTTTGACGATGGATGGGTGCATTGAAATAGGGACTCCAGCAACCGCCACCAAACCAGCGAAAATTCAACGGATATATTGGCGTGGTCGCCGTCAGAAAGTGTATCAGTTGGTCGCCTGGGGGATAAAAGGCGAACTACCCAGCAAAAAGAGCGTCATCCGCCACCTGTGCAACAATCGCCTGTGCATCCACCCAGCGCATCTCAAAGTTGGAACGCAAGCTCAAAACCTATGCGACCAAAAGCAAGCCAGGCAAAAGGATTGGCCCCATCAATAAAGGTTTCCCACTGTCTCGCTGTCTCAGCGTCTCACTGTCTCGG
>NZ_JBGFCF010000041.1:0-2836 GCF_041205445.1 Falsihalocynthiibacter sp. CO-5D18 | reverse complement strand
TATCGTCGAACAATCCAGCGCCGAGATTTGGGCGGCGGTCTGTGCCGCAACCCGCGCCGCGATGGCGCAATCGGGTGTCGCGGCAAGCAATATTGCGGGGATCGGGTTTGACGCCACCTGTTCGCTCGTCGTTCTAGGGGCCGATGGTGCCCCGCTGCCCGTTGGCCCGTCTGAGGATGCAAACCGCAACATTATCGTCTGGATGGACCACCGCGCCCTCGATCAAGCCGAACGCATCAATGCCACGGGTCACAGCGTGTTAAAATATGTCGGCGGCGTGATTTCACCCGAAATGGAAACGCCCAAACTGCTTTGGCTTGCCGAGAACCGCCCACAGGTCTTCGAGGCCGCGTGGCAATTCTTCGATCTCACCGACTTCTTAACTTGGAAAGCAACCGATAGCCTCGCGCGTTCAACCTGTACAGTCACCTGTAAATGGACCTATCTGGCGCATGAAAACCGCTGGGACGAGACGTATTTTCGCGAGGTTGGTTTGGGTATTTTGGCCGAAGAAGGCTTTAAGCGGATCGGGCAAGATGTAGTCGCCCCCGGGGTGGCCCTTGGACGCGGACTAACCGAGAAAGCCGCCGCAGAACTGGGGCTGGCAGCAGGCACCCCCGTTGGCGCGGGCCTGATCGACGCCCACGCGGGCGGCATCGGAACTGTGGGCGCCGCGGGCGATCCGACCGAATGCATGGGTTATGTCTTTGGCACCTCGTCATGCACGATGACCACAACGCAGGAGCCGGCCTTCGTGCCCGGCGTTTGGGGCCCGTATTACTCCGCGATGATGCCCGACGCTTGGCTAAACGAAGGCGGTCAATCGGCGACGGGCGCCGCAATCGCCCAACTCCTTTCGATGCATCCCGCAGCCCTTGAGGCGAACGAAATAGCGAAGGCCGAAAACAAGTCGCTGCCAGTTTGGCTTGCCGATATTGCGGCCACAAAAGCAACACACCTCTCAGAAGTGGTACGCCTCGCGGAAGGGCTGCACGTCGTGCCTGAATTCCTCGGCAACCGCGCGCCCTTTGCAGATCCGCACGCGCGCGCCGTGATTGCAGGGCTTGGAATGGACCGCGATATCGACAGTCTGATCGCGCTGTATATCGCGGGGCTGTGTGGCATTGGCTATGGTCTGCGCCAGATCATTGAAACCCAAGCCGTGAATGGCGCGCCGATCAAACGGATCATGATCAGCGGGGGCGCGGGGCAACAAGACCTCGTGCGACAACTGCTGGCCGACGCCACAGGCGTGCCGGTCATTGCAACCTGCGCGGAGGAACCGGTTCTTCTGGGTTCGGCAATTTTGGGGGCTGTCGCCGCCGGAAAATTCGCTGATATGCCATCAGCAATGGCAAAAATGTCAGCCCTGAAGGACCGCTACATTCCGGTGATCGGGGACATTCAAAATGCACATAACGCGCGCTTTGCCGCCTTCCAGCGCCTTCAAGATGTCGCACGGGCTCTCTAACGCTGGTTACGTCGTCAATTTCCGCAGTCGCAGGATTCCGCTTTAACTTATGATCCAGCCCAGTTTTCTTTCGCCTTTAGATCGTCGCGATTACTTTCTTGCGTGAAGCGTCAGCGCGCGGATCATGGGGTTGCGCGGTGGGTGAATGCGCAGTTTCTTTTGGATGATGGCGAGAGCTGTGCTTGGATCGCAAAATTTCTCAACTTGGATGACGACACGATCCGCAGTTGGTTCAAGCAATATCAGAATGAGGGTGGGGAGGGGGCCGCTTATGATGGTTGGGAAGGCGGTCAGTCACGGATGGCGGCGGCCGGGAAATAGTTTTACGGGATTGACTTGAAGCTCGGTTTTGCCGTTCAACCATCGAAATTAGGGCCTATATCGCCGCCGAATTTGGCATCCTTTATGCGCATTCGGGCTGTATCAGGCTGTTGGCGCGTCTCGGGTTTGTGTATCGCAAGCCAAAAGTGGCTGATCCGATCAAACAGGCCGACTTCATCGCATTTTACGGAAATATGCTCAATACACTTGCCGCTGACGAGGCCGTATACTTCGCGGACGCGGACCACCCAGAATATCAAAGCAAACCTGCCTTTGGCTGGGTGCGCAAAGGTACAAACCCAGCACTTCTGACAGCATCTGGACGCGGGCGCGTCAATATCCACGACGCGTTAAGCCTAGAGACATTCGATGCGCCGTTTGTCGAACCAATCACCGTCGATGGCACAAGTGCCGTGCAACTATTGGCCAAAATCGAAGCCCGCAACCTCGATAAACCCATCATACATGTCATTTGGGATAACGCACCCTACCACAAAGGGCCTCATGTTAGGGCTTTCCTGTAGCGCAAAAACTGTCGTATTCACTTGATACCGTTGCCGCCATATTGTTCACATCTCAACCCGATTGAGGACCTCTGGGCAGTCCTGCACAGGCATGTCACCCATAATCGACAATATAAAACCTAAAAACAATTCGCCGAGGCAATCTTCAAATCAAAGCTTTCTGGTTTTGTAGTGCGTCGGATATAACAATTAAAAATGCTGCTGTTTGTTGGTATGTCGTTTGTGGAAGGCTCCTGCATAGCGAGATATATTTGATGTAATCTGCGCATTTGCCAGAGGCAGTCTTACGTCCCGTTGCTGGCAATGCATGCCCGAGGGGCGCCTGTTTGCGCAGTTTTAACCGCTGGCCCCTCCTTCTCGGTGATGCGAGCATTGTCTGCCGGGGCAGTAGATGGCTTCCGCGAACCAAGTCCTTTTCTGCTTTGCGGGCTGTGATGCCTGAAACCCTCGGCGGGGTGCCTTGGTTGTTGCAGCTGACTTTTGTACTATCTCTTCGCGGGTCCTGTTAACGCGTGCAGTT
>NZ_JBGFCF010000040.1:0-2902 GCF_041205445.1 Falsihalocynthiibacter sp. CO-5D18 | reverse complement strand
CACACGGGACCGAGACCCCGTAGAGCGCTTTGGGCTGTCGGAAGAAGAATTGACCACGATCCTAGAGCGCTACAGCCAATCGTTTAACTTAGGGACCGAAGATTTGGCACGCTCAATCGGAGCGGCGGAACTGCAAGCCGCAACCCATAAAACGGGTGTAGCCACGGCATCCGACATCATGTCAAAGGACATGGTTACGGTGACGCCGGACACGGACTTCGCTAGCCTGTTTAGACACCACCGGTTCACCTCTTTGCCGGTTGTTGGGGAAGGAAATCGCTTCTTTGGTACTATTTTCCAAATTCATTTGATTGATCGGGCGCGCGAAGATGCGCTGCGCCTTCATCGTGGCTTTCTCCCTGCCATGATGCGCCTTGTCGACGCTAAAAGAGACCGGCCAGTACGCGCGAAGGACATAATGAGCGTCGCAGGCCCGCGCGCGATTGAGACAACGCCATTCGCCGCACTCTTGCCCTTGATGGCGCAGGGCAACGTTGATGCCGTGCCTGTGTTGTATTGTGGGCATTGTGACCCGAACCGATCTCATAGGCGCTCTCGCTCGGACCAGTTTGGAACAATAGGGGAAGTTGTAGCTACCGCCAGTAAGTGACTGCAGGGGTGCGACTGGCCCTACCTCCAGAATGAGGTGGGCCAGTGCCAGTTTTCATAGACTTAGGTGACCTTATTCAACCAATTCGATTTCGCTAACCTGCCATGATTTGTCGAAGAAGGACGGCAAGGGGCTGTAGAGGCGGAGGAGGGTGAACCAACCTTTTTTGGGGTCAGTCTGAATCCAGTTCCCACGTTCAACGCCTTCGGGTTGCTCAGGCGAAAAATAGACCGTTGTTGAACCGTCCTCGGATGCCACAGAGGCTGGTGAGGGGTAGCTTTGCGAACCCGCACGTGGATATTTCTGTGGTGTTTGCAACATTGAGCGGGTTTGGTTGTCGTACAGCGTGAAGGACCAGAACGCCGCGGCGGGGATGTCTTTGGGCAGGGTGACTTTGTACGTTTTTGCGCCGTCAAACTGCTCGCCTTTGGCGTCAAGGAAGCCCATCAAATACTGTGAACCTACCTCGGGGATACGCATGATCATGCCAGGGCTGTCGAGCGTATAGGCGTAGTAGAACGCCGAGCGGGAATCCAAGGTTCTTGCACCCGTGGCAGGGTAGGGCACAAACATGCCGTCCTTAAAGGCTGGCGGAGGAGTCTCAAAGAAAGCGCCGCCTTCAAACAACATATTCGCCCACTTTGAGCCCTCGTAATAGGCCCAATCTGGATGCTGCATTTCGGACCGCCAGTTCAGCGACCGTCCAGCGGCCTGACCAACGGCGGCGGCATCCGTAAGGATTTTCTTCATCCGCTCGTCTGGTGCGAATTCTTTGCCGTGGACGATACCGATCGCGGCAAGTTGTCCAGCGAGTTCAACGTTATAGCTCGTTGCAGGCTCGTTTTGGACGTTCTCGTTGATCAGCTCAAAAAAGCCGTAATCACTTGGGGGGATCGTGTTAAGCGATACACCTGTAAGCTCGTGGAACTTCATTTCGGGAACTTTTGCATTACCGCCAAGGCGCACTTTACCTTCAAGAGCCTCAGCAATACTGGTGCCAAATCCACCCGCAGCATAGGGGTAAATTTTAAGGTTATCCTTGACATTTTGTGCGGCAGGTTTGGGATCGCCGTTCACCAAAAAGGCGCGACCAGCATAAAGAACTTTATTGGTTTTGGATTCAGCGACGAAATAGCCACCCTCGGGCAGGGGTCCGTCATACTCGGGTCCGACGAGCAAATACTTGCCGCCTTCGCCGCGGTCGGGACCAGGCTTGCCAATATCAATGATCCAAGAAAACCACATGTCGTTGACGGTTCCGAGCCCGTCTGTGGGCTGGTCAAGAACCATTGGTCCCTTCGAGAGGTCAATGACCGAGAGATAATACAAGGTGTCGGCATTCGCGGTCAAAAACAGCGAAGCCGAGTCCATAAGACCAGAGAAAATACTGACCTCGTTGTCAGCAACACCAGCATCCTCAAAGCCCTTGGCGATGGCCAATGCGGACGCACCTCGGAAACTGTTATTATAGACGTTGAGCCCGTTGGTGAAGTCCATCGTGTCATAGACGTCTTGTGCCGTTTTTGCAGTTGGCACGCCGTCTTTGAACTCTAATGTTCCAATGCGGGTCTCAATGCTCTCGGGCGCGGAAAGGGAGTTGAGGGTGTCTTGGCTAACGTCCGCCCAACTGGTTCCCGGCAAGAGTGCCAGCAGAATGGCACCCGTAGTAATGGCTGCTTTTTTCATACTATATATCCTCAGCTAATTATTAGGATCAAAATTCCAAATTATAGTGGAAAAGTACTTCGAGAACGAAGATGTGGCAAGCGACCGATTGGGAGAGCGCGACATTTTGCTGCACAGATTCCTCCATATAATTGCAGAATGCGCAGGCAGGGGCACCCTAATCCCCCAGCGGTTGCGGCCCCGTTCTTCCATGATATGCGGTCAACGAAGCCCTTATGCGCCTGAGGTTTTCAGTTGTTTCACTCGCCATATCTTGAGCGACCGACATGGCGAGGGCGTCGATGATAATTAGATGGGCATAGCGTGAGGCTGTCGGTTTATAAATGTCGCCATCTTCGGGAAGGTCGGCGTGGATTGCGATGTTTGTTGCATTGGATAGGCGCGTGTCCGGTTTCGTAATGCAAATAGTCGTCGCCCCATAACCGCTAGCAATTTCAGCGGCCCCAACAATGGCGTCCGCCTCGCCACTGGCGGAGATCAGAAACAAAACATCCCCCGGACCCAGAGTGGCGGCGCGCATTTGCAACACATAACTGTCGCTGACGAAAAAGGACGGAATGCCAAGGCGAAAAAACCGGTTCGCCGCTTCTTGAGCAACGGTTGAGG
>NZ_JBGFCF010000039.1:0-3644 GCF_041205445.1 Falsihalocynthiibacter sp. CO-5D18 | reverse complement strand
CGTACGGTGAGCCTTGAGGTCGGTCGCATCAATTGAGATTGGCGTGCTGTCAGGTGCCTCAGAAGCTAAACCAGCCATAATGTTGGTGAAAACACCCATATCACTCCAACGCTTCCACCTATCGTATAGTGTCTTGGGATGGCCATAAGCCGCAGGCGCATCATCGTAACCCATTGCGATTTATGAAAGACAAGATGTAATCTTTTTTCCAAAGAGTAAGCCGCAATTTTCCTGAAGATGGTCTTGTCGCAGTTTAATTCCGGTCTCCTTCAAGCAATGTTTGCTATGAATGGGAACGAGATACACAGACGAGTTTCGCGGTGATGCAGTGCGCATTGCAACGACCAGTGGACTGACACGGCCACAAGCGGCCTCTGATTTGGGGATTTGGCTTTCGACGCTGAACAATTGGGTCCAAAAGCATCAGCATGATGACCCGGTGTCGGGTCCTTACGAAGACGTCGAGAAAGAGAACGAACGTCTTCGCAAGGACGTCCGGCTGCTTCGCGAGGAGTATCCGTGTTGGTCAAGTGGGTGAGGTTCGCCTTCATTGATGCCTGGAAAGAAGGGTGGCCCGTGGAATTTCTCTGCCGCATTATGCAGGTTACATCGCATGGTTTTCGCGCGTGGCGGGTTCGCCCGATGAGCCAACGGCAGCGCGGCGACATGGTTATTCTGGCGCATATCCGAGAGCAATATCGTCTGAGCCTGCATAGCGATGGTCGACCACGCATGACCGAAGAGTTGCAGGAGATGGGGCTGAGGAGAGGTGGTCCTACTTTTTCGACCAGTTAGCAGCCATTTTAAGATGGATCAGGATTTCATTTAGGCTGCCATTCTCATTGGTTCTGTTTTTCTTTCATAAGCGTCGTCTGGCGTCAATATTCCGTGGGTGGAATGCGGGCGCTCGGTATTTTAGTAGGCCAACCATTTCCCGATACCGGCGCGGAACTGTGAACCCGAAATGCGTTTAGGTAAATGCATTCATACTTCAAGGATCGCCAGAGCCGCTCAATCATGCGGTTATCAACCCAGCGGCCTTTGCCGTCCATGGATATAGCCACGTCGCCATCTTTCAGCGCCTGTATCCACTCAAAGCCGGTGAACTGGCTGCCTTGATCGCTATTCATGATCTTGGGTTTTCCGTATTTGGCCATTGCCTCGTTCAAGGCATCGACACAAAAATCCGCTTCCATGCTGTTTGATAAACGCCAGCTCAAAACCTTGCGACTGTACCAATCCATAATGGCGACCAAATAGAGGAACCCGCGCTGCATCGGAATGTACGTGATGTCGACACACCACACCTGATTTGGTCTATCAATTACCAATTTCCTCAACAGATAAGGGTAAACCTTGTGTTGAGGATGTTTCTTGCTGGTGTTTGGCGTCTGGTTGATTGACACCAAACGCATGAACCGCATTAATCTGCGCACACCCCTCTCAGCAATGCAAACATAGCTTGCCGGCAGCGGATGGCGGCCTCATTTGTGACCCTGCCGTTGCATATAACGCGCCATTTGCCGTGACCCATACCAAGGTGTATCTAGGAATTGCTTGTCAATAATTTGCATGAACCGCAAATTCTCGATCTGCGCTTCATCAACCCGCTCCGGATCTCGCCCTCGTTTGTAAAATGCAGTGGCCATATTCTCAATCTCAGCGCGTTTCCACGTCCCTATCTGGGTGGCCTCTCGGTGTTTGCAAACAAACACCTGCTGGTAATAGATGCACCCCATACTTCTTCGACAGTTCCGCCATCGTCATTTCCTCACGGATTGCCTCAAGTGCAACCTTGGCTTTGAAATCGGCCGAATGGTTCTTTGGTTTCGTCATTTTGAATCGCCTCTCTCAGAAGTCGATCCATCCTAACTATAAATCGCTCAAGGCAGAGCTGATCTGGTGCAAACGCTAGGAAACCAGACGCAAGGCTGAAGGGTCATCTTTTGGTATATCAATGGGTTCTATAATCCACGACGGTGTCATTCTTCGTTAGGTGGCAAAAGCCCCTTGGCCTTTGAACGAAAGGCTGCCTAAATGAGTTGAGAGACAGGAACGTAAGCGTGACAAGACAAAATTGTCAAAGGCCCATTTATTTCCGACCATAATCGGTTTGAGACCAATCGCCGCTTTAAGCCTTCAAGGCGGTTTTTAAAGGCCCCACGCGCTTTAGAAAATCTCGCGCCGTTGCAGCACACTTTGGTCTCACCTCATGAGGGTATCAGCCATCCGCCCAACTTTGTTAATATCTGCTCCTGCCTTTTTGACACCGAAAACGTGCGACGCGCAGTTCACGGCTTGACCAGTTTGTTCTTTTCCGCTTCTGCGGTCAGCCAATCATAGAAAGCTCTAACCTTCGCCCGACGCATGTGGCTGTGAGGGCAAACCAGCCAATAGGCCAAATCTGTTTTCAAATCGAGATCGAAGGGCTTGACCAATCGGCCAGATTTCAAGTCGTCCGTGATCGACGAATGGCTAACGAGGGCAACCCCAGCACCACTGATCGCCGCTTCGATTGCCATTCCTTCAACCGTGAACCTTGGGCCTTGTCCGGTTTTAATACCTTCCACACCCGCCGCTTTTGTCCACATTTGCCAGTCTGGAACACCCGTCTTCATCTTGCCCCAGTCGACATGAATTAAGCGGTGCCCCACCAGATCCTCGGGTGTACAAAGGGGAATGGGGCCGTTCAAAAGGTTGGGACTGCAAACCGGACTCACTTCTTCATTCAGCAGTTGGGTGACGTGCAGTCCTTTATAGCCGCCCATGCCCAAACGAATGCTGACGTCGATGCCATCAAGGTCAAAGTCCTTAAAGTCCAACGACGCGTCCAGCCTGACGTCGATGTCGGGATATTTGCGCGAAAAATCTGGCAGTCGGTTTAGCAACCACTTGCTCGCAAATGTCGGCACGCTGCTGATCGTAAGAAGGCCGGCTTCCTCATCGCGCGCCAAACGTTCAACGGCCTCCGCAAGATTGTCAAAGCCCTCCGTCACCAGTGGCAATACGGTTCTTGCCTCTGGTGTGAGTTGGACGGCTCTCGTCATCCGCCGAAACAGCTCAACTCCGAGATAATTTTCCAACTGCTTAATCTGTTGGCTGATGGCGGCGGGGGTTACAAACAGCTCATCTGCAGCCTTAGCAAAGCTCTTCCATCTGGCCGCTGCTTCAAAGGCTTGCAGTGATTTTAAGGGCGGAAGTTTGCGCATCGTGGCCTCTGACTACATTATAGATAAGTAAATCTAACTTGTTCTAATGGATTATATCATTTGTACGATACGCCCAGTGGAGTCTACATCTGATTCAGAAATGTAAAGTCGAATCAAAACAGGAGCAAGCAAATGCAAAACCAATTTCCCCAAATGTCAGTCACGGTTTCCGGGATGATTTCAGAAACGGCCTATTGGGTTGTTATGCGCGTTACAGGTGGGTTCGGTTTGATCGCGAAGGCATTCAAAGATTAGAAATTTCAAAATGTGCGTGCGTTAGTTAGTTTATGGTTTGGCCGCATTAAATCGGCCAAACTTAAAAAGACACTATGCTCTATGGGTGTTTTCACCAACATTATGGCTGGTTTAGCTTCTGAGGCACCTGACAGCACGCCAATCTCAATTGATGCGACCGACCTCAAGGCTCACCGTACC
>NZ_JBGFCF010000038.1:0-3815 GCF_041205445.1 Falsihalocynthiibacter sp. CO-5D18 | reverse complement strand
CAACACTCCATCTCTTCCAAAAGATTAAAGTGTTACGTCCACCGGTTGAAACCACCGCGGAAACCGGACTTTCGCTGCACACGCAAACTAATTTAGGCAACT
This sequence comes from Falsihalocynthiibacter sp. CO-5D18, assembly GCF_041205445.1. Lineage (NCBI taxonomy): Bacteria > Pseudomonadati > Pseudomonadota > Alphaproteobacteria > Rhodobacterales > Roseobacteraceae > Falsihalocynthiibacter > Falsihalocynthiibacter sp. CO-5D18. The sequence goes on along the minus strand of NZ_JBGFCF010000038.1, from coordinate 3,713 downwards.
TGAAGAAAGCGGACACTCGAGGCTGTGACCCAGTTTTTTCAATGTGCAAACGCAGCGAAGGTCGGCAGTGAGCCCTGAATGGGCACTTAATAGGATGTGACGAAGGTCCGCTTTCTTTGGCTAGAAAAATTCCTAGCCGAAAAATGTTGCCACCGTTTGCTTTGTAGATCAGGGTCAATCATCAGCTTCAGGAACAACACCCCCCTGCACCACATACAAAGGTAGCCGAAAGATGCATCCTACTGAAAAAGTAGTTCGTCAGTTCCACGAGTCATGGGGGTTGCGCGATCCGGATCGCGGCGCGGAAGTAATCGCGACAGATTGTAACTTCGAAGACATAGCGCGCGGCGAGAAGCTCACTGGAAAGGAGGCCTATAAGGAAGACTATTACCGTTGGCGCGAGGCTTTCCCTGACGGACTTTGTGAAGTTGAAAATGTGATTGTTAGCCAATGCGGCAAGTGGGCCACTGTCGAGTTTCGCAATACAGGGACCCACACAGGGACCCTTCGATCAAGCCTAGGGGATTTCGCGCCGACCGGAAAACGAGCCGAAGTCCGCTATTGCTCGGTTATGAAGGTTAAGGACGGAATGGTGGTCGAGGGACGCGACTATTACGATAGCGCCACCATTGCGCGGCAATTGGGTGTTGTAGACTAACCACCTTCTACCAAACACACAGAACTTTATGAATATCTAGCGTGAAGCCACGGTTCGGAGCTTGAGCGTAAGAGGCAGCTTTATCTGCATTGCCGACACGGAGCGTCTGTTTTTTTGGTGCAACCACAGCGCAAGGCTGCTTCGAATGCTCCATACCAGATGTCGTACCGTGCACGAATGACCGCTATGCCGTAGGTATGCTAAAGTCGGCTGGTATCTAAGAATTTCTCGGGCCTTTGCCAACCCTTGGGTGCGGGCGTGTGGCGTCTGATAATCCAATGCAAAGCACAATCTCGTCTGCGCGAGGGGCGTCCGGCACCCAGAGGGTCATCGTGTCGATATGATCGAAAGACCATGCTTCATCTTTGTGCCCAAGTGGCAGATCAATGCTGCCGCCTAATGCTCCGACTTTGTGATTTGAAGGCATCAGAGCCTTGCCGCCGCCAATAGCTTCGCGCACGGGTTTGCCAAGCCTCGGATGCAGCACCGCCGCGCCATGTTCCATTCCGCCCGAAGTTCCAACAAGCGCTGCTTTACCGTAGCAGATTGGTGGCGCTGAGAGCATATGTACGAGCTCCTCAGTCAAAGTTTTACCGAGTGCCGCACCTACTTCGAACAATTGTGATAAGTCTTCTTGATCTATTCCCGCGAAGGCATTGCGGACGATCGCCAGGGCCGCCACACGCGTGATCGGCGCACATGGCTTTCCCATTTCGTCCATCATTATAATTTCTTTGGTAAAAACGGTTTTTCGAGTTTCCATGGCCATGCACCTTCATTTTCATTTATATCAACTTGGCCTTTGGCCAACTGAAAGGCAAACCAATGCTAGTGTATCTGCGTAGTCGCTTGCGACAAAAATGGTATCTCCAGATGGGCAAGCCCTGGCGAAAGCTGTCGTTCGGACAAATGTAACGAAGTGACGCTTCGTCCGCATTGCCGCCGCTCGCCCTCCGATTTGACGTTGATTTCGTGTGCAAACGCAGCGAAAGTCGGCAAAGAGCCCGGACTACCGATATTCTGCAACGCCACGAATTTCTGCTATCGTCACGCAGTCAAAAACCTTCAACACCGCCGAGGTTTTGAATGGGGTTTTTGGCCGCGTAAATTGAGGTGGTTTGAGGCCGTGCCAAAAACGAGCGTTTGTTGAATGTTTCTATCAGAACGATTTGCGCTGATGCGATCTTTGGTTAGTAATGCTTGAAAAGGAACGATTTGTTGGAAGCTGCTTTACTTATATTATTACTCATTGGCCTCGCTTTTTTTGCGTTTGGTCGCAAAAGTAGTCGAAGTAAACATACTCCTCCAAGCAGATCGACATCTCATAAAAGGCCAGCTACAAAGCGGCAGCCGTTTGACGCGCAAAGCGCACGTAAACAACCGATCAGCACTACGCTACAAGGCCCTGCCTATGTGGTGGATGGTGATACCGTGGTCATTCAAAAAACTCAGGTACGTTTGTTTGGTGTTGATGCTCCTGAAATCGATCACCCACACGGCAAAAACGCTAAATGGGCTTTAGTTAATTTATGTAAGGGAAAAACAATACGGGCGGAGGTCACAGAGCAAGACGCTTACGGTCGCTCAGTAGCCAAATGTTATCTACAGGATGGACGTGATCTATCGGCTGAAATGGTAAAGCTCGGCTTAGCTATTGACTGGCCTAAATTTTCAGGCGGAGAATATGGTTTGATGGTGGTGCCAGGAGTGCGCAAAAAGCTGTGGCTAGCAGACGCAAGGCAAAAGGGCAGGATGCATGTCTGGGAGCAGTTTAATGCCCGAAAAAATGCTAAAGACTAGGTATGGCTTTAGCCATCAAAACGACCGCTTCGATAAGCGCAGGAGGGACTGATCAATGGAAGGTATATTCTCTGTAGTCTTTGGTCTGTTTGCGCTGTTTATTGTACTATGGCTATATATCCTGCTTCCTGCGGGCATGGCAGAGAGAAGGAGCCGTAGTCAATTAATCTGGGTGCTTATCAGCCTTTTCGGTTCGCCCATCCTAGCCTGTCTGCTTCTGTTGGCTCTGGGAGATGCAGAATAATCTACTTTCCCGAAAATCTTCCAAAAACGACCGTTTGTTGAACGGTTCGCCGAACCCGACATTTGCGCACTTGCAGCGAAGGTCTGAAAGGTCCGGCGGTTTCAACTGGTCGACGCAACACTCTAATCTTTTTGGAAAGATGGAGTGAACCCTATGAAGTATCGTCGCCGAGTGTTTTTCACAGATGAGCAAAAGTCAGAGATATGGGATCCCTCTCGGCGATGCACGCATCGCCTGCCGGCAGTGGATGGCAACGCGGAGAATCGATGAACTCGATCGGGCGTGGTTTTGATCGCTCATCGTCATCGATTTATCCGCTCCTTGCGCGCACTGGCGGCATCCGTCCACCAAACCGCTTGCGGTCTCGCCTCGCTCTCACCCTGATGGACCGCGAGGAGATATCCAGAGGCCTGCGTGCGAAGCTGTCCTTGCGGTCCATTGCGAGATCCCTGAAGCGGTCAGCGTCCACGATTAGTCGCGAGGTCAGACGCAATGGCGGGCGTGCCCAATACCGCGCAGCGCATTCTAATACAGCAGCTTGGAATCGTGCGCATCGCCCAAAACTCTGCAAGTTGAATGGGAATGCCTATCTCTGCCGAGAGATATCGGCCAAGCTGATCCGCAAATGGTCCCCGCAACAAATCGCAGGCTGGCTGATGCGTGAACATCCAGATGATGAGAGCAAGCGTGTCTCGCACGAGACGATCTACCGTAGCCTGTTCATCCAAACGCGCGGCGTTCTTAAGAAGGAATTGCTTGCGCATCTACGGGCAACGCGGGCCATTCGCCGGTCTCGCCATGCCACACTAAAACGGACTGGAGTAGGTAAGTTCAACGACGCAATATCGATCCGTGACAGCCCCGCCGAAGTAGAAGATCGCGCAGTTCCGGGCCACTGATGGTGTGGATGCCTCACCCCGGAACCGGCATCAAAGTGTGCCATAGTGGTGATATTGAAAGCACCAAATCGGAGGAGACATCCATGAACGAAGTTACAATGATTGGCGTCGA
>NZ_JBGFCF010000037.1:0-3916 GCF_041205445.1 Falsihalocynthiibacter sp. CO-5D18 | reverse complement strand
AAGGGCATAAACATTTCCAACACCGAGATGTCGAACATTATTGTGGTGACTGAGAGCAAACTGCTGCCCGAGTTGAAGGCCGTGTCCTTGGCCATTGAGGTCAACAGATTGACCACAGACCCGTGTCCAATTTCTACACCCTTGGGAGTGCCTGTCGATCCCGAGGTGAACATGACATAGGCCGCCGCGTCACCCGTTTGTGTTATGTTTTCTGGAGTTCCCCCCTGCGTGATGGCGTCGATCTGGAGAGCGGCTAGCCCTAGTCCGTCAGCGCACGAGGGAACTGCATTCCCTTGGTGAACGATGGCGGAGACATCCGCGTTTTCTAGGATCATGCGCAGTCGTGTGTCGGGTTGATTTAGGTCGATTGGCACATAGGCACATCCGGCTTTCATCACCCCAAGCAGTGTTACAATACATTCAGAAGATCGGGGCAAGGCTACGGCCACGCGGCTTTGCGGTTTGATCCCAGCCGCCTGTAAGGACGCCGCGATACTGTCGCTGCGCTGTGCAAGTACGCTGTAACTCGTCTGGCCTGCGCTATCTTTAATAGCAATGGCATCGCCGTGTTTTTCGCAAGCTTCAGCGAAGCGCCCATGGATGGTGCGGGTCTCTCCCATTGGTGTTTCTGTGGCATTGAGTGTTTCCGCCAACCAAACCGTTTCCTGTTCAGACAATACGGGCAATTGCGCAATTGGGCGGGCGGTATTTTGTCCAAGTTCGGCTAGAACTTGTTCTAGATGGCCAACCCAGCGCAGAACCGTCGAGGCCTCGAAAACATCCGCATTATAATCCACATCGACACGCAGTCCGTCCTTACGTTCCACGATGTTGAAGAACAGATCAAAATTGACCGCGGCCTTGGCATTGGGGTGCATGGTCGCCCGCAAGGGGCCCATTTCGATGCTTTCACTGAGCTTTTCGAGGTTAAACTGGATTTCTGTAAGCGGCAGTCGATTTAAGGACCGCGCGACGTTCAAATCCTGCACCAATGTGCCGTATGTGTAATCCTGATGATCAAAGGCATCCATGACGCCTTCGCTAACCTGTTTAAGAAAATCAGACGCAAGCAAGTCTGAGGTATGGGTTTGCCTGATGGGCAGGAAATTGACGCAATGACCTACAAGGTCGCTGTTTGCCAACATTGCCTGACCACCTGTGGGAACGCCAAGCACAATATCGGACGCACCGGTGAGCCGCGCAACGGCGATGTTTAGGGCCGCAAACAACGTTGAAAAAAGTGTGCATCCCTGTTCGGCCCCAGCCTTGCGAGCGGCTCGCATGACATCACCAGAAATATGGGCGGTACAAGTGGCGCCAGCAAAGGTTTTGATTTCAGGACGAGGGCGATCCGTCGGTAATTCCGGAAGCTCTGGAATGTCCTGAAATTGCGTTTTCCAGTAAGCTCGCGTTTTCTCGGAAACCGATGCTGCAGCCTGTTGCTTTGCAAAACTTGCAAAGGATGGGGCTGGTGGAAGTCCTGCTGTTTTGCCTGTCACTTCTTGGGCATAAAGGGTCGCGAGTTCCTCAGACAGAACATTAAACGACCACCCGTCGCAAACGATGTGATGCGCATTCAGCACAAGCACATGTGTATCTTGCGACGTGCGCACCACAAAGGCGCGTAGAGGGGGGCCAGATACGATATCGATCGGGGTCGCCGCGTCGTCCAAAAGCAAATGGTGCAACGCAGAGGCGGGATCGTCCGACGTGCTCACATCATGCAGTTCCAAAGGTAAAGGATACGGGTCAACAACGTCAAAGCTTTCGCCATTGCGGGCAAAGACCATGCGTAACCCGTCATGCCGCGCGATGATCTGATCCATGGCGCGTTGTAAGGCAGGCAGGTCCAAAGGACCACTGAGTTCAAGCGAAACACTTTCGTTAAAACAGCACGAGGCTTGTTTGACCAATTGCGTCGTCATCCAGATTTCACGTTGAGCCGCAGTCAAAGGCAATCCTATCTGTGCTGTCGCCGCGGGCTGAATTTCAGCTCCGAGAACGGGATTTCCACCTAGGATGCCCACAGCGCGCAATGCGTCAACGGACTGCTCAAACGCTGTCACAACCTTGTCGGCGTCGTCTTGAGTGTGGGCAGTGGTGAATATGCACGGATATCCGATCTGTACATGCACTCCGGCAAGTCGCATCAAGGGAAACAACAAGGCGGCGTTGGGATCCAGATCTGTGACCTGTGGTACAAACCAGCTGGAAAAAGTTTCAACGATGCGGGGCAGTCCGCGTGCGTCCAGTATGTCATTTAGGCGCCTCACAGTACGCGCCGTCAGGTCGGCGGTTGCCTCCCAAAGGTCGGCGCCGTGTTGCTCCATGTGATCCAAAGTGGCCTCGACTGCCGCAAGCACCAGAGGATGACGCACAAACGTGCCAGCAAAAAACGTGGGGGAAGCCTCGGGAACGCTTTCGTCGCCAAACTGCCACTGACCGCCATCTAACGCGTCCATGAATCGATCCGACCCCGCGAGCATGCCGATAGGCATACCACCGCCAACAACTTTGCCATAGGTCGCCATGTCGGGTGTGATATCCCATGCGCCTTGCATCCCGCGTGGCCCGACGCGAAAGCCCGTGACCACTTCGTCCATAACCATTGCCGCTCCACCATCGCGGGTAAGCTCGCGCAGGGTTTCGACAAAGGCGCGCGGGCGCAAATCGGGATGGCGGCTTTGAACCGGTTCTACGATCACGGCGGCGATATCGCCTATGTTTTTGCGCAGCCAATCAAGCGTGGATTGTTCTGCGTATGGCAAAACAACCATTTGCGAGAGCGACGCGCGCGGGATTCCAGGGGCAATTGGTAAGGCGGCTGGGTCGCCACCGCTGCGCTTGCCTTTGACCAGAACCTCGTCGAATTGGCCGTGATAGTCGTTGCCAAAAACGACAATTTTTTCGCGCCCTGTCACGGTGCGGGCAATACGCATTGCGGCCATCACGGCCTCAGATCCGGTGTTACAGAACGCTGCGCGTTGATGGCCCACAAACCTTGCAAACCGTTCGGCGATGGGTCCAGCGAGATCGCTTTGCGGTCCTATGGCAAATCCGCGTTCCATTTGGCGAGTGATTGCGTCGACAACAAAATCGGGTGAGTGGCCAAAAGCCGTCTGGCCAAAACCGTTCACAAGGTCGATGAATTCGTTGCCGTCAATATCCCAAAGCCGTGATCCTTTGGAACGATCACAAACGACTGGAAAAACCAGTTCTTTCCATTCAGCCCGAAAGCCCGCCGCCGTACGCGGATCAGCCATGGCAGGGCGATACCTCTGAACATATGCCTTGGTTTTTGGGCTTTTTGCGCTGTATCGCTGGGCCAAGTCACGGGCGAATTCTGCTTGTTGCGGGGTCAAATCGCCACCGCCGGCGTTTGTTGCGCGTCCAATCGAAAAGGCGGGTTTTTTGGGCGTTGCCTCAACGGGCTCGCTGTGGGCTGTGGCCGCTGTTTCGCGGATTACCTCTGGCATAGGCGCAGGGGCGGGGGCTGTGACGGGTGCCGCAGAAACCTGCTGAAGGGCCGTACCGGATAGGGCCAGCAATTGCTGAGAAAACAACGTCTGCATCGCAGATATTTGTGCCAGCATCAGGGGTGATCGACCGTCTGAAGTGACGGGCGCCGAAAGGGTAAGCTGAGAGAAAGCCGCAACTTGCTCGGCCATTTGGGGGGCCGCAACAGGTGCTACGGCTTCCACAACATCTGGTGGCAAGTTTTCATCCAGTAATCCAGCAACAGCGGTGGCCGTCGGATATTGCGACAGCAATTGGCGGAATGTGATGTCGATCCCAAAGTCAGCACCCAATTTCTGCGCTACTTGCCCCAGAAATAGGGAGTCAAATCCGAGATCTAGGAACGTGGCTTCTGCATCTTCCTGCGAGAGTTCTTCTCCCGAAAGGTCGCAGAGCAAAG
>NZ_JBGFCF010000036.1:0-3928 GCF_041205445.1 Falsihalocynthiibacter sp. CO-5D18 | reverse complement strand
AATCCTGCGCGTCTTGCCGGACTAACTACCCGCAGGGAACAGGAATAACCAAGTAAGCCGTTGTTCCACCTCAGAAAACCTCAACTTTCACCCAAAAGGGGGCCTATGCCCCCAGAAGGACCCTCATGTCTGTCACCCTTAAGTATGCCTACCTCAAACATCAAACCTGGCTGTATCGCCGCAACTACCCCAAACACTTGCAACCCCACTTGGGCCAAGCCCTGAAACGATCCCTCAAAACCCCAGATGCCCGTACAGCCAAGACACGGATAGCAGAGATCAATCAGAGCTATGCGGAGGTCGTTGAACAAGCAGAGGCACGACTGAGGGCAAACCCTGATCCGGATAATCCGCCGACGATCACGATCCCACAGCCCAAAATCGAACGCCTGCGCCTTCAAGGGCAAACCACGGTAGCGGATTTGGCTCAAACCTACCTTACCCAACGATCACAAGAGCTTAAACCTGGCAGCTTCAAGTCGATCCGTTTCAGTCTCGGACTGCTGACCTCCCTCTTTGGCGGCAAGAGGATTGGGGATTTAAGCCTCTCCAACGGTCAAGAATTCCTTGCGTTTCTGTCCCGACTCAACCCTGACGTCACCAAGAGCACCACGCGCAAGGGCTTGGGGCTACGCCACTTGGTGGCCCTGTCGACCACTTCCGACCGGACAATCGCGCCCCAAACCCAGCATCGGATTTGGACCCAGACCTGTCATTTCTTGGATTGGGCGGTGCGGGAAGGTCACCTTGCAGAGCATGGCTTTGGCAAACTTGCGGTTCATTCCAAACCAGAGGTTCAAAGCTATGCGGTGATGACAGATGCAGAGGTGGTGACTTTGTTGGGGGCCAATGATCCCCTGCTATCGCCCCTCCTACGTCTCTGCTTGCTCACAGGCATGCGGTCCGGAGAGGCTTGTGGGATGATGGCGGAAGACCTGATCTCCAAGGGCAATCTTGGGGTCTTTGCCCGGATCAGACCAAACGCGATCAGGGGGCTCAAATCCAAAGCAGCAGAACGTGAAATTCCGCTACATGACAGCCTTTTGGCTACCCTGGCCATGCTGCCCAACAAAGGGGCCCTGTTTCCAGGGATTTCCGTGGACAGGGTCACCAAGAGGTTTGCTCTGTTAAGGAACCACACCGGAACCACCCGCCCTGGCCTTGTGTTCCACTCAACGCGCAAGTGGTTCATCACCCAATGCGAACGCACAGGGGTTCCAGAGCACTTCACCGCCAGCCTTGTGGGCCATCAATCGGCGCGATCGGCCACCAGGCTAACCTATGGACTGTATTCAGCCGGGATAAGTGATTGCCAGAAGCGGGAGATCATTGATCAGGTCAGGTTGCCTGTGGGTATCGTGTGAAGTACTTACGCCAACATTCCGTCCGAGTACCTTTGCAGGGGCTCGGGCGGGGAAAGATGCCTTATTTTTTTGCCTTAGGCAACTTCCGGCCCAAACCGGACATTCCCACCCCTCGTCTATGCCGCGATGCAGCTTTCGCATTGCTGCCATTCGTGCATCGTGCAGCATTTTGTTGGGTGAAGCGTCGGTCAGCGGACAAATTGGACTTTGTTGCAGCGACGCTGCGCATTCAATGCCGTTGTTTAATTTTTGGAATTAGGCCCCAAAAGATCTCGATTAAATGGGGCCTACCGATGACTTAGCCTTTCAGGCTTGTCATTCGTAGATAGGGAAGGACAGTGGTAAAGTCGCCGAATTTCTCTTTTGCATCAGCATCGTTTAAAGCAACCGGGATAACGACATCATCGCCGACATTCCAGTTTGCCGGTGTTGCGACACCTCGACTGGCCGCCGTCTGCAGGCCATCCAGTGCCCGCAAAACTTCTGCAAAATTGCGGCCCACATTCATCGGATATGTCATGGACAACTTCATCTTTTTATCTGGTCCGATGATAAAAACAGATCTTACGGTCTGGCTATCATTGGGGGTGCGGCCGTCCGGTAGGTAGGCATCTGCTGGCAACATGTCGAAGGCTTTTGAAACTGTCAGGCCATCGTCCGCAATAATCGGGAAGCCTGCGGGTGCGCCCCCAACTTTCTCAATGTCGCCCTTCCACTTCTTGTGATCCTCAACACCATCCACGGAAATCCCGATGACCTTGGTGCCGCGTTTGGACCATTCATCGGCCAACTGCGCGACCGCGCCAAACTCTGTCGTGCAAACAGGGGTAAAGTCCTTAGGATGCGAAAAAAGGATCGCCCAACTGTCTCCGATCCAATCATGCAAAGAAAAGGTGCCTTGGTCCGTTTCTACGGTAAGGTTAGGGACTGTGTCGTTTATACGTAGGCTCATTGTGTTGTTCCTTTAGGAGGTTGCGCTCTCAAGGCATGACGACTCTCCCACGAACCGTTTGCAAGAAGCGTTCGTTAGGCTAAGCCAAACGGCTTGATCAAGCAATGATTCAATAATTGCCATAAGTTGTTCAAAAGAGTAGCCTCGGCAGATTCGTTCGAATGAGTTGCCCAGCCAGCAAGTAACGCTCTTTTGGAAGTATCGATCACCTACCATGTGGAGATGCAGCAGTGATATTCAGACAACTCTTTGACAAAACTTCAAGCACTTATACTTACCTGATGGCCAGTCGGCACGGTGGCGAAGCGCTTCTAATAGATCCGGTTTTCGAACATACAAATCGCTACCTGAAGTTGCTTGAAGAGCTAGACCTCAAGCTGGTTAAAGTTGTCGATACCCATATCCATGCCGACCATGTCAGCGCTATGGGGAAATTGCGTGACGCAACCCGATGCACAACGGTAATGGGCGAACAGTCCCCAGCTGACGTGGTTTCCATGCGCGTGCGCGATAATGATCCATTAACGATTGAAGGTCTTACACTTACTGCGCTTCATACACCGGGGCACACCTCGGAAAGTTACAGCTTCTTAATGGATGACCGGGTGTTTACCGGCGATACACTGTTGATAAGGGGGACGGGCCGCACCGACTTTCAGAATGGTGATCCTTATGAGCAATACCATTCGATTTTTGAGCGTTTGTTAAAACTGCCAGAAAACACGATGGTCTTTCCGGGCCACGACTACAAAGGGGACACGGTCAGCACGATTGCCGAGGAGCGCCATAACAACCCGCGTCTCCAAGTGAATTCGGCAGAAGAATATGCCGAGATCATGAATAATCTAAAGCTCGCCAACCCAGCTATGATGGACGTGGCAGTTCCCGAAAATTTAAATCTCGGCCTTAGAATGGCGGCGCAACATCGTGTACCCGTACTTGAGGTCGACGAAATTCTTGCTGGATGGCCATCGGTTGATTGTCAACTCGTGGACATTAGGGAAGAGAGCGAACGGCGCCGCTATGGATCGATCCCCAACTCGATCCACGCACCCTACGGGCATTTTGATCAATACTGTCGACCCAGCGGTCCACTGGCGGGATTGGCGAAAAACAGCAGGGTCTTGCTTTTTTGTGCCGTCGGTGAAAGATCCACTCTAGCGGTTGAAATCGCGAATGAATTGGGACTGCGAAACGTTGCACATATCCCGGGAGGCTTCACTTCATGGCAAAAAGCCGGGGGTCCGGTAGAAGCGATCGAATAGCTCATCTCAATTTCTTAGATAGAACTTGCCCCGTATAGGAGATTTCGAACACCGAGAAGGTCTCCTAGAAAAGTCTTTGGACGCCAGACCGACAAGACTGCGCGTTTGCTTTAGTCTCGGTGCGGCCTTCCGCGCTGCGGAGATAGACCTAAAACAGCATCTGTTTGAATGTCGGCTCTGACCGATGACGCATTCTTGACTCACAGATGCAGCGAAAGTCTGGTTCCCGCCCTATCTACCGTCGTTCCGCGCAACACTTTGCGAAAACTACCTAAATATTTGTACCTCGGCACTCCCCCTGGAGAAATCCCTTGCCTCCCCATAACATTCGGGTGAAAAGTTCGCAT
>NZ_JBGFCF010000035.1:0-2500 GCF_041205445.1 Falsihalocynthiibacter sp. CO-5D18 | reverse complement strand
CCACACCTGTTGAAAAAGGTCGGGATGAGTTGTGCCTAGGGGTGAAAGGCCAATCAAACTCGGAGATAGCTGGTTCTCTGCGAAATCTATTTAGGTAGAGCGTCGGACGAATACTCTCGGGGGTAGAGCACTGAATGGGTAATGGGGACTCACCGTCTTACTGATCCTAATCAAACTCCGAATACCGAGAAGTAATATCCGGCAGACACACTGTGGGTGCTAACGCCCATGGTGAAAAGGGAAACAACCCTGACCTACAGCTAAGGCCCCTAATTCATGGCTAAGTGGGAAAGCAGGTGGGACGACCAAAACAACCAGGAGGTTGGCTTAGAAGCAGCCATCCTTTAAAGATAGCGTAACAGCTCACTGGTCTAATTAAGTTGTCCTGCGGCGAAGATGTAACGGGGCTCAAGCCATGAGCCGAAGCTTAGGATGCATTTATTGCATGGTAGCAGAGCGTAGTGTGACATAGTTCCCATCCTCTTTTGCACCTTCGGGTGTAGTGGAGGATAAGGAGCTTTCTGTGAAGCCCGGGCGTGAGCCATCGGGTGGAGAGATCACTAGTGAGAATGATGACATGAGTAGCGACAAACAGGGTGAGAGACCCTGTCGCCGAAAGTCCAAGGGTTCCTGCTTAAAGTTAATCTGAGCAGGGTAAGCCGACCCCTAAGGCGAGGCCGAAAGGCGTAGTCGATGGGAACCAGGTTAATATTCCTGGGCCGTGAGGTGGTGACGGATCTCGAAGGTAGTTCTTCCTTATTGGATTGAAAGAGCTGCTTAGAGGTTCCTGGAAATAGCCCCTCTTTAAGATCGTACCCTAAACCAACACAGGTGGACTGGTAGAGAATACCAAGGCGCTTGAGAGAACCACATTTAAGGAACTCGGCAAAATACCTCCGTAAGTTCGCGAGAAGGAGGCCCGATTAGGACGCAAGTCTTGGTCGGGGGCACAAACCAGGGGGTGGCGACTGTTTACTAAAAACATAGGGCTCTGCGAAGTCGTAAGACGACGTATAGGGTCTGACGCCTGCCCGGTGCCTGAAGGTTAAAAGGAGGAGTGCAAGCTCCGAATTGAAGCCCAGGTAAACGGCGGCCGTAACTATAACGGTCCTAAGGTAGCGAAATTCCTTGTCGGGTAAGTTCCGACCTGCACGAATGGCGTAACGACTTCCCCGCTGTCTCAAATGTGGACTCAGCGAAATTGAATTGCCTGTCAAGATGCAGGCTTCCCGCGGTTAGACGGAAAGACCCCGTGCACCTTCACTACAACTTTACACTGGCATTAGACACAATTTGTGCAGGATAGGTGGTAGGCTTTGAAGCAGAGACGCTAGTCTTTGTGGAGCCTCCCTTGAGATACCACCCTAATTCTGTTTGATGTCTAACCGCGGTCCATTATCTGGATCCGGGACCCTGTATGGTGGGTAGTTTGACTGGGGCGGTCGCCTCCTAAAGAGTAACGGAGGCGCGCGAAGGTTGGCTCAGACCGGTCGGAAATCGGTCGTTGAGTGCAATGGCAGAAGCCAGCCTGACTGCGAGACTGACAAGTCGAGCAGAGACGAAAGTCGGTCATAGTGATCCGGTGGTCCCGAGTGGAAGGGCCATCGCTCAACGGATAAAAGGTACGCCGGGGATAACAGGCTGATACTGCCCAAGAGCTCATATCGACGGCAGTGTTTGGCACCTCGATGTCGGCTCATCTCATCCTGGGGCTGGAGCAGGTCCCAAGGGTATGGCTGTTCGCCATTTAAAGAGGTACGTGAGCTGGGTTTAGAACGTCGTGAGACAGTTCGGTCCCTATCTGCCGTGGGTGTAGGAGATTTGAGAAGAGTTGCCCCTAGTACGAGAGGACCGGGGTGAACGTTCCACTGGTGGACCAGTTGTCATGCCAATGGCAGTGCTGGGTAGCTATGAACGGACAGGATAACCGCTGAAGGCATCTAAGCGGGAAGCCCCCTTCAAAACAAGATCTCCCTGAGGGCCGAGGTAGACCACCTCGTCGATAGGTCAGAGATGTAAGTGCGGTAACGCACTCAGTTGACTGATACTAATTGCCCGATAGGCTTGATTTGATCCAGTAGAAGATAGACTTCTACAAACCTGACCCCCGAACGTAAGTTTGGTAAGGGTTCAGGCGGAATAATCAAAAGCTACACTTTTTTAAGTGAAACTAAATCTGATAGTTAAAACTGTGTGTTGTGTTTCTTTCTCGGTTTGGTGGTCATGGCACAAGTGAAACACCCGATCCCATCCCGAACTCGGCAGTTAAGCACTGTTGCGCCAATGGTACTGCGTCTTAAGACGTGGGAGAGTAGGTCGCCGCCAAACCTAGTAAGAAACATAACACGTATCTCTCAAACGATCCCTCAAACCCCAGAAATTACAAAAACTGGGATGCGAACTAAGGCAAAATGCCTAAGCGTCGCGGGATGGAGCAGCCCGGTAGCTCGTCAGGCTCATAACCTGAAGGTCGTCAGTTCAAATCTGACTCCCGCAACCA
>NZ_JBGFCF010000034.1:0-8336 GCF_041205445.1 Falsihalocynthiibacter sp. CO-5D18 | reverse complement strand
ATAGATGCCCGAGGTTCCTCACTTTTTTGGGTGAGCGGATTGACATAGATTGCCCTGGCTCAGTAGCTTTGGGGTGAAGAAATTGTTCTGTCAGCGAATTGAGAATGACGCGAACGGCCCAAAACCGCCATTGGTGGTCATTGCAGCTAAGGTCCGTTGCCATCCACTACTTAGCGGAGGGCATAATATTATACCTCTGATTACGAAGACCCCATGAGGTATCAGAATTTATAAGTTACTCCGAGCAACGGTCCGGATTGTTCATATTTGAAATCGCTTCCGTCGATCTTGTGGTCCACCGAGATTTTTCGATAGCCGAGTCTGCCTACCCAGTTTTCATTGAACTGGTAATTAGCGGTTAGAAGAACCTGCCATGTCGTGCTCTCCGAACTAAAGCCACCATAGTCGGCAAACGCAGTCCCGTTCCATTTATCCGACATTTGAAAATTCATTCGGACACCAATCACTGGATCAGTCCAATTACTACTCACACTGGAAGAACCGCCTGGGGCCGTTCCGGGTGACAACGTCATCTTAGATTTTGTGCCAAACCATCGGAATCCAGCCGCAACGTCAAAGTTAACCGTAGGGGTTTGATAGGCACGGTATGTTACATACCCATTTAAAATTTGGGTCTTTAGAGACGTGCTCAACCCTGAAAAGTCCGGACCGGGTGTAGACCGGTTGAACGTCAGATCCGTCAGCATATAATCTGCGAGCAATCCCCAAGTGCCATTGTTAGCCTCAAAAGCTCCCATAAAGGCCATATCGAGATTCTCAAGCGCGTCGCTGAAGTCCAGATTTCCCTCCACATCCCCTATTGAGGCTGTAGTATCAGGAGTGAAAAGATAAATTGTTGCCCCGTAGTTCCAATCTGACTCTTGCGCCATAGCCGTCGATGATGACGCCATCAAGGCAACAAGGCCGACGAATTGTTTCAAATAGTTCTTCATTTTGTTTCCCTTCAGCACAATTGAAATTTAGTTTTGGTATCCGTATTAAAAAGCGCCATCTCTAGTTATAATGTATACTCGCCTAGCACTATTGAGTGGTAGAATTGCTGTGCTTATCTTCTGCCAGCGGCGCAATTCTCAAGCTAACGTACTGATCATTTGCCCCAAATTCACGCGACTGAGAATCAGGCCCCCAGCAGAACCGCCACAAACGAAATCGCTCCTGCCAGAGCGACCAAAAGAGCGATAACTCGTGTGCCAGACACTGGCATGTCGGTGTAGTATTTTCCCAAAGCGCGCAAATCTCTGCCATGTTCGATTTTGCCAACGAGCAAGGTCAGAAGGCCCATGCCAATGAGAAGGGCGGCAAATTCACGATGACCTATTAAACTCGGTCCAATATCTTGCCCTGCCGTTTCAATATCAAAGAATTTGTAGACCGAGAACCCGAATGTGATGAATGACGCCGCAGTTCGAACCCACGCCATCATGGTGCGTTCATATGCAATGCGAGTTCGCTCTAATGCGAGCCGTGTCGTCAATGGAATTTCTGCCGGGTTGATGGCATCGAGTTCTGTCATGAGGAGTCTTTCTTGCGTGTTATTTTGGCGGACGAGACACGTTGCTTCCTTGGATCAAAACACATTCAGAGCCAAGAACGAGTTTCCGATAATCTGAAGTCCAAGAGCCACTTGAACGACACTTAAAACCGACCCAACGATTGCCAAGGCTACACCTAGGGACGTCATCAGCTTTCGTGCAAACAACATTGCTACAAAATTCAACAACAAGATAACGACAACCATGCCTCCTATGGTGAGTTGGCTCTGAATATCGGCTGCGAACGACAGAAACACGATCAGCGCGGCGATACCGTATGGGGTGACGATAATTGGGAAAGCGAGTGGTGCGAGCGCGAGCTTGATATTGGGCTCTCGGGCGGAGTGGTGTTCGGATGACATATCTTCAAAGGAAAATTGCCGAATAGTGTCCTGAATAGCAACGAGAAACAAAATGATACCCCCAGCAAGGGCGAGTACGGGAAGCGGAACGCCGTGTTTTCTCAGAATCAACTCGCCCAGCAGCCCTGCGATCAAAAGCGCAATCCCAGAGAAGAGTGTCGCTGTTAGGGCGATCCGTCTCTCAAGTTGGGGTTTTGCACCCGCAGTCAACTTCACAAACGGGCCTATGATTTTTGAAGGCCCAAGCATCAGAATGAGGAAGGTGAAAATATGCGCCATGGGGAAATAAATGGTCGGCGCCGTTGGTGTGTTTTCCACCCCCGCGATTGCTCCAGTGACCATCATGCAAAAGTACACGGACATCATCACAGCCGTGAGTTTGAGAGCTTTCATTCTTGATGAACGAGTCAAATTTAACCCCCTTGATGTGCGCATTATTTTTCAATCCACATAAGCTCTGGGTCCAAAGAATACGTCCACGGAGCCCCTGAATTTTTCCATCCGTTTACTGTGCGTTGCCCGCAGTTCGCGCTTGAGAGGTTTTTCTCCATGTCGCCTTCTATACCGTCGATGATGTTGTAGGCATTTTTGAATCCAACCTGCGCAAGCGCATTAACCGCTGCGGCACCCCGCCCGCCTGAGCGGCATGTTACCAAAATTGTGTCGTCCGGTTTGTAGTGACTGCGCGCCATGTCGAGAAAGGCTGCGTTTGGCTTCAAGACGGGTCCGTTTTTTTCCGCATCCCATTTGTAAGTCACAAAAACGATGGGGATGTTTCGAGCCATCTCGGCGTGCCCCACAAAGCCGTATTCTTCGGGGGTACGCACATCCAAAACGGCGACGTTCCTAGGCGCGGCTTTCCACATTTCGTAGGCCTCTTTTGCTGTTACATACAGCTCCAGAACCGTTTGTTTTCCTTTGGGAACATCTTGAACTTCCACCATACGGTTTCTCCTTTAAATAGACTTAAAAGCGGCACGAAGTCTAACCTATTTGGCAAACTCCCGCGTCTGGCCATTTGCGCGCAATTCGGCCAATGTTTTATCACTACAAGAGCCGTCGGACCTGTTGTCGACACGGCCGCTGCTGGAAACCGTCACAAAGATGTCGTTGGGGGTCATATAGAAAGCGGTCCCCTCCGCATCGACCTTGGCCAAATAACCAACGACCGTGATGCCAGCCTTATCGCAAATCAAGGCTTGTGGGAGGTCTCCGATTTTGGGGCCTTCCTGTCCATTTGCCACACTGGTTAGTCCCAGAGATGACACCGCCAAAACTGCAAACAGAGATCCGAGCTTTGAAATATAGATCATACGTATTTCTCACTTTTCCAATAATCTGGGCGCCACCCGGACCACCCTCTCGGATGGTCCGGTTTTGCTCAATTTTTGTGGTGTAAATTACCCTAGTCGTACGCTGTTGGCGTCAAGCCCAGCACCCTGAGGAAGCTTGCTCCAGCTGCGACGCTCCCACTCTTCCTTCATGACTTCCGCCGCCGCTTGCTCCAAGAATTGTGGCGCTGCCCATTCATCCACATCAAAATCGTTTTTAATGTAGCCATTCTTGAACATGAAATCCTTGCCAATTTTGATAGTCTGCATGTTTTGCGCGTTCAGGCTTGGAACCATATCAACATCCTTGATGCCCTGATAAGTGTCCTCTGCATCCCGATAGAAGGTCTGACGATTGAGAATTGCGCCCGCAGCATGTTTGTTATCGTTGGACCACAAACCGACTTTAATCATGGCTTTCATGTAAGCAATAACCAACTCTGGGTGCTCTTTGGCCATCACATCCGTGCAGGTAATTACGGCGGGGGTGTTGGCAACTTGCATCCTCCAATCGGGATAGCGGGTCAAATCTTCGATCATGGCAAGCTTCCCTGTAGCCTCTTGGAGATGCTGGAAAACTTTACTCTGAGTATAAATGGCGTCGACGGTGCCATCGAGCAGTGCTTTTTCTAGAGGACGGAAGGCGAAGTCATGTTTGTGATCGCGCTTCAGCCATGTTTCCGAAGGATTGTTGATCGGGGTCAACATTTTGGGGTCGTCGTACCAATCATCTGGGTACGGAAATTCAACGATTTCGACGTCGTCCATGGTCATACCGTTGAGCATCAGCATATTTTCGATGCCCATGTGCTCTTGAATGCGCCACCAGTCGTTTTTGATGGTATTCAGGCTCTTGGTAAGGCCGATTTTCTTGCCCTTAAGGTCCTGCATACGAAAGAGGTTGTCGTTGGACCGCACGGCCATACAACCACCTTCGTTCACCCATGTAGCCCCGAGCAAAACGGTCTTGCGCAGGTCGGCATTGACGTGGATTGGAGGGTACAGGCCCCCAAAGCGGATCAAGTTATCCAGATTGTGGATGTAGTGCGGATACCAATTGTTTCCTTCCGCATGACGGAAGTAATCGTATTCGACGCCGATTTTCTTAAACTCTTCACGGCACCAACCAAGCTCCTGATCGACATTGTTGGCCGAAACCATGGGGCAATTTGTGTACCACACCTCTTTCCAATTCAGGGGGACGGTGTTGGCTTTTCTCTCTTGAGCAGTCATTGAATTAATCCTCTTCTGTATTGAATGAATTAGGCTCGGCCTTCAGGTTCTCTAATTGATTGCTATAAATTCGCTGGCAGCGCCGACAGAACTACAAACAGGGAGGGCCTAATTTGAAAACTATTGAAACAAATACCCTGAAATAGCGAAGCTGAGATTTGATCTATATCAAGAGATGTTTTCCAGTGAGACTAAAACCAGCTTCTTGGGGTTACGAACAGTTACGAACCCCAAGGGTATTCTGGATTGGGAGAATTTCTAATTCCTGATAGTCCATAGGCTAAGATGCCTAGCTTCTTTCACTCAAAATCTACGAGTACATCCGAGAACCCGCTTATGACAGCTTGGCTTAAGCCAGCGTCAAAATTCCGTTTTTCGAGGTCCTGGGAGATGTTATCCGCATAATGTGGATCGATTTCAATAATACGGGCAACTGCCGCCATCGCCTCATCTGGCCTGTTCAGTTTTGCAGCAGAAATTGCAATCATTAGGAAACCGTACACGACGTTTGGTGCGTTGACTTTTTTAGCTTCCGTCAGGGCTTGCTGATAGCGGCCGTGAACGTAATGAAATACCGACAGCGTTATCCGATATGAGCTTGGTTGTGCTGGGTTGTGGATATAGCTCTTTTCCAACAAAGGAATTGCTCGATCCCATCTAGCCATGAGCCCGCAGTGATGCCCAAGGCTTGCCATTATTTCGGTATCATTTGGGTTGAGCTTGTGCCCTGCTTCAAGAGCTTCTAGGCAGCTTTCAAGATCCCCACTGAACCAATATGCTAGACCCATTGCATGGTAGCCACGACTAGACTGTGGTGCAATTTCAAGGGCGGTTTGCGCCAGCTCCATTGCACGCGTCAAAGGGGCACCGGTACACCCGCTGATAACCTGACCAAATCGATATGCGTTGGTGTAGACTTGCGACAAGCATGCATAGGCTTCTGCATATTTTGGATCTTGAACTATAGCGGATTCTAGGCATTGGCGAACCGGCTCAAGCATGTCGCTATCATAGGTTTGCCAATACCGATAAAACTTTCCCACACACTCATAGGACGTCAGATGCTCGGGTGCATTTCCGTCCAATTCATGTGCTTTTGTATAAATTACCCCGTATATCTGTGCCAACTCCCGCACGACCCGATTAGCGATTTCGTCTCGCACTCGTCCAATTTCATCGGGAGTCATTTCGCGGGCGTAACTTTCGGCCCATAGGTATTGTCCAGAGCGTGAATCCTGCAACTGGACTTCAACTTCCAGCCTGTGTTTTGAAATAGTTATGACCCCAGACAGCAAGAAATCATGCACGATGTTGTTTGATTGCTCTGTTCGGGCGGCTTCAGTTGCATTGCTCAGGCTAGTTTCTATACCAAAAACGGATAAGTTGTTGAACCGTGTAAGTCCTACAATAAGTTGGCGGGTAAAGCTTAGAGGGAAATTAATGAACGCGGAAGGTTCTCCCTCAATTGTAAATGGCGCTACAAAAACGAACGGAACGCGCCCCAATATTAATTCGGCCCCACCCAATGCATTTGGTCTATCGGATTGAGCCATATTTTGCTCGAGATCCACTTGTTCAAACCTCAGCCGATAGGCACCTTTTGGAATTGTAATTCTAACTTGGTCGCTTGATCCAGAACGCAAATAATAGTGCTCCAAAGACCGCCTCAACCTACGTGCCTCTACTCTCACAACGGAGTCAGTTTTGGGATCAAAATCTGCCCCCCGACCAAATACTAAAGTCGCGATGCTATAGGCCTTGATCCGTTCATCCCGGCCTTCAAGAGTTTCGTCAACAAGATAGAAAAGAAGCGATTTATTGCGTTTGGAAGCGTCAAAATTATCCGACGCCAAAATTCGCTTCAACTGGTCACGAATTTCCAGATCAGTAAATTTGCAATCTCCACTAGGCATCGGCCTTCCTCGAAATGATAGATAGTTCCTCCCACAAAAATTTTTGCGCAGGGTGTTTTTTTGATCTGATCCTAATGTCCCTATTATCATAAACGCCACTTCAATCCAGACATTCCGTTGGAGGGCACAACAAAAACGATGACAAAGGAGGTTTTCAACCTCCCAAAAAGGCAAACAGAATATTTGAGGCACCCTCAATACTCACGATATGAGCCTTGTATGCTAATGTTCGAGATCCAAAAAATAATTGTGTCAATCACTCCTGAGAAACATTGTTTCTCGAGGTTTTAGAGGATTAGTGAACGCAAAATTTCCCACAGAGCAGACCTTAATGGAAAGCGCAGCAAATGTCTGCATTCCGCCCTTAGTGACGATTGCTGCGCTAGCATAAAGGTCTTGAAACGCCTCACGATATACGGGCCGTTCGCTCGGATTGGTAACTTTGATCGGGGGGATCTCTTACGGGTCCCATATATGAGGAGGGGGAGACCTAATAGTTAATCTAATGGGGGTTCCCTCAGGTCCCAATGAACCTACTATCTGTTATTAGTTTAATCATATGAATAATAACAATAATATCTCTATATCTATCTCATATACAGCTACAATATTCATTTACTACAATTGATATCCACCTACATCAGGAACTCTCAACCGACACCTCAGGGATTAGCCCAATCCGCTCCTTAAACACAGCCTTCATCACCTCGGTTGCCTCTTGCTCATACCTAGGCTCAACCAAGATCGCATCATGAATGGGCAGGGCAAAGATACCCCTGGATTTGAGCTTCAACAGGACAGCCATCAGTATATCGGATTCCTTGCGCATCAGCTTCAAACCAACACCTGTGCCAAAAAGATGAACGATAGCGGGGTGGCGCTGCCCAATTGCCGCAAGGGTAGAGCTTAGGGACTTACTGGCGGGGATCGACTTGCGCACAAGTTTCGGCATACGGATCAAAGGCTTGCTGGCATTGATCGACGCTTGAATGACCTTCTTGATACCGGGTCGACACCTCGCAGCAAAGCCATACTCTGTTAGGTCGTAGAGGTCGCCTGAGGGAGGAGTTGCCCCGACCAAGCCATAGAGCAGCAACAAACCGGCCTGTCCGTAATCAAGTTCGACAGTGCTGTCACCGTTGATTAAGAGAGTTTCCAACCGCGCATCATGCTTCATCCCCTGCCAAAACCCACCGTAGAGCCGTCCACCTTGGCCGAAGCCCTTGTTGTTAAATATGCGTCTTAGACGGCGGTCGGTGGTGTTGATCTCGGGGTCAGTGCAAGACAGTGGAGCCGTTTCAATCCAAGCGTTTATGTCCTGCATTTCCCGTCTGATGAGATGAGTTTCTTTGGTGTCATCATACTCAACCAAGGCTCCTGACCTGTCATCCCGCTGCTTTGTATCACGCAACAAGATTACCTCTTCATCTGGTGCGCGCCCAATGCCAGAAAATTCCACCTTGAAGTGGTCTTGCAAGCCAAGGAGGTTTGGCCCCGCAGTGAGGATGGTCTGCCGCCCAGCGCCTGCAAGAAAAGGGTTATAATCGTTCCCTTTGAAGGACTTTGAACCGGGGATGATCTCGATAACACCCACTTCAGGAGCTGCCATGATCTTCAGGATGTCAGGCAGGGTCTTGCCCATAGCCTGGCCCTTGTAGCGCGATTTTTTTCTCAATATCTGATTGCTTTGGCTAAGATGAACCTTGCCTCCTGGGATTTCAAGGTGGCGATGCAACAAGTCGCAAACAATGGCTTCAACCATGATCTCATAGGTCGCTTGATCCGCCAATCTACGTTTACGTTTGCGAAGGCCATGCTTGATTTCATAGCGGCTGACCACATGCAGAACGGACTCAACGATGGTCTCAGCGGCTGCTGATTTGGCGCGACGATGAGGATCAATCGGGCGGGCAGGGACAACAGAGGTCACTGGCTTGGCTTTTG
>NZ_JBGFCF010000033.1:0-10578 GCF_041205445.1 Falsihalocynthiibacter sp. CO-5D18 | reverse complement strand
CAGTAACATCGTCCGCTGCCAGTCTAAACCTTCGATGAAATGCGTCATGAACAACCTCCATACCGAATACGGAAATTATAGCAGCATCTGGATCAAAATGGGGGAGTTTTCACACAGCCTCCGGACAAGACTGCCGTCTGTTTATTCACCTCATTGGGCTTTGGAGTTGATGCTGTAGTAATCTGATTTCATCGCCAGAAATCACCACTCCCTTACGCCAAAGGTTATCCTTCATCACGGTCGGATATTGGTTTGCGTAGTCACGAAATTTGTCGTTGGTCACAACAAAAGATATTGGCATATACTTGAGAAACTCCAGAATGTATCTGTCTGCCTGAAACCCGCTAGGCACGACATAGATTTCGTCTTCTCTGAGCCCAAAAATGTCTTCTAGCATCACCAATGAATGCCGCTTGTCCCTTGCGAAAGCTCCGTGTTCTTCAAGGGTGTAAAAAATATTGGCATCAAAGAAACAAACGATACGGTATCCTTGTGAGCGAAGCAGGTGCGCGATCTCACCAAGCGGTTGAGCGTCTAACCCTTTGTCATGCCCAAGATGGTAAATATTGTTTCCATCAAAAACGGCCACCTTTTCATCCAGTCGCAGTCCATGAATGAAACCCTGCCGATCATTGATCAACAAAAAGTGCGGCCTGTTTTCGCGAACTTTTCGATTCACCAACCACCAGAAAACAATCAGTGCCGTCAAGAGGGTCAAAAATGAGACCTTGTCCAAGTCTGGCTGTCCCAAGAACCACCACAAAAGCAATGCGGACATGCAAGCCAGCAAGCCGAAGTTTAGGACCCTTAGGAGGGTGCGCCGGAGCCATGCGCCGGTATTGAGACCTAGTTTCGGGGTGGTTTCCCTAGAGAGTTTTTCGCCCAATGTGATTTTTTTGGAGGTCATGGTTTTTCTCATGCAAAAGCTGATCGCTGAAAAGTAACTAAATTAGCATTGGAATACCATAAGGGCTCAAACCTGCTGTTAGCTGCGCAAAACATCGAGGTCCGATTTGGGACGTTCGTGTCATTCAAGACTAAGGGAGGAAACCGGTCATTCGCCGCAGTATGCATCGACGGTAGTTATGCGGGGCGGGCTTACCTGATCGACGCAACACATACATTGAAACGCTCTGCGGGAGTTTCGTATCCCAGCGTCTTTCGAGGTGGTTCGTTAAGCGGTCTTGCGACAGCACTCAACTTTGCTTGACTATGTATCGCCAAATCCGTGCCCTTTGGGAAGTATTGTCGCAGCGATAAGAGGGGCTGTGAGGGTCGCAGGAAAAGATATCGATCTCCGTCGCCAAAGTGAATGTCTTGTACCCCGCCATCTCTGATCCGTGATTCCAAGTCAGTGAGCGATAAAGCTCTTTGGGCAACTTGCGTGCCTGTTTGATCAACGCTTGAATGACACTGTGACTGTCCTTTTTGTCAACCTTTGCCAGAATCTGCAATCAGGTCGCCTTCTATTAGCTGGCATCACCGAGAGGCTAATGGCCCGAAACGGCCCTGTCTTCAACTTCCGCAGGTCTGTCACGGATCGATATCGCATCGTTGAACTTACCCAACCCGCTGCGTTTTAGCGTGGCGTGGCGGGACCGGCGAATGGATCGTGTCGCTCATAGATGAGCCAGAAACTCCTTCTTAAGTACGCCGCACGTCTGGATAAAAAGGCTTCGGTAGATCGTTTCATGCGAGACGCGCTTGTTCTCATCGGGATGTTCGCGCATCAGCCAACCTGCGATTTGTTGCGGGGACCACTTGCGGATCAGTTTGGCCGATATAGCACGGCAGAGATAGTCATTGCCTGCCAACTTGCAGGGCTTTGGGCGGTGGGCACGATCCCATGCAGCTGTATCAGATTGGTTTGCACGATAGCTTTGGGTGCCGACATTGCGCCTGACTTCACAACTGATGGTCGATGCTGACCGCTTCACGGATCGTGCAATTGAGCGCAGGGACACCTTCGAACGCAGGCCTCTGGAAATCTCTTCTTGATCGATCAGAGGGAGAGCGAAGCGCGATCTCACGCGGTCGGTGGACGGATGCCGCCAGTACGCGCGAGGAGTGGATAGATCGACGATGATGCTCGGTTAAAATCAAGCCCGATCGAACTCATCGACTCTCCGCGTTGCCATCTGTCCCAAATCTCTGACGTCTGCTTATCCGTAAAAAATACTCGGCGGCGATACTTCATAATGGTTACTCCATCTTTGACTAAAGATCAAAGGGTTGCGTCGACCAGTTGAAACCGCCCGACAAAGCCGCCGTTCGATGTTCCTGCTCTAAGGTGGATGGACGGCTCGAAGCGGACCTGCTGCGTCCCTCAGCCCTGAACTTGGGCTAACTCACATAGAGTAACAAACAGGCTTTGCCTGCGGACGAGACCAGCGCTGGCGATGCAGGACGCCGCCACTGTGAATTCTGGCACAATAAGGTTTCTGCACCGGCCGACACGCGTGTTATGAACGAGACTGGTAGACATATGGGAGAGACGTATGAGGATCGCAGTGATGGGCGCAGGCGCGCTCGGAGGTTACTTTGGAGCACGTCTGGCTGCGGCCGGAAACGAAGTTGTCTTGATCGCAAGGGGTGCGCACTTGGCAGCGATTCAGGAGCGAGGCCTGAAAATTCTGAGCCCGCGCGGGGACTTACATATGTCTGAGATCGCGGCAACCGACGATCCCCGTTCAGTAGGACCGGTCGACGTGGTTTTGTTCATGGTCAAGAACTATGACGTTGAAAGCGGGGCGCAAGCTATTGCTCCAATGCTTAAGTCTGACACGATGGTTGTGACTTGTCAGAATGGTGTCAGCGCCCATGACCGGCTTGGCGCAATCATCGGCATGCAGCACGTGGTACCGGGCGTGGCGCGCATCCCGGCCGACATTCCCGAACCCGGCGTCATCAACCATTCGGCAATGTGGGACACGCTCTCATTTGGCGAGTTGGATGGCCGGGTCACCCCGCGCGTTGCGGCCCTTCGTGATGCGATCATTGACGCGGGTGCGACAGCCGTGATTCCGGACAATATTCTGCACGACTTGTGGGTAAAGTTCATCTCTCAGGCAATGCTGGCCAGCATCACAACCTTGACGCGGCTTGATATGGGGCCGCTTCGGAACAATCCAGACAGCCGCGCGTTGTTCCTTGCTGGGATGGCAGAAACCAATCGGGTCGGCAGGGCGATGGTGCCGGACTTGCCCGAAGGCCTTGTCGAGCAAACTTGGAAAACCATCTCAACTTTGCCGGACACGATGCATGCCTCAATGCTGGACGATTTGAGAGCCGGCAAGCGGCTGGAGGTTGACTACTTGAGCGGGGACGTGGTGCGGCTGGGCCGCCAATACGGTGTTCCGACGCCGATCCATGAGGTGTTCTGGGCGGCGCTCCAGCCCTTTAAATATGGGTCTCCCGGATAGTTGCCTGTGGTTTCCACATAATCGTGTAGCCGATCAAAAGCATACCTGTGTTGGTTCAGGTGAGGGATGGGGGCAGCAGGTTTCAACTACTCCTTGAAGGGCACTCGCTACCGCATCCTGAAATTTTAGTGCGCCCCTACTTCCCGCCGTCGTTGTCATCGATGGGCGAACCTCGTTGGGTGTTTTCGGATGACCGTCAACCCGACTTTGCAAAGGGCGTTTCCAGCGCATTGCCGTCATTGAGACAAACAGCAGCATCCGTCTTATGGGCTCAAACCCGCCGTTCGCTGCATCTGCGCCAAAGTCTGCTTTTCCCTCCCTTCGGGCGACTGCGGTCTTATCTCGTTAGGCGCGAAACTCGCGATACAAGGCGTCATCGGTGGCGGGTTGCCGGCTCCGAGTAGCGAGATTTGGCGTCATGATTAAATTATTTTCAGAAAGGCCCGACGGAATTGCACGTGGAACACGTATAATGGTTGTAACAATCGCATTGGACCTATCATGAAACCACCCTTCGCCATTTTCGCGCTGTGCGCGTTCTGCGCCACCGCTGCAACTGCTGAGACTTTTTCATCCGACGTTTGGGCGGACAATTGGTTCGAGTTGCGCATAGACGGCACGCAGGTCGCGCAAGACAGTGTGCCGATCACGACGGAGCGGTCTTTCAATGCAGAAAGCTTCACGTTTGAGGCCGAACGCCCGTTCGTGGTGGGTGTTGTGGCCAAAGACTTCAAAGAAAACGATACAGGTTTGGAATATATCGGAACGGGGCGCCAACAGATGGGCGATGGCGGGCTGATCCTTCAAATCCGCGACGCAGCCGGACAGACCGTGGCCGCCAGCTCCGCAGAATGGGCATGTGAAGTCATCCACACGGCCCCCTTGGATAAATCCTGCGAGGCGTCCAAAAATCCCGTGGCTGGCGAAGGGGTTTGCACATTTGACACTATGGACGAACCCGCAGACTGGGATACGGCGTCCTTTGATACATCCAATTGGCCGCAAGCCGACGTTTATACTGCCCGCGAGGTCAGCCCAAAAGACGGCTACGACGCCATCAGCTGGGATCCAAAAGCCGAGCTGATCTGGGGACCCGACCTTGAGCAAAGCAATACCGTCTTGTGCCGTATAACTGTCAATTGACCCATACTTTAGGAATCTGCACTATGAACCGCACAATTATCCTTCTGGCCTGTCCGCTTTTCATCGCCGTTGCTAGCCCTACACTTGCCCACGACGACCGCTGCGATGCTGTGGCCGCTTCTGTCGCGGATGCGGGCTTTGCCGAGAGCGTGACCGTAACCTGCACCGACACCCAAGCCATTCTGACATCTGACACCTATCCCGATCATGACATGATGACGGGCATCGTCGGTACTAACGAACAAGTGCCCGTTCCCGCCGAATACCCCGCACCTGTCCTCCTCAATCCCGTCTTTTCGGGAACGCCGCTGACCCGCGATGCGGCGCTCGGCGTGGCAGTCAACGGGGTGCCGATTTATGACTATAC
Source organism: Falsihalocynthiibacter sp. CO-5D18 (assembly GCF_041205445.1). Lineage (NCBI taxonomy): Bacteria > Pseudomonadati > Pseudomonadota > Alphaproteobacteria > Rhodobacterales > Roseobacteraceae > Falsihalocynthiibacter > Falsihalocynthiibacter sp. CO-5D18. Next base: position 5,646 of record NZ_JBGFCF010000033.1, on the reverse strand, counting down.
TGGCGGCGGTGAGATGTCGGAAGCTGATCTGACGCACCATCAGGCACAACACGACACGCTACAAACGGACCAATTGGACGTGTGCGGCGGGCACGCTGGTCGTGGCGATGACTACCACTATCACGTCGCGCCGACCTGTATGATCGCGCAAATGGCCAATGCGGGACCAGAAGCAATCATCGGCTGGGCGTTTGACGGCTTTCCGATCTATGGCGACACAAACCCCGACGGCAGCACCATTGAAGGTGGCGTGCTGGATGTTTGCAACGGGCAGACGGACGACACATTTGGCTACCGCTACCACACCTCACAAGACGCGCCCTATATCGTGCAATGCCTGATGGGCGAGCTGCCGACCTTCAATGATTTGCCCCGTGTACGGCCCCTATCAGCCGCAAGCGGCGGCGGTGCACAACCAGGGCGCCCACCTCAAGGTGGCGTTCAAGACCTCGTCTTCACGCAAAGCGCCGATGGCAGCCGCAGCATGGATTACAGCTTTGAAGGCGAGGAATACTACATCCGCTACAGCCCTGCTGCTACGGAAAACTGCTACGACTATACCACCAAAACCGTGACCAACAATGGGGACGTCATGGAAGGGGAGTTCTGCCGATGACCCTTGCCCACCGCTTGTCCGGCCTCGCTCCGCTGCTGTTCTGCGGCATTTGGGCGGGTGCGGCGACCGCCCAAGACACTTTTACACTGACTAGTCCGGCCATTGTGAGTGGCGGTGACCTGCCAAGCGATCTAAAATGCAGTCGCGACGGGGGGGATGGCCTCTCGCCTCCGCTCGTATGGTCAACGGTTCCCGAAGGAACGCAGAGCCTCGCACTCATCATGCAACACTATCCGCGCGGCAAAATCGCAGGCACCGACGCGCCCAGCCAATACTGGCTCTTGTGGAACATCCCCGCAGACACAACCGCCATTCCGCGCGGGAACCCAACCTCCTTGGGCGATGAAGGCGCGGACAAAGATGAGAGATTCACAGGGTACACACCGCCTTGCTCCCCACGCGGCGCACGTCACGAATACACCATCACGCTTTTCGCGCTGAACGCGGCCCCAGACACATTGCCCAGCAACGACAGCCTGCAGGTGGACTGGACCGAAATGACACAAGCCATCGGGCCGCTTGTAATCTCGTCCTCATCATTCACATTCTGGAACTAAATCGCGCCGAAACTGGACGTTCGCCGCGACACACAAAAAATCGGTTATAACGGGCTCTTTCCGGCCGTTCGCCGCACACTGCACCGAGGTCGGCTATGCGGACATGAAAATTAAATCGACGGAGATGAGGTTACTCATCCAAGTAGTCGGCCATCGGCGTCAATGGACCGCATCGGGCGAGTATATGGGTTTTTTCATAAAGGCCGACGGGCGCACCGCCGAAGCATGCGCCCGATCATGGAGAATCGCAGCAAAAAGCGAGGTCAATTAATTTTGCAGCTGGCAAAAGGGAAACACTACCCACGCCTGCTATGCTTGACCACACTTCATCTGCCCTAAATGACGCTTAGTCTCAGCCCAAGCGTTGCGCCAATTGCTCCGCTGTTTCGTTGTAAGATATCTGCAACATCCGAATATCTTTATGCCCCACAACCCGCGCCATACTCAACACGTCGAGCTTTGACGCCATCCGCGTGATGGCCTCGTGCCGGCTATCATGAAACGTCAGGTTCTTGATCCCTGCCCGATCGCGCACGCGCCGAAACACTACGTCCAGATGGGCACTGGTCAGGGCAAAACACGCCCCACCCGCCACTACATTGGGTAGCGCCTTCAGAAGCGCCACAGCGGCGGTTGAGAGCGGCACAGATCGCCAGTGCCATTCTTGGTCATTTCCAACTTGGCAACGCGCATATCGCAGCAACGCATTCCGCATGGTCTCGGTCGATCCCGAAACCTCCCCTTGTCGAATCAAGAACTCTTGGCGCGCGCCCCGTCTTTGGCATCAACCCGCTTCTCAAATGACTTTGATTTCCGCGTACCTTGCATGGCGACTTACGCCTGTCATTTGCCGGTTTGCAACTTTTGCAAGGGACGCCATTTCAAATCCTCCCACTCGGAAAAATCGCAATGGCATGTCAATTTCAATGGATTATAGCGCATTTCAGTACGAAATGCCCACCGTAACCCCCTGTATATCCTTATATAAATAAGGAACTTCACTGATTAAGGGGAAAATATTGGTGCGGTCGAGAAGGAACGTTTTATTAATTATTTCATTTGGTTGCAAATAAATTTCGTGAAAATTCGTAATTTCGTTTGGTGAAATAATTTTGAAATGAACGAATTTCAATCTTACCCCGCAATGAAACTTTCTCGCTGTTTAGCTATCTATTGGCTCCAGTCTTAATTTCATCAATGTCGGCGAAGGTTCTGCGCTGCAGCGTTTTAGCATGGTGTGAATGTCTGGATCGAGCAGTTCGTCTAGGTGGCTCCGTGGGGTGAAGTCCGGCTTCCTCCGCGAGCGCATTTGACTGAAAACTAGGGTCCACGCCGAGCGTCGACTTTTAATTGAGAATGAGGAGAACGGCGCACAAAACCTATTTGTGCCGAAAATCCGTGCGTTGCGTTGGCTTTTGATTTGGCCTCACGGCGTCCTTAGATAAAACGGTTTGAAATTCAATCGTCCTGAGCAATACTGGGAAAATACACCTCGCACCGCCAATTCATTTTTTTGCCACCCTCTCTACCCCTGTCTTAAAGGAGAATAGCCATGTTTACACTTCGCTTTGCTCTAATAATTTCAACAACCTGCGCGCTAATTTCAACATCCGTAACCGCACAGGAAATGCAAGCCAATGAAGACCTGCTCGAAGAAATCCTTAACAAGGACAGCCCTTACTCGCCCTATGTGAATCGAGATTTTCCAGAGCGTCCCTTTTGGGGAGACAGCCACCTTCACACGTCCTTATCCATGGATGCAGGGGCGTTTGGCAATCGGTTGGGCCTAGACGAGGCCTATCGATTTGCGCGTGGCGCGCAAGTGACAGCCTCCTCTGGCCAAGAAGTACGCCTCGCACGTGCGCTTGATTGGCTCGCAATCACCGACCACTCCGACGGCATGGGCATGATCGATGATATGATTTCGGCCGCCCCCGCGATCACCCAATTTGAACAGGGCGCGAAATGGTCCAAGGGTGTGCGGGCCGGCGGTGAAGAGGCCGTCGCAACAGCTCTCGATTTAATCGGCGCGTTTTCTCAGGGAGAAATTGAACCCGCTTTGTTGAACAATTACTCCCCCGGTGCGCGGCGCTACGCAACCATCTGGGAAGACGTGATCCTCGCGGCTGAAAAACACAACACTCCAGGTGAATTCACAGCTTTCATCGGGTTTGAATGGACGTCCCTTGCGGCCGGAAACAACTTGCACCGAAACGTCGTTTTCCGCGATGGCGCCGACCGCGCCCGCCAAGTAGTCCCTTTTACAACGGTAGCCCCTATCGGAAGTAACGACCCGCTCGACCTCTATAAATACCTCGAAGTTTACGAGGCCAAAACCAATGGTGCGGCCATCACATTTGCCCACAATGGCAACCTCTCAAATGGCGTAATGTTCCCAACCGAAGAGCAATTTACCGGCCGCAAACTCGATCAATTCTACGTCGAGCAACGGGCCAAATGGGAACGCAACTACGAGATCACTCAAATCAAGGGCGACGGCGAAACCCACCCCTTCCTGTCACCGGATGATGAATTCGCAGATTACGGCACGTGGGATGTTGGCAACCTTGATCTTTCGGCCGCCAAAACAGACGACATGCTTGCCGGAGAATATGCTCGTGAAGCGCTCAAAAACGGAATGGTTCTTGAGGAAAAGTTCGGCACCAACCCCTACAAATTCGGGATCGTCGGCGCCACCGACTCCCACACCTCCCTTGCCGCGATCGAAGAGGACAACTTTTTTGGAAAACACGCCGGCTATGAACCAAGCCCCGAACGCCTGACGCATCCCTTCATGGAAAATGAAAACGGAAAACTTTCCAGCTGGCAACAGGTTTCCAGCGGCCTCACCGCGGTTTGGGCCAACGAAAATACCCGTACCTCATTATTCGACGCAATGGATCGCAAGGAAGTTTACGCCACAACAGGCCCGCGCATTTCGGTGCGCCTTTTCGGCGGTTATGATTTTACCACCGAAGACCTGAAAACGCGCAATATAGCAAACGTCGGTTATGACAAAGGTGTGCCAATGGGCGGCGATCTCAATCAACCTCAAGATGGCCAATCCCCGACCTTCCTCGTTGCGGCCCTGCGCGATCCAATCGGAGCTAATTTGGACCGGGCCCAAATCATCAAGGGCTGGGTCGATGCCGATGGCATCACCCACGAGAAAGTCTATGACGTGGCGTGGGGAGATGCGCGCCAATTGGACGCGAGCGGAAAATTACCCGCCGTGGGCAATACCGTTGATCCAGCAACCGCAACATGGAGCAATTCCATCGGCTCGGCCGAATTGGTAACCGTCTGGACGGACCCAGATTTCGATCCAAATGAACGCGCGTTTTATTACACACGGGTTCTCGAAATCCCTACGCCGCCATGGTACCTTTTTGATGTCCTCAAATTTGGCTCAGAAATCCCCCCAGAAGCTCCCCTCGCGCAGCAAGAACGCGCCTACACCACGCCGATTTGGTTTACCCCAAAAGAATAGTCAGTGTTTCAAAAAGCTATTAAGAGGCCCTGCGAGGGGCCTTTTAAATTCCGGGGCTAGTCCGAAAAATTTATCCTGTCTAACGTCAGCGCGAAGGTTTGAACATCTCTCAACCTTCTCCATGAATTAAGGGGCCGCTATGATGGTAGTCCCACATTGAGTTACACCACCAGCTCAAGTTTTAGGCGCTGCAACGGGCCGCTGCAACACAAGCTTCAAATTTCTCTGCTGGTGTCTTGTATTGCAAGGTCTTTCTTGGCCCCTCGTTTATCGCCGCCGCAATCGTCGATTATGACATCATCACAGCGGTAGCGCATATGGACTTCGTCGGCATGGGAGTTATCAGGCGGGGTCGCAAGCATTTCGCCTTGTAGGTGCCACTGCGCCGCCAATAGTTCGAAACCACTTGGGCGGATCACCATCTTGTTTGGTAGTTGTCCAACATCATTTCTTCCGTGCTTCTCGGTTAGGAGACTGAAAGAACTGATGTCACTTTGATGTCAAAAAACAACTATCAGCCAGCAATAGGTTGTTTTTATTGTATTTTCTTGAAAAATTGGTGCGGTAGAAAAGCAACGTTCAATTTTTTATTTCAACAATTTGTGAATAAATTTCGTGAAAAATTCGTAATTTCGTTTGGTGAAATAATTTTGAAATGAACGAATTTCAATCTTACCCCGCAATGAAACTTTCTCGCTGTTTAGCTATCTATTGGCTCCAGTCCTAATTTTCATCAATGTCGGCGCAGGTTCTGCGCTGCAGCGTTTTAGCATGGTGTGAATGTCTGGATCGGGCCGTTTGCGACATTGATAGGTGAGTGATTTGGTCCATTTTTTGCACCATGCACATTTCGACTTAAAGGGCGGCGGGATCAACTGATCGACGCAACACACTGGGCGAACTTCTCAGCTGGGGTTTGATATTGCAAGGTCTTGCGGGGGCGTTCGTTCAACTGTCTGGCAATAGCGCTGAGTTTGGCTTGC
>NZ_JBGFCF010000032.1:0-11716 GCF_041205445.1 Falsihalocynthiibacter sp. CO-5D18 | reverse complement strand
GACTGTCCTGAGCGCCACCATGATCCATCAGGGTAGCGGAATAACGATATCGTGCCAAAATGGACACGAACGTCAAAAACTCTTAAGGGCACCAAGATCAGCCGGGTTTCCACACAGCCTCCGGACAAAACGAACATCGCTCGTTAAGGTGATCGCTGGAGGATCACGGATGAAATATGATGCCGATCCAACCAGCATTGTGTGCCTTTCAGGCAAGCTACTCTGCTCTTGCACGGACGATGTGGAGGTCATCAAGGACAGCCTTAATGAACATATACGGCTGACTTTGAACGAACCCAGATGCCTGTCCTTCAAGGTCTGGCAAACTGACGACGCCCTGGTTTGGCGCGTTGAGGAGAGTTTCATAAACTCTTCAGCGTTTTCGCATCACCAACAACGAACCCGTGCATCAACATGGTGGGCGGCGACCGCAGCAATCCTCCGTAACTATAGAATTACTGGTCTTGAAACGAGTGAATGAGGGCGCGAACCGGACGTTCGCCGTGTGCCGCGCCGATGTCAGGAGAGAGGACAAATTGCCGTCCGGTAGTTTGGCACTACTTGTGGCTTTCTGCCCAAAGCATGCGTAATTGGGCTACCTCTGTTCTGAGGTCGAGCTCCCGATAAGATCACAAGATGATTTTTGAACAAGGGAGATAGAAGATGGAATATTTTGCCGGTTTAGATGTGTCGTTACGATCCTGTGCGCTTTGCATTGTTGATAGCAAGGGGACGCTGCTGTTGGAGCGGGAGTTGCCTTGTGAGGTCAGCGATATTGCAGAGTGCCTTGCACGCTTCCCCCATCCGATTGAGCGGGTCGGCTTTGAAGCGGGCACGATGAGTCAGCACCTGTTCCATGGTCTGGAAGCAGAAGGCTTTGATGTCGTCTGCATGGAAGCACGACAGGTCAACGCGGCGCTGTCAGCGATGCGCAACAAGACGGATAAGAATGACGCACGCGGGATCGCTCAAGTGCTACGCACGGGTTGGTTCAGCCCGGTGCATATGAAGAGCCGTGAGGCTCATGGTGTCCGTTCTTTGCTAAGCACGCGCAAGGCATTGCTAAAGAGGCCAATGAATCTGGCCAAGACTGTGAAGCACGGCAGTTTCGATGGAGTCGTCCGGCCGATGATCGAGATGGATGACGTTCTAGCGCATGCCTTGGTGCCGCTCTTGGATGCACGTGTGGTTTTGTATCAGCACTTTCTGGAACTGGATCGGCGTGTCAAACGCGCCGCCAGCCATGATGAGGTTTGTATGCGAATGATGACCGTACCGGGTGTTGGACCGATTGCATCATTGACCTTCAAAGCCGCTGTGGATGATCCTACGCGCTTCAAACGGTCACGGACTGTAGGCGCGCATTTTGGGCTGACACCGCGACGATATCAGTCAGGTGAGCACGACAATCTTGGTCGAATATCGAAAGCGGGGGACAGAGACGTTCGTGCAACTTTGTATGCAGCTGCAAACGCTTTGCTGATGCGGACGATGGCTGGCTCACAGATCCAATCATGGGGCATGCGACTGATGTGCACCAAGGGTCGCCGTCGCGCCGTTGTCGCAGTCGCCCGCAAACTCGCCGTCTTGCCGCATCGCATGTGGGTTGATGGCACGGAATTCCGTCAGGACCAAGTGGGAGGAGCGGCATGAACTAAAAGCCGACCACCAATCCTAACGGGGTCGTCCCTCACCGGACGAGGTCTGTGCCTTCTCAGGCATGTAAACATGCCCTGTCAGGTAATAGAAGGAGCCGAAAATGGCTGCTGCGCAACGTGAAGCGCGTCTCAAAGCAAGGCTCTCCACGTCCGATCCGACATATGCGTGCAGCGGTGCCAAAACGGCATCAACCAGACTGCGAACAGAAGCGTGACCCGGATGAGTGACAAAGACCCAAAAGAAAGAAGGAAAACGGGCTTGACCTAAACATCCAATTAGAGAAGCTGACCTTAAAGCACTTTGCGGCTAACGGTAGCTTTGCCTCACTTGGGTACATTTGACCCTAATTGCTGCCACTTCACATTTTTGACAAGTTTACCGAATTTGAATAGAGCCGGCCATATTATAGCGAGTTACTTTTTTGACGAAGGAAATTGAGTTGAGCACAACACAACCACGATCTGATCTTCCGCCGAGTCGAATTTTGAGGATCGGTTTCACCGTCTTGATCAGTCTGTTTTTAATGGTATTTTTGGGAGCTTATTTATGGCCGCAAGCGGAGTCTCATTCTAGTAAAATAGCTGGGTGGATCCTTTTAAGTGTCATTTTTTTCTTTCCGTTGGCTCTTCTGTTCGTTGGGGTTCTAAGCAGTGTATTGTTTGCCTTCGATAGGCGCGCCTTCAAGGGAAAGCGGTTGAACCGGTGGCAAACAATCGTTCTCGTTCTGTGTTTGATGCTCGGCGTATTGGCGGGTTTTCTGAATACAGAGGTGGGAAACATATCTCTATTTCTCCTGATATATTGGCTGCTGACAGGAAGAGTAGCGGGCCGCGCCGGTTGGTCCGTTCGACATTTCGCGCGCACCCCATGGGATGAAAAGCTATACCTCATTGTTATGGTCGGGGCCCTTTCTCCCATCGTTTATTCATTGATTTCAATGGCGCCACGGGTCTTTTATAATCGCATTCACACTGAGCCAACCCCACGAGGAATTCCAGAGTTCCGCGTCGAATATGATCACTATCTGACGCGAGATGTCGATCGTGCATTGCTTAGGTTTCCGGATATTCAATCTTGCCTTGCGGAGGGGGCAAATGCGCAAAATCGTGCCGAACTCATCCAAATAGATTGGGATAAGATTGTCAGCACAGGCGATGCAACGGTTTGTTCCTTTAGATTGCTCCATGAATGGGGCGGCGTTCTCCAAGCCGCTGAATGGATGGAGGCGCAAGGCTTTGAGTTCGGAGAGATAAATAGCCCAACTAACCCCTATGTCACCTCAGATGGTACAATGAGAGTTGACGGGCGTTGGTCGATAAGGGAAAACGGACCCAGATTTCCGACCACTGGCCTCGTTCCGCGCTTTCTAAATTCGGTGGGTTATCTGATGACGATTTCCGCAACTTTTGATGCTGAAGGCAAAGAGCTTTTGTATCTCAGACTACTTACCTCAACACTCTAAGCCCTAAGACCCAGTTTATTTGGTAGTCTGTTTTGCACTGCAGACATTGGTGCAGAATGCAGCGAGGGTCTGCTTCCCGCTCTTGGTGTCGGATGCTGCGTTAGCACGATGGTTTCGAATTAAGCCCTAATGTAAGCGAAGCGAACGGCCCTGAGCTGACATTCGAAAATTGCGCAGCGAAGGTCCGCTTCTCCAATCGGGTGTTTAGGTTAAGCTCTTTTCCTTTGGTTCATTTGGGATATTGTTGCCCATTTGGGGCGCGCTTTTCTTCGAGGTTCGTTTGATGCCGTAATTTCAACACTGATGTTATCGGCGGCGAAAACAATCTGCGGCGCGCGTGTGCCTCAGTGCTCAAATAGGGCGGCTCAGAAGGAGAAATCGAAGATAACCCACATTCAATAGCATTACTCTCAGGTCTGAGAGTAATGCTTCAGTGTTTGGACGTCGAGAGTTGGGTCACCGGACGGATACCGCGGCAATGCCATTTACGACAGATTGTGCGCTAGAACTCTTTAGCGGTGCCCGGTCGCGTTTTATTCGACGGAATAAAGCCAGAGCGGTCTGCATCTCTTGGTTCTCTGACCCAAACCTCGCGGTTTGGATGAATGCCGCCACCACGCGATGCTGGAACGGCAGAGTGACGCGCACGATGTAAGAGGCGCGTGTCCGCGATGCCACAAGAAGGATGAGTGCCGCCATTGTCTGCGGTTTCTTTTTCCCAAATAGCTTTGCGTTTCGCAAATGTCTCTGGGTCCTTAAGCTCTGTGCAGGTTAATTCACTTGTATTCAGATCTGCGATAATTTCATCGCCATCTTTAATGAATGCGATTGGCCCACCAAGAGCCGCCTCTGGCCCCACATGTCCAATCACCAGTCCAACGGACCCTCCAGAGAAACGCGCATCTGTCATCAAGGCGATCACGATGCCTTTTTCTCGGCAAAGGGTGGTGATGCGTGCAGTCGGGTCTAGCATCTCCGGCATGCCTGGTGAGCCGGTAGGACCCTCGTAGCGCACAATGACCATATCGTTATTTTGAAAGCTATCTGGGTCCGCATCGAGCGCTTTCAAAAGGCCACTTTGCCCATCGAAGGTGCGCGCTTTGCCGCGGAATAGATTATCGCCTAGTCCACCTTCAACGCCTGCAAGTTTTAAGATTGCTGAAAAATCAGGAGACAGATTGCCGCTTAGTAAACGCAAACCACCTGTTGGTTTGTAAGGTTTTTCAACTGTATAGACGACTGTCCCGTCCGGTTTTGCCGTGTTCAGGCGCTCGACCTGCGCACTTAGGGTTTCCCCTGTGCAGGTCATAACGTCCCCATTGAGTAAGCCCATTTCCAGAAGCTCGCGGACAATCACTTGAACGCCGCCAACTTGATCAATGTCGACCATGGAGTATTTGCCATATGGGCGCGCGTCCGTAAGGACAGGCACGACATATTGCGAGAGATGATTGAACTCTTCTGGCGTCATAACGTCTTGCCAAAAATTCTCATATCCTGCGGCGCGAGCAATCTCAGGCGCGTGCAAGATGACGTTGGTTGATCCACCCACAGCCAGTGCAACAATCAAGGCATTGCGTAAAGAGTCGCGCACAACGATGTCGCGCGGCTTTAAATCCAGCTCAATTAACTGTGCTAAGTAATCGACGAGTTCGTTTGGAAATTCATTGAGGCGTCTGGAGTCATCGGACGCGGGGGCCACCATGTGCAACGGCTGCATCCCAGCGACGGCGATGAATATTTGCATGGTGTTGTAGGTAAACATGCCACCACAGCTTCCAATACCCGGACAGGCGTGGCACGCAATGTGATGACGGTATTCTGGATCCGGATGGCCGGCGGCCTCGTAGGCACTCACAATGTCGATTGCGCCGCCAGTTTTGGGATCAATCCCGGGATGGATTGGTCCGTCCGACAGGATGATTGCTGGCGTATTATGTTCGAGCAAGGCGGCCAACGTTCCGACAGGTGGTTTGTCACATGCAACAACTGCGATAGTTCCTGCAAGGCCACTCGCTTCAAGGTGTTCGCAAAGCGCATCATTGGTAACTTCGCGGCCAATAAGGGAGTAGCGCATTTCGCGCGTCCCGTTCCGAATGCCGTCTGACGTCGCGACCGTGTATTGGGGCTCGACAAGACGAAATTTCAACTGCTCTGGTTCCGTTCCGATACGGTCCCTAAGGCGGGCATGAATTGCTTCAACTTTATCTGTGACGCCCAAGTAGCATTGGCTATCGCCCTTAGTTCCGACCACACCGACTGACGGTTTATGGATCAAGTCTGGGCTGGTTCCAAGCTCCTTGGCCATGCCAATGGTTTGGGCTGAGCGCCCAGGATGGCGATCAATAAGAACGGATTTTGATATAGTCATGAGAGTTCCTTAGTGCGATAAAACAGGCAAGACACGGTCATACCTAAGTCTTATTCCGCATTCCTAAACAATAAGCGGTATCTGGGTGGGTGTCACGTTGATCTTTGGAGGTTTTTTCAGAGACAAGATGGTCGTGTCAGGGAGGGCACTCGTTTTGGTAAAACGCCGACTAATCCATTTTCGTATAGTCTTCAAAACCCTCAACTGCGCCGTCAATCGTCGTGCAGTTCCCTGCGGCACGGACGGTCGGATCATCCCACATAACATTCCAAAAAATGGTGATTGAATTCTCATCGATTATGCCTGGAAATACAGAAACCGCTGCGTTCGGCAATTCCTTAAACTCAGGGACTTCAAACCAGACGTAATCGTGGCAGACCTTCAACGCGTCGGTTGTGGCTTCGTCAAACATTTGTGCTGACACTGGAGACGCCAGCGCTACTGTGAGTGCAAAGGCTGATTGTACGAAATTATTCATGTTGAATTTCCTCTACTTTGGTTACCAACCAGCGGCTTGGATCGCGCTGGTATCCAAGCCCGCCAACGCAGCGCGCGCATCAATTCCATACGCGCCATGGCGGTTTGAGCTTCCAGCAGCCAGACCAATACCTATGGCTGTCGCTATTTCCAGATCGCGGACTTCCTTTTGTTTGCAGGTAATGAAGCCGTAGTCCCAACCCGTTTTATAGTCTGCGTTCGCTGCATAGGCAGCACCATCTTGGCTTCGTTTGCCGAACATGTCGCCACCCGCGTGCTTTCCGCTTGCACATCCCGCGTCGTATCCTGCGACATAAGTTTCAGAGTAGCCATGGCTACTGAGGGCGTCTTCGGTGCTCGTCACACTGGAACATTCGGCAACAACGGGCAGGGTGAGGAGGGAAAAGACCGATGTCTTCATAAGGTATCCAATCAGCCTATCGAGGAGAGGGGTGCAAAATTTGCCGCAGGCTCGGGGTTAAAAACCAGAACGTGAAAAGCTGACTTATCTGCCGCGGGAATTAGGGCGCATTGAGAGGCTGTTGTGGGCCAAATTCGTTGTCGCCTTTATCACTAGGTTGGATATAAAAATAGATCAAAACCAGAAAGCCGATCACAGGTAAAAGTGCGATCAACAACCACCAGCCAGATTTCCCAATATCGTGTAAACGCCTCATAGCGACGGCAATGTTCGGTAGAATAACGGCTAGAGAAATCAGAAAAGAAAGTGGCTGCCCACTTCCGCTCTGAAAGGTATCAAAACCTAATAAAGGAGCTATTATGACGCCGTCGATGAGGCGGGTGATTGCCAAAATAACGGTTATACTCAAAACCCACCACCAAAACTCGGGTCGGGAAGCGCGCCCCGAAAAAGTAGCATATTTTGAAAGAACGGTGCGGCTCGCCAGAATTGCAAATTCCATAGTTTATCCTTCTTCGCTATAATCAATTCCGGTTATAAGGCCGGCTGTATCTGCTCGACAATTCCATGGTGCCGTTGCGCCAAGTAGATCGACTGTTGTGAGTGTTCCTGTGTCTGTCGGGATTGTAGACGTTGCAATGACGATGCTTGCGGAGACATTGGCCTCCTGCGCAACAGCGAGTTCACAGCGCGCATTCAAGGCGGCATTGTCCAATGATGGAGCAGGTGTAGGCACTATATCGCAGGCCACAAGGCCGGCTGAAAAGGCGCAAACCAAGGCTATCGGTTATTTCATGAGACCCCCGTCAACTAAGTAAAACAAACCTTCAACTTAAAGAAATCGTAGTGGAACTTAGTTTAAACACCAAGACTTTTCGCGCATGTGTGTCTTGGGGGATGCTCGTGGGATCGATTGACCGCGTTTGCAGGCAACCTCACAAAAATTATTGTTCTGCTTAGGAGCGCCGACTCTGCGCAACAATTGAAACGGATCTGGTTGCCGAAGTCCAAAACATCAACCCGCGTCCGAAAACGGTGTGAACTCGCAATGATCAAGGCCCAGAGCGATGCCATTCGAGCGTTTCCGTAAGATCTGCGACGCGACCTAAAAATCCGTGAGTGAAATGGCTGCGCGCGCGGTTGTAAAAGGGTCGAAGGCGGGAGGAGGGACCTTCGGCCGAGGTGGCCGATCGCTGCGCGGTTGATGCTCTCAGCGTGCAGCGGATCCGCGCCCTCTGGGATGCGCGCCCCTAGGCCTGACGCCGAGCTGCTCGCCCCTGTGAGAAAACCACAGATTGCGCTAGGGGCAAAGAGCCAAGCCGACATCGAAATTGCGCTGGGGCGGATTGGCAGTGATTTGATCACCAGCGGAGATCGGCATGGGGCGCTGGTGACCTGGGCGATCAAGCACAGCGCAATTGTTGGGCCCGAATAGGGCGACAGGAAACGAGATACCCGCGCCTACGGGCAGGGGCGCTCGGTGGTTCAGTACCGAACTCCACGATATCTTGTTCCCTAAATTGGCCGCGAGGTGGCTGGCCTTTTTTAACATTTGAGAAACTAATTGAAAAGATTAACAAATAGTTTACGCACGTAACGTGGGACATCGCTTGGCGCGGCGAAAAATGATTTGAAATCGGCGTTTTAGGCAGCAGGCATGGACACCCCTCAACACAGATGCACCCGGTGCATTTTGTGCGGCGCGTCCTCTTTGCCCCGCCGATTTTTACAGCATTCCTTTTCAATATTTCAAACAAGCGAGACCGTATTTTTATGCCCATTTATTCAGAGTTTCAGGTCAACACCTACACAGCGAACTCTCAGAGATCCCCCCAAATCACCGTATTAAGCGATGGCGGTTGGGTGGTGACATGGCAGTCCTATGGTCAGGATGGCGACAATTGGGGTATCTATGCGCAAGCTTATAACGCTGACGGTACCCCGCAAAGCAGCGAGACGCAGGTCAACACTTATACGGTTGGTAGCCAAAGCATCCCCCAGATCACCGCGCTGAGCGATGGCGGTTGGGTCATTACGTGGCTGTCCTTTGATCAGGATGGCGACGGTTACGGCGTCTATGCTCAGGCTTATAATGCGGATGGCACGGCCCAAGGCAGCGAGACGCAGGTTAACACTTATTCGACCAACTACCAGTCCCAACAACACGTCGCGGCCTTGAGTGATGGCGGATGGGTGATCACATGGGCGTCCACTGGTCAGGATGGCGAAGATGTCGGCGTTTATGCGCAGGCCTATAATGCGGATGGCACGCCCCAAGGTGGCGAGACACAGGTGAATACCTATACAACAAGCGTTCAGCAGTCCCCCCAGATTACCGCACTGAGCGATGGCGGCTGGGTGATTACATGGACGTCGTGGGGGCAGGATGGCGAAAGTGCCGGAATCTATGCGCAGGCCTATGACGCCACGGGTTCCGTACAAGGGGGCGAAACGCGCGTTAACGCCACCGTGACAGGCTCTCAAGAAGAGTCATCAATCACCGCGCTGAGTGATGGCGGCTGGGTTGTCGCATGGCCCGCCTATTTACAAGATGGCGAAGGTTTTGGCCTGTATGCGCAGGCCTATAATGCGGATGGCACGCTGCTTGGCGGCGAGACACTGGTTAATACCAGTCCGCTCGCCTTCTGGAGTTACACCCCCCAGATCACCGCGCTGAGCGATGGCGGTTGGGTGATTACATGGGAAGCGCCAGATCAGGATTCCTACGGTGTCTATGTACAGGCTTATAATGCTGATGGCACGGCCCAAGGCAGCGAGACGCAGGTCAACACCTATACAATTAACGATCAGGCCACCCCCCGGATCGCCGCGCTGAGTGACGGAGGATGGGTGATCACATGGCGATCCAATGGTCAGGATGGTAACAGTTGGGGCGTCTTTGCACAGGCTTTTAACGCCGATGGCACGCCCCAAGGGGACGAGACGCAGGTCAACAACCACACTCTGAGCTATCAGACCGACCCCGAGATCAGCGCCCTGAGTGATGGCGGCTGGGTGATCACATGGAGGTCCGATGTGCAGGATGGCAGCAGTAACGGTATCTATTCACAGGTCTATAACGCCGATGGCAGCGTGAACTGGGGGCTGCCCTCGGATGTGGCGGCTTTTGAAGGGATTGCGGCTGATCTGGACTTGTCGGCGGTGCATTTTGCCGTTGCTGGCGGGGGCGCGAGTTTTGCTCTGACGCTCACGGCGGACAGCGGTACGCTGGAAGCGACCTCAACCGGCACAGTTACCGTGACCGGCAGTGGAACCGGTGCGTTGATCCTGACGGGCCTTCCGGCGGATATCGATGCGTTTTTGAACACAGCCACGGCGATCCAGTATACGGGTGCTGCGGATGTGGCCGGAAACAATGCGGCGTCGATCAGCGTGACCGCTAATGACGGCGGAACGGTTGAGGCCCTCGGTGCGGTCAATGTGGATATCACGCCAATTTTTGAGACACAGGTTAATACCTATACGACAAACGAACAGACCAACCAGCAGATTACCGCCCTAAGCAATGGCGGCTGGGTGATCACATGGCAGTCCCTTGACCAAGATGGCGACATTTACGGCATCTATGCACAGGCCTTTAACGCGGATGGCACGCCCCAAGGCGGCGAGACACAGGTCAACGTCTATACGACAGGAAATCAGGAATACCAGCAAATCACCGCGCTGAGCGATGGCGGCTGGGTGATTACATGGCGGTCCCCGGGGCAGGATGGCGACGATAGCGGTGTCTATGCACAGGCCTATAACGCGGACGGTACGCCCCAAGGCGGCGAGACACACGTTAGTACCTATATTGCAGGCTCCCAGTACAGCCAACAAGTCACCGCATTGAGCGATGGCGGCTGGGTGATTACATGGACGTCGTGGGGGCAGGATGGCGATGCCGCTGGCATCTATGCACAGGCCTATAACGCCGATGGCACGCCTCAAGGCACCGAAACACAAGTCAATACTTACACGACATTAGAGCAATACAACGCTCAAATCACCGGGCTAAATGATGGTGGTTGGGTCATCACATGGGTCTCCTATGATCAGGATGGTTCTTTTCCCGGCGTCTATGCACAGGCCTATAATCCGGATGGTACGCCCCAAGGCGGCGAGACACAGGTCAATACTTACACGACCAGCGGCCAGTACGAGCCCCAAATCACCGCGCTGAGCGATGGCGGATGGGTGATTGCATGGAACTCCTCTGGCCAGGATGGCGACGGTTGGGGCATCTATGCACAGGCCTATAATCCGGATGGGACGCCCCAAGGCAGCGAGACGCAGGTCAATACCTACACGGCGGATAATCAGTACTTCCCCCAGATCACGGCCCTGAGCGATGGGGGCTGGGTGATCACATGGACCTCCCAGAGGCAGGATGGCGACGGGAATGGCGTTTATGCACAGGCCTATAATGCCGACGGCTCCGCGCGAGGCGATGAGACGCAGGTCAATACCTATACAGCAAGCAGCCAGTACGAGCCCCAGATAACCGCACTAGAGGGTGGCGGCTGGGTGATCACTTGGCTGTCCGCCGGACAGGATGGCAGCAGTTATGGCGTCTATGCGCAGGCCTATTATGCCGATGGCAGCACGCAAGGCGACGAGACGCAGGTCAACACCTATACTGAAGGCAATCAATACCTCCCACAGATCGCCGCACTAGAGGGTGGCGGATGGGTGATCACATGGCAGTCCACTGGGCAGGATGGCGGCGGTGCCGGCGTTTACAGTCGCAGCTTTCAGCCTGTCGCGAGCGGGGATGTTTCAGTCACGCTCACAGGGAGCCAAGCCGCAGGCCAAACGCTGACTGCCGAGATCGAAGGCCTTCGGACCGACGATCCGCGCTTTACCATTAGCTATGTTTGGACAGCGGATGGGGTGGTTCTCGAGACCACATCCGAGAATACCTTTGCACTGACGGCAGCGCATGTGGGGGCCGAGATCGGCGTGACAGTTCTTATTCAGGACGCATCGTTTGAGACCGCGTCGGCACAGTTCGCGCCCGTGACCGGCCCGATTGACGATGGCAATCACGACCTGACTGGGACTGTTCTGCTTGTCAGTGACAACGCCGATCCGGCGGTATTTGCGCTGGGGGATACGGTGACTGCGGATGTAAGCGGCTTGGCCGATGACGACGGGTTGGGCACGCTGCGCTATCAATGGTTGCGCTCGGGCGAGAAGTTTGAGGGGGCGCAAGAGGCCACTTATACGCTCACGGATGAGGACGAAGGCCATGTGCTGACGGTTCTCGTTTACTTTAATGACGGCGGGGGGTTCCACGAGGCAGTGACCAGTGTTGCGGTCCAAG
>NZ_JBGFCF010000031.1:0-18651 GCF_041205445.1 Falsihalocynthiibacter sp. CO-5D18 | reverse complement strand
ATGGACTTACAACAATGACCGCCCGAATATGGGCATAGGCGGCATGACCCCCGCCCAGAAACTGAAAATGGCCGCGTAAGTTCTACAGCCGCACCCCATTAGAAATGGGGGGATTACCCATGGATAGCCCTGCACGTTAGGTAGATGCTGGAAACATAACCCAACCGCCCAAGTCTTCCATGCGACCGTCAGTCCAACCAGAAAATCGGCAATCTTTTCGTTCTCATTGATCAAGAAAGGGCTGTAATGATAGCCCGTCTCACTGACATCAAACGTGCGGCAGGCCAGCGCAATGCCAGTACCGTGGCGCGCCACCGCGTTCTCGGCCAGACCCCGGCGCAGGGCTGGCCGGAGCACTTTTTTCCTAGGGCTTCATCTGGCTGATCATCGACGCGTCTATTACCCGGCAGGTGATGCCCTGCATCACTGAGAGGGCATCCCGCCATACTTCGCCCGTCATTTGTAGAACGACGCGTTGCTCATGCCATGTTCGCGGCACAGCTCCGTTACCGGCACACAGCTTTCGGCTTGGTATAGGATCGCAAGAATTTGGGGTTCGCAATATCTCGCCATCTTCATCAAATTCTCCTCAGATATCTTGCCAAGAAAATTCTATTTTCGCATCCCCTTAGTTTAGGGAGATGGCCATGTATGTGATGGCATTGCATGGGGTCAGTATTGCGCTGGCCTGTCGGACATTCCAGATAAGCGAAACCTGTTATCGGTCCAGCACGGTTCTGAGCTACGAGAACGAAGAAATTTCCGATCGGTCGGAGCGTTTGACAACGCCAAACACAGTTGGGGCTTCGGCTTATGTTTCTTGTATCTACGTAACGTGCAAGGCTACGGGTGGAACCGCAAACGGGTCTATCTCATAAGCTGACAGGTAAATGCGAATCAATCACCGAGAGGTGGATCTATTGCGAACTGGGGCTGAATCTGCGGACCAAGCCAAAGCGACGTCTAAAGCGGGACAAGCTTGAGCCGTCGGCGGCGCTAGGTGCGCCAAACGATACATAGTTCATGGATTTCCCTCTTTGAAGTGGTCCACCCGTTTGGTTTGGAACGTGTAGAACTGAAGATGGCTTTTAAGAGACCCGCGCTGAAAGAGATTGTAGTGAAGTTCCTGTAGGTTGAGGTTCTAATCGGGCAAGGTATGCCTCGGAAGGAGGCAATCAGACAGATTAGGTGCGTCGTTCAAATCGAACGTTACCATTGCTTCCAAGTTGTTCGCGTTGCCCTGTATTTGTATACGTGGTGAGGGCTTTGTTTTGGCCTTGTATTGCTGTCAGCCGCCCATTTACACTGCGAACTGCACGCACAGCAGCCCCCAAAAGTCGTTGATTTCGGCTTGCTTTTATGCGGATTCGAGCCAAAATTGCGGCTTCAGGTGCAGGCTCTTTTAAAAGTTTTTCCGTCAGAAGAGCCTTTGCTTGAGTAAACTTAGCGAAGTTCTCTATTGCACCTGCGAGGATGTTTTCACGTTCCTTATCTAGCAAGAGTTCTAACTCTACAGCCAAGGTGGCTGGGGATGTACTATTCATTCTCGGACTCCTTCAAGGCTTCAAAAAGCGATTGGGCAAGGCCAATGCCGCCTTTCTCAACCATTGCTTCAGCCTGAGCTTGAACTAAAAAAGAACCGAATTGATCTTCCCCTGCTCCCCCTCCCAAATTCTCACGCGATTTTCCAAACCCAGCAGATTTCAACATTTCCGCAAGGAAACTGGCTTCAAGCTTTTTTGCGGCATCCATAAGCTTGGTATCTTCAGAGGATAACGGCTTAGGGCTTGTTCTGTTCTGGGAAAATGTTGGTGCGATCAGATCGGACATCGGAATGCTTTCAATTCTAGACAGTTTCTCCAATATTGGATCAAACCAGTAAACATCTGGTAACCAAGTCATCACATAGTAGCACTACCACGAGGAAGAATTCCCGAAAGGCTACGATGAACAATTTGATTTCGATAGTTTCCCGCGCGCCAAGTAGTTTGGATTCGCATTCCAATGGGCCTTTGGTTCAAGGTGAAAGTGCAAGCCTACCTTCTCGCAACACTCCGGAAGCTCAAAGCAAAGCTGGGCTTGCCCTAGTTTCAATTCCGTCTCAAAATGGGGCGAATACGGTGCATGAGTTGAATGGCGAAGCCACTTTCGGGGACATTTTTAATGGAAGCTTAGAGAAAAAGCCTAGCAGTTCCGGCTTAGGAACACCCGAACTTCTTCTTGAGAATACTAATTCCA
This sequence comes from Falsihalocynthiibacter sp. CO-5D18, assembly GCF_041205445.1. Classification (NCBI taxonomy): domain Bacteria; kingdom Pseudomonadati; phylum Pseudomonadota; class Alphaproteobacteria; order Rhodobacterales; family Roseobacteraceae; genus Falsihalocynthiibacter; species Falsihalocynthiibacter sp. CO-5D18. The sequence goes on along the minus strand of NZ_JBGFCF010000031.1, from coordinate 16,413 downwards.
CAAAAGCCGGTTCAACGTATTCCAGCGCTGACGGAGAGATATCCGACGTCGTGCAAAAAGAACCGCAAGCTGTTTTGGATTCCGCAGTTTTATTTGGTCATCCGTCAAACATTCAAACATTACCCTTGAGCTTTGGAGGCCAATACCCTGTTAAATTGACAGAAAGTACAAATAGTATAACCGCCAGTACTACTCTCGAAACTGATCTACCAAAAGTTCCTTCTGATTTTGTTTCGCCAGTTCCTGTATCTGAATCGTCAGAAGGGACAGTGCCACTTCGTGCTCTTGAACAAAGCATTACATTGAAGGCGGAAGCCACCGACAAACCTTTCAAAACAGGGAAGGCCGAGACAACTTTCACTCCTTCCTCACTTCTAAATGAAAGTGCCACTTTGCAAGCGCCCAACAATGCGTCGACGAACGTTCAAACGGAGATCGCTTCCTCCATGAGAAACCCTGTTGATTCGCCTCCAAGTTTGATGCCAACCGCAAAACCAGACAATAGTGCAGCGATCTCGGAGGCTTCCACAAATTCTACTGAAACCCCCCAGATGCAATCGCAACTTCGTGACGCCACGTCGGTGCTTAGGGCAATGATGCCAACCTCAAATGAGACCCGTGTCGCGCGCCCTCAAGTTTTCGCAAATGACGGTGAAGTTTTACGCGGAGTCTCTGCATCTCCAAAAGACAGGTTGGCATCTACCGGGCAGGACCGCTCTTATTCTCAAGCGCTTTCAACTTCAAATGGGGGAGTGAGTTTGCAAAAGGACGGATTTCGAGTGAATCACGATGTGGCAACCTTTGTAAAAACGGTCCCACAGAGCGCCGAACCCACGCCCTTACCAAGTGAGCAACAACTGACAACGCAAAAGCTAAGCTCAGCTTCTGATCACCAGCATATTGTAGCACCCTCTCAACCTATTCAGGGCAATTCTACTAATGTCATAAATGTAGTTCCCTTAACTTCGGAATCTGTTTCTCCTAATGAGACCGCAGTGAAAACGGCTTCAACTCCAGCCGCCACTACACTTGCGCAAACCACGTCGACCACATCTCCGCCACAAGTTCCTAATGCCCTGATCGACACACCTTATAATATGGCCGCGCCTTTGGTCGAAGATTTTGCAAGTGACTTGAGTTTTACTCCGGACACGATGAATTTAGAATCTAGCCGCGTTCCTCTCGCACAATCCCAACACCAAGCTCTAGCGACTCCCCCACAATTACATCCCGATTTGGCGCGTTCAGTTGCACAACAACTGGCTTCCGCATCAATTGGCGAGGCCAATAGGCCGCTGGAGCTTGCACTTTCTCCGGAGGAGCTTGGACGTGTAAAGCTTACTTTTTCCCCCACTGAGGGTGGGATGGTCGTTTCGGTACTAGCAGAGCGACCGGAAACGCTCGATTTAATGCGCAGAAACATTAACTCCCTTGCTCAGGAATTTCTTGGAATGGGGTACGATCAAATTTCGTTCAACTTTAATCAATCTGGTTCCGAGCAGCAGCAAAATGGTCAGTCTTCTCCGGATCAACCACACGTGCCGCCATCAGAGTTCCAGCCTATTGGAACACCGGAATCGGGTCCGATTGCAATAGATCTGACGCAATCTGATCGCGTCGACATTCGTATTTAAAAGGACGTTACAATGGAAGTTACCCAATCTTCGCCTGCACTCCAAACATCCTCCAGCCAGATCGTATCTGAATCCCAAACGGACGCCGCTTCGCTTTCGTCGGATTTTGATACTTTTCTCAAGATGTTGACTGCACAAGTCACCAATCAAGATCCCCTGAATCCGACCGATTCTACAGACTTTGCCGCACAGCTTGCGACGTTTTCTAATGTAGAGCAATCAGTGAAAACGAATGAACTCCTAGAAAATTTGGTCGCTCAATTTGGCGGTTCTGGGATGGCTGAAATGGCAAGTTGGGTAGGTATGGAGGCGCGGATCGAGGCCCCGGCGCATTTTTCAGGGAGCCCAGTTACAATTTCACCAAATCCGATTGTAGGAGCAGATCAGAATTTCCTTGTCGTGCGGGATTCCGACGGAACAGTCGTTCAGCGAAACGAGATTCCAGTGAGTGCAGGAGCGTTAGAATGGGCTGGTGTAGACGACGGCGGAACGCCCTTTGAGAACGGTCTGTATACTTTTGCGTTGGACAGTTTCAAAAATGGAGAACAAATGGGCGAGATTCCCGTTGAAGTTTATAGTCGTGTAACGGAAGCTCGGGGCGAAGGAGGGATAACAGTTCTTGTTCTGGAAGGGGGGGCAATGGCTAACTCCGCAGATGTCACTGGCCTGCGCGAAGCTGCTTGATGTATACTGTTTCATAGTTCACTTGCCTTGGAATCTGCGCATCCCTAAATTGCATGAAACCAAGGATCGGCCTAAGTGGAATGTCTCTAACCTCTATGCAAACTCAACTCGCACGCGAGCTTTCGCAGAATTGTTTAGTGCCAAGCCAAGCAGCGTGGCAACAGTTGAGCGGTGGGCGCACCAATACCTGTTGGCGCATAAAAAATCAGGAAATCGATGTTGTTTGCAAATTGTTTCAAAAAGGGCAAAACAACCCTCTTTTTCCAAACAGTCCAAGCGACGAGTTCTCGGTACTCAAGTTACTCGAAAGAGCAAATCTTTCTCCCGATCCAGTTGCATACCAAGAAACGACTTTTGGTACTTGCGTGCTTTATTGCTTTCTTGATGGCGACGCCATTTCTGGCGTCGATGCGGGCGAAGTTGGCAAAACTCTTGCCCAACTGCACAACACGCCAATTCCGGTAAGAACCCATCTGCGAAAGCTTTCGCTTTCACCAAATGGAGTATCGCTTCACGGGGTAAAAATTTTGGATGTCTGCTCCTTTCGAACTGCACAGACACACCAAAAACTAATGCCGGTTCTTCCGAACTTGCCGGCGGCTACTCCGGTCTTGTTGCACGGGGACTTGGTGCCCGCAAATATCATTCGAACCAAGATAAACGTGCGGTTTATTGATTGGCAGTGTCCCGCGCTTGGCGACCCCTGTGAGGATATTGCAACTTATTTGTCACCGGCGATGCAGTACCTGTATGCCGACAAGCCGCTTGACGAGCATCAAGAAGCAGAGTTCCTGCGCTCGTATGGGAACAAAGATGTAATCGAACGTTATCATATCCTAAAACCGCTATACCACTGGCGCATGGCAGCATACTGCCTGTGGAAGGCAGGGGAAGGTGTCGAAGATTATGCGCAGGGCTACGCGCTGGAAATGATGGCCCTTAATCGTCTCGTGTAAACTAAGAAACGTGCAGCCAGATCCATTGGCCGACGGAAACAACGCCCATCCCCGCGAGGAACACTAGCGCGTACACGCCCAAGCTTTTCTTCGGCGCGGTATCTGCCATAGTCGTGCGCGCAATTAGGGCTTGCTCGGCCATTCCGGGTAAAAGTGGGCCGAACCGGCTTAAAATCCGAAGAGTCTTGACCAAGTCTGACACCACTGCTTTGGGCCCAATGCTTTCTTTGATGTACCCTTCGACGATTGGCTGTGCCACGTGCCAAATGTTGATTTGCGGATCAAGCGACCTTGCCACGCCCTCGACGACAACCATCGTGCGCTGGAGGAGGATCAACTCGGTGCGCGTTTCCATCCCAAATCGCTCGGTGACTTCAAAGAGGTAGTGCAGGAGGCGGCCCATGGAAATTCCACTCGCTTCCATTCCGAAAATGGGTTCACCAACGGCGCGCAGTGCATTTGCGAATTCTTCTACATCACGGTCGGCGGGCACATACCCTGCTTCAAAATGGACTTGCGCGACGCGTTTGTAATCTCGGGTGATGAAGCCATAAAGGATTTCGGCATAGACGCGGCGTGTGTATTCGTCGATTCTCCCCATGATCCCAAAGTCATAGGCGATAATGTCGCCGTTCTCGGCAACCTTCATATTGCCCTGGTGCATGTCGGCGTGGAAGTACCCGTCGCGCAAGGCGTGGCTCAAAAAGAGTTGCAGCACACGCGCACCGAGGGCTACGCGATCATGCCCCGCCGCATCTAAAGCTGCATTGTCGCCAATCGGCGTACCTTCTGCCCAACCAAGAACCATGACGCGGCGACCTGAGAGTTCCCAATTGGCGGCGGGAACTTGAAATGCTAAATCGTCTTTTGTGTTGGCGCCAAACTCCGATGCCGCAGCGCTTTCAAGCCGCAAATCAAGTTCGCCGGTGACGCCTTTATCAAAGTGTCGGATCACTTCTGTTGGTCGCAACCTTCGAGACGCAGGCGATAGAAATTCAAAGACGCTGGCCGCAAAGTAAAAGGCATCAATGTCCTTTCGGAATGCCTTTTCAATACCGGGGCGTAGAACTTTTACCGCAACTTCTTGACCCGTTTTAGCCAACCGCGCACGGTGCACCTGTGCGATACTCGCGGCGGCCACAGCATCGCCAAATTCACTGAAAAGTACGTCACTTGAATAGGTCAATTCTTCGGCGACCGATGCTTTTGCGATTTCAGTCGGGAAGGGGGGAAGCTTGTCTTGTAAGACCCGAAGTTGCCGCGCTAAATCTTCTCCAGCAATATCGGGGCGCGTGGACAGAACTTGGCCAAATTTAATATACGCAGGCCCCAAGGCGTTAAGGGCGCGGGTCACAGGGGTTAATGCTGGGTCGCCTTTGACGCCAAGCCACTTAAATGGCCACGCCAATGATCGTAACGCCACACGAACAAGGGGGGGCGCATCAATGGCTTCGAGAATCGGTGCCATCGCGCCATTGCGTTCAAACGTTGCACCCGTGCGAATGAGGCGCCAAATATTATGTGGGCCGCGCATCTAGATTTTCCATCCCGAATGAAGCGCCGCGATTCCCATGGAGAGGTTGCGGTATTTTACGTTCTCAAATCCAGCATTTCGGATCAACGACGCAAAGGTTTCCTGATCCGGAAAGTTCCGAATGGACTCCACAAGATATTGATAACTCTCGGAATCATTGGCAATGAGCTTGCCCATTTTCGGGATCACATTGAACGAGTACAGATCATAAGCTTTCTGCATCAACTCATTGGGAAGCTGAGAGAATTCAAGTACCATAATCCGGCCACCTGGGCGCAAAACACGGTAGGCTTCCGCCAATGCATCGGGAATTCGCGTGACGTTCCGGATACCAAAACTGATGGTGTAGACGTCGAACGTGTTGCTCGGGAAGGGGAGGGCCATTGCGTCGCCGACCACCCAATCAAGCTCGTCGGCGCGCTCAATGGCTTCCTTGCGCTGCGCACCTGCAATCAGCATTCCTTCGGTCATATCACAGACAGTGGCGTGGCCATATCCGGCTCGCTTGAGGAATTTGAACGAAACATCGCCCGTTCCGCCCGCCACATCGAGCAGCTTCTGGCCTGCGCGCGGTGCAAGCCAATCCATCATCGCTTCTTTCCAGATGCGGTGGATGCCCATCGACATTGCGTCATTCATGACGTCATATTTACTCGCAACATTCGTGAAAACGCCGTGGACCATGCCCGCTTTTGCGTCTTCATCTACGGTTTGGAAACCGAAATGCGTGGTTTTCTGGGAATTCTCGGTCATTTTGCCTTGCCCATTCTAATTCATCTCGACTCTTATATAGTGCTCACATGTGGTTACAACGTTCGCAATACTAAAGGAAAGCTGCCGATGCCCGAATTACCCGAAGTCGAGACGGTTCGTCGCGGTTTGGCACCTGTTATGGAAGGTAAAACAATTCTTAATGCGGATGTGCGCCGTCCAGACTTGCGGTGGCCGTTCCCTCCTAATATGGCGGAGCGGCTCACGGGCGCGCGGGTGCTGGGCCTACGACGGCGATCCAAATATATCTTGGCCGATCTGGACACGCGCGAGACGTTACTCATTCATTTGGGAATGTCGGGCCGCATGCTCATCTCGGGGGAACCACAGGGAAATTTGCACTATGAACTTCCTACGCCGCTCAAGCACGACCACGTAATTTTGGATCTGGAGGGTGGTGTTCGCGTGGCATTTAATGATGCGCGACGGTTTGGTGCGATGGATTTGGCGCCGACAGATACAATTGATGCACACAAGCTTTTGGCCAAACTGGGGCCAGAACCGCTAGGGAACGATTTCAACGGTATCTATTTGCAGGAGCGCTTGGGGAATAAGAAATCACCAATTAAATCCGCGCTGCTAGATCAGGGAATCATCGCAGGGTTAGGCAACATTTATGTCTGTGAAGTGCTTTTCCGGACACAGATATCGCCAAAAACACCAGCAAACACCCTCTCTAAGGCCTCTGTAAATGGATTGGTTCCAGCCATAAGAGACGTCCTAAACGAAGCCATCGAATCAGGAGGCTCAACCCTGAAAGACCATCGGCAAGCAGATGGTGAATTGGGTTATTTTCAACACAATTTTAAGGTTTACGGCCGAGAAGGAGAACCGTGTTTGCGCGAAGGCTGTGGAGGGACGATTGGGAGGATTGCACAGTCGGGTCGCTCAAGCTTCTATTGTTCGCAATGCCAAAGATGACTTGATCGGAACTGTAAGACTGGTAAGTCAGAGCTTAACAGAAATTATACGGTAGGCCTATCATGGCGTATGAGACACTCATTGTCGAAGTTGAAAATCACGTAGCCCTCATCAAGCTTAATCGGCCAGAGGCGCTAAATGCCCTCAATTCGGTATTGCTGAGTGAGCTCGCGCAGGCCCTGAAAATTGCCGAAAAGAACGACAAAGTGCGCTGCATTGTTCTGACAGGGTCTGAGAAGGCTTTTGCCGCAGGCGCTGATATCAAGGAAATGGCTGACAAAACCTTTGTGGAGATGTTCAGTTCAGACTTCTTTGGTGCGGAATGCAAAAGCCTTTTGGCCAATCGCAAGCCGGTCATTGCCGCCGTTGCGGGCTATGCGCTGGGCGGTGGATGCGAACTGGCCATGATGTGTGATTTCATTATTGCGGCAGATACCGCGAAGTTTGGCCAGCCAGAGATTAACCTTGGTGTTATTGCTGGAATGGGTGGAAGCCAGCGCCTGACACGATTCGTTGGAAAATCGAAATCGATGGATATGCACCTCACGGGGCGTTTCATGGACGCGGAAGAAGCAGAAAGGTCGGGATTGGTTAGCCGATTGGTTCCTGCCAAAAAATTAATGGAAGAGGCGATGTCTGCCGCTCAAAAGATTGCAGAAAAATCCTTACTGGCGACGAAGGCCGCTAAGGAAGCTGTTGATCGCTCTTATGAAACAACACTTTCGGAAGGGTTGCTCTTTGAGCGTCGCCTATTCCACTCGTTGTTTGCAACAGAAGATCAAAAAGAAGGTATGGCTGCATTTCAAGAAAAACGAGAAGCGCAGTTTCGCGATAAATAACAAAATCGTCGCACACCCCGTTGACTTACGGCTGAGTCGGGTCTAGAAGCCCAACTTCAGATTTATGCGACCCCAAAAAGTGGGAATTCGAGATATGGCTAATACGCCCCAAGCAAAAAAACGCGCTCGTCAAAACGAACGTCGTTTCCAAGTAAACAAAGCACGCCGTTCACGCGTTCGCACTTTCCTCCGCAAGGTTGAAGAGGCGATCGAGTCCGGCAACAAGGACGATGCATTTGCAGCATTGCGTGCCGCTCAACCTGAGCTGATGCGCGGTGTAACAAAAGGTATTTTTCACAAGAATACTGTTGCACGCAAAATGTCGCGTCTCTCTTCACGTGTTAAGGCAATCGCCTAAGACGTTAAGACTTAATTAGTTTTAAAAGAGCGTCCTTTCGAGGGCGCTCTTTTTTTGTGCGCGTGCGGCAAAATTGCTGCAGCGCAGGTAGGTTTTAAAGGGCAATTAGATTCGTTTTGAGAAAGTTCGAGTCAAGGTCGAAGATAAGTTGCGAAGCAACGCGACCAGTTGCTACTTAGGTCATGCGATTCACATCTTCGCTGGAGACACGACGAATTTTGAGCCATCTCTAATCCATTAGAGGCGGCAACTGTATCTGAGTTTTGGGCTTCCCACATCTCTGATGCGGAAGTGGTAATTTTGAATTGGATCAGTTCTTGCCTGGTTTCTTGAAGTTATTACTGTTTTTAACCTGATTTCTATTCTTGGATCAGGGCTTAAAGTTAAATCGGTCTCCATCTCCTCACGACGTGAGGTTTGAATGAGCTTGAGAAAGGGACTTCTCGTGCTCCTATCAATCTCGAAAGGCAGTACCCGCAAGGCACTGTCTTAGGGCGGTTTTTGCGTTTTCTGCAAACGTGATCATCGAGGGATGTGAAGGACGACTTGGGGGGTCTACCCACACGAAATCAGAAGGTCATTGGCCTAAAAAGATAACTGGCGAAGCGGGTAAAAAAGATGACGAATGAGACTTGGGGAACCGTACGAAATGAGCTGCAAAAAACCGTTGGGCAAAGCAATTTTACAAACTGGATTGAACCTCTAGAGTTTTCGAGCTTGAAAGACGGAATTGCAGTGTTTGCAGTTCCGACGAGCTTTATGGGCAATTGGGTTTCGCGGAATTTCGGCGATCAGATCAAACATCTTCTGAACGAAGCAGGGGCCGCTGTTAGCCGCTTGGAGTTCGCCGTCGCGAGCAAGCCAGTGGCGCGTCCTGCGTCAAAGGCACAGAAAGCCGCACAACACGCCCCAGCCGTTGAGCCTACAGCGGATATTTCTGTTCCCGGAGCTCCTCTGGATTCGCGTTTCACGTTCGAAAGCTTTGTTGTTGGCAAGCCGAACGAACTTGCGCACGCTGCTGCGAAACGCGTTGCTGAGGGCGGGCCCGTGTCCTTCAACCCACTTTTCCTTTACGGCGGTGTAGGGCTTGGTAAAACCCATCTGATGCATGCCATTGCGCATGAACTTCGGCGCGACCGCCCTGAGTTGAATGTTGTCTACCTTTCCGCAGAGCAATTCATGTACCGCTTCGTTCAGGCCTTGCGTGAACGTAAAATGATGGACTTCAAAGAGCTTTTCCGCAGTGTCGATGTCCTCATGGTTGACGACGTTCAATTCATTGCTGGCAAAGACAGCACGCAGGAAGAGTTTTTCCACACGTTCAATGCGCTGGTTGATCAAAACAAACAGATCATTATTTCCGCTGACCGCGCCCCAGGCGAAATCAAAGACCTCGAAGATCGCATCAAATCGCGTCTTCAGTGTGGCTTGGTCGTGGATTTACACCCAACCGATTATGAGCTGCGTCTCGGGATTCTTCAGCAAAAAGTCGAGCATTATCGTAAGCAGTACTCTGGCTTGGTTCTAACCGACGGGGTCTTGGAGTTTCTCGCTCACCGAATCTCGACCAATGTGCGGGTACTTGAAGGGGCTCTCACGCGGCTTTTCGCGTTTGCTTCTCTTGTTGGCCGCGAAATCACGTTGGAACTTGCGCAAGATTGCCTCGCAGATATTCTGCGCGCGAGTGATCGTAAAATTACCATTGAGGAAATTCAGCGTCGCGTCAGCGAGCATTACAATATCCGTCTTTCCGAAATGATCGGCCCGCGCCGCGTACGGATTATCGCACGGCCACGCCAAGTTGCGATGTTCCTAGCAAAACAACTCACCAGCCGCAGCCTTCCTGAGATTGGCCGCCGCTTTGGGGGACGCGACCATACGACGGTTATGCATGGCGTAAAACGGATCGAAGAGCTAAAACAGCTCGACAGTCAGATGGCCGAAGACCTAGAACTGTTGCGCCGCAGCCTTGAGGCTTGAAAACTAACGCAACAAGCGTCTCAGGCCTTGACGGCCCCCCGATATAATCGGACATTCTGACGAACAGTTAACAACGGGCGGAAGCGTTGGCTTCTTCGCCCCTGCACCTGTCAATAGGAGCATTGAATGAAATTCAGTATCGAACGCGCGGCCCTGCTAAAGGCCATTTCCCAAGCTCAGTCCGTGGTTGAGCGCCGCAATACGATCCCAATTCTGGCGAACGTATTGATTGAAGCCGAAGGGGAAAATGTTTCATTTCGTGCCACTGACTTGGATATCGAAGTTGTCGACAAGACCATTGCTCAAGTGGAGCGGGCTGGAGCCACAACGGTTTCGGCTGTTTTGCTTCATGAAATTGTCCGCAAATTGCCGGATGGCGCATTGATCAAACTCACCGACGATGGTGCTGCTGGCCGCCTCACCGTGGAGGCGGGGCGTTCCAACTTCTCGCTCGCGACACTGCCTCGCGAAGATTTCCCTGTGATGGCCTCTTCGGAATACACATCAAACTTTACCGCAAAGGCGAGTGTTCTGCGACGTCTTTTTGACAAATCAAAATTCGCAATTTCGACTGAAGAAACACGGTATTATCTCAACGGCGTCTACATGCATATTTCGGAGTCCGAAGGCGGAAAAGTTCTGCGCTGTGTGGCCACAGACGGTCACCGTTTGGCGCGGATCGATGCTGAAATGCCTGAGGGTGCTGCGGATATGCCCGGCGTTATTGTTCCACGTAAAACAGTTAATGAAATGCGCAAGCTCCTTGACGTTGACGATGCTGAAATTGCGGTTTCTGTGAGCGAAACCAAAATTCGTTTTGCCACGCCCGAAATCACGTTGACATCAAAGGTCATCGACGGAACTTTCCCCGATTACACACGCGTCATTCCAACAGGAAACACCCGCAAACTCGAGGTGGACGCGGCTGAATTCGCGAAAGCTGTTGATCGTGTGGCGACCGTGAGTTCTGAGCGTAGTCGTGCTGTGAAACTCTCGCTCGATGAAGATCGTTTGATCCTTTCCGTTAACGCACCAGATAGTGGTGCTGCCGATGAAGAACTGGTTGTCGCTTATGGGGACGAGCGTTTGGAAATTGGTTTTAACGCGAAGTATTTGCTCGAAATTGCCAGCCAAGTGGATCGTGAAAACGCCGTGTTTATGTTCAACTCTTCGGCGGATCCGACCTTGATGCGCGAAGGTAATGACACGTCCGCGATTTACGTCGTTATGCCGATGCGGGTCTAAGGGCTTCGCAGCGGGCAGGTTCTCCCCGTGACAGGCTTGGCCCTCCGAGATATTAAACTCTCGCACTTCCGGTCCCACAAGGCGACCCATTTAGAATTATCTGGGCGCCCCGTGGCCATTCACGGCGCGAACGGCGCTGGAAAAACCAGTCTTCTGGAGGCGATTTCCCTTTTGTCTCCGGGACGGGGGCTTCGGCGCGCAACCACGCAAGAAATGACCCGCAAAACAGAAGCTATCGGGTGGAAAATTTCGGCCGTAATCGCGACGCCCAATGACGTCCACGAAGTGGAAACATGGTCGCAAGCAGGGGCTCCGCGCCAAGTTCGGATAGATGAAAAAGCCGCGCCCCAAATTGCCCTCGGAAAAATTGCACGCGTGCTTTGGCTCGTCCCCGCGATGGATCGTCTGTGGATTGAGGGGGCGGAAGGGCGTAGACGCTTTCTTGATCGCATGACGCTGAGTTTCCTGCCAAGTCACGCGGAGTCCGTTTTGGCATACGAAAAATCCATGCGGGAGCGCAATCGACTTCTCAAGGATCAAATTCGAGATCCGGCTTGGTATGGCGCTCTGGAAAATCAGATGGCCATTTCTGGCGCACAGATATCGTCAAATCGCACGACGGTTCTGGCGCATATTGAGGCCGCCCAACACGCTGCTCAAACCCATTTCCCCACAGCGGACTTGGAGCTAATTCAACCCGACGGATCTCCACTGGGGCCGCAATCCGAAGCCACCCTGCGCGACGCATTTTCGCGGGCGCGGTCACGCGACATCACGGCGGGCCGTACGTTGGTTGGGCCGCATCGCGCTGACCTCGCGGCGCACTATCGTGACAAAAATATTTCCGCACGCGATTGTTCCACGGGGGAGCAAAAGGCGCTGCTCATTTCCCTTGTTCTCGCAAATTGTCGCGCCCTCGCATCAGACTTTGGCGCTCCGCCGGTGCTCCTTCTCGATGAGGTCGCCGCGCATTTGGATGCGAACCGCCGCGCGGCCCTCTATGACGAAATCTGTACTGTCGGGGCGCAAGCCTTCATGACGGGCACCGGTCCCGAACTTTTCGCCGAAATTGAGTCCCGTTCAGATGTCTATGAAGTCCAAGATATTGACGGAACCTCCAAAGTAGTCGCTGCAACATGACATTGTCTCCTTCAGATCTCGCGCTTTATGCATTCGCTATTTTTATCCTGTTTATGACGCCCGGACCCGTTTGGGTTGCCATCATGGCGCGTGCGATGAGCGGTGGATTTCGTGCTGCGTGGCCACTCGCGCTGGGTGTTGCTGTAGGCGATGCATTTTGGCCTCTTCTTGCGGTGCTTGGCGTTAGCTGGTTGGCTGGGGAGGTTGGGGGGCTGATGATTTGGCTGCGCTACTTTGCGGCCGCGTTCTTTATCTTTTTGGGTATGGGCCTCATACGCAAGCCCAGTGGTGTCTTAAAGGCTGATAGTCGTCTGACCAAGCCGGGTGTTTTGGCGGGGTTTTTGGCTGGCGTGGCGGTTATTCTTGGCAATCCAAAAGCAATTTTGTTTTACATGGGCATGCTACCTGGGTTTTTTGATCTCACCTCTGTAACTCGCCAAGACATTGCCGCAATTGTCCTGATTTCTATTATTGTTCCCTTTTTTGGCAACCTCGCTTTTGCAGCTTTGATTGCCCACGCGCGGACGTTTTTGAAGTCGCCAGAGGCGATCAGGCTCCTGAATGTTGTGGCCGGAGTGTTGCTCGTTTTTGTGGGGGCGTTTTTAGGGGCAACTGCGCTCGTTTAATTGCCTCAATCGCGTGACATCCCTTGCAAATAAACGTATAAATACCAAAAATACGAAGGATGCCTCAAATGGCCGATAACGCGCAGACTCCCGAAGAATATGGTGCCGATTCTATTAAAGTTCTCAGGGGCTTAGAGGCTGTTCGAAAACGGCCTGGAATGTACATTGGTGACACTGATGATGGTTCGGGTTTGCACCATATGGTGTACGAAGTTGTCGATAACGGCATCGACGAAGCTCTTGCAGGCCACGCGGACGCGGTAAACGTCACAATTCATGCGGATGACTCGGTTTCGGTTAGCGATAACGGTCGCGGAATTCCCGTTGGGATACACGACGAAGAAGGCGTTTCGGCCGCTGAAGTTATCATGACCCAACTCCACGCTGGCGGTAAATTTGACAGCAACTCATACAAGGTTTCTGGCGGCCTTCATGGCGTTGGCGTTTCCGTGGTGAACGCGCTGTCCAACTATCTGGAATTGCGGATTTGGCGCGACGGAAAAGAACATTATGCGCGCTTTGAGCATGGCGACACTGTTGAACATCTGCGTGTTGTTGGCGATGCGAATGGCCGTAAAGGGACGGAAGTGCGCTTCCTCGCTTCATTGGATACGTTCTCAAACCGCGATTTCATTTTTGAGACGCTTGAGAAGCGTTTGCGCGAACTAGCGTTTTTGAATTCGGGTGTTCGGATTATTCTGACAGATGAGCGACCAGTCGAACATCTACGCACCGAGCTTTATTACGATGGTGGCGTCCGCGAGTTTGTTAAATATTTGGACCGCAGCAAGTCGTCCATTATGCCGGAACCTATTTTTATGGTCGGCGAAAGAGATGATATCGGCGTTGAAGTGGCAATGTGGTGGAATGATAGCTACCACGAAAACGTTTTGCCCTTTACCAACAACATTCCCCAGCGCGATGGCGGAACCCATTTGGCTGGTTTTCGCGGCGCTCTGACTCGTACGATCAACAATTACGCTCAAACCAGCGGGATTGCGAAAAAGGAAAAAATCTCCTTCACGGGTGACGATGCCCGCGAAGGTTTGACCTGTGTGTTGTCGATCAAAGTGCCTGATCCTAAGTTCTCTAGTCAGACCAAAGATAAGCTTGTGTCTTCCGAAGTTCGCCCCGCAGTTGAAGGCCTCGTGAACGAGAAACTCGCGGAGTGGTTTGAAGAAAATCCGACTCAGGCCAAGATTGTCGTTGGGAAAATCGTTGAGGCCGCTGTGGCGCGCGAAGCCGCACGCAAGGCGCGTGATCTTACCCGCCGCAAAACGGCGCTGGATGTGAATTTCTTGGCTGGAAAGCTCAAGGACTGTTCCGAAAAAGACCCCTCTAAAACCGAAATCTTCATCGTGGAAGGGGACTCTGCGGGCGGGTCGGCGCAAACGGGCCGCGATCGGATGACACAAGCCATTTTGCCGCTAAAGGGTAAGATTTTGAATGTAGAGCGGGCGCGTTTTGACCGGATGCTCGCCAGTCAAGAAATCGGAAACCTTGTGATGGCTTTGGGCACGGGCATTGGCCGTGACGAATTCAATATTTCCAAACTGCGCTATCATAAAATCGTTATTATGACGGATGCGGACGTTGACGGCGCACATATTCGCACTTTGTTGCTGACGTTTTTCTATCGGCAAATGCCAGAGCTTATCGAGGGTGGCTATCTTTATATTGCTCAGCCTCCCCTCTATAAAGTGTCACGCGGCAAGTCCGAGGTTTACCTCAAGGACCAAGCCTCGTTGGATGATTATTTAATCGAAATGGGCGTTGAAGGTACCATCCTGCGCCTTGCCTCCGGAGAAGAGATTTCCGGTGCTGACCTTCGGCGTGTGATCGAAGAAGCACGTCAGGTGCGTCGGATTTTACAAGCATTCCCAACGCATTACCCGCAGCATATCTTGGAGCAAGCCGCGATTGCAGCTGCTTTTGTTCCGGGGGCGGTCGATCAAAACCTGCAGGGTGTTGCAGACGCTATTGCATCGCGTCTGGACAGTATCGCAGTAGAATATGAGCGTGGCTGGAAAGGCCGCCCAACCCAAGACAAAGGTATCCGTTTAGCGCGTCTTTTGCGCGGTGTTGAGGAAGTTCGCACGCTGGATGGTGGCGTGATGCGCTCTGGGGAGGCCCGTAAACTAGGGACCTTCACGGAGTCCCTTTTGGAGCTTTACGACAAGCCCTCCCGTTTGGTGCGCAAAGACAAAGAAGTGCTTATTCACGGGCCAAGTGAACTGCTAAAAGCTATCCTTTCAGAAGGCGAAAAAGGTCTATCACTTCAACGCTATAAAGGCCTTGGCGAGATGAACCCCGGTCAACTTTGGGAAACCACTTTGGACCCAGATGCACGTATATTGCTGCAAGTGAAGGTCGACGACATGGCAGAGGCGGATGACCTATTCACCAAGTTGATGGGCGACGT
This sequence comes from Falsihalocynthiibacter sp. CO-5D18, assembly GCF_041205445.1. Taxonomy (NCBI): domain Bacteria; kingdom Pseudomonadati; phylum Pseudomonadota; class Alphaproteobacteria; order Rhodobacterales; family Roseobacteraceae; genus Falsihalocynthiibacter; species Falsihalocynthiibacter sp. CO-5D18. Next base: position 1,303 of record NZ_JBGFCF010000031.1, on the reverse strand, counting down.
TGTTGAGCCACGACGTGAGTTCATTCAGCAAAATGCGTTGAATGTGGAGAACCTTGATTTTTAACCCGGTTGTAGGGACGCGCAAATTACTGCATGCGCCGCATAAGTCTGCGCAATTAGCCCATAAGATTGCATAAATTCACGCCAGAGGTGCATTGTAGCTCGAGCAATGCACCTCTGGCGCGATCTAAAGTTTACGCAAACTACATATAAATTACACGCTATATTATTAGACAATCGAACCTATTCTTCCTTTAAGGGTATTTTATGTGCAGCAATTGTTGCTAAGGGCGGATGACTGACATTCGCCGCGCATATTTCAATTGATCTTAACAACATTTCGCCTTGTCTCTTATCTTCAGCCAAGCGCAATCTTTGGTTCGGCGCTCAAAAGTCGACTGGGCCAACTGTTACCACAATGACCCCCGAAACAACCTCTGGGAGAACGTTTTGCGTGACTTTCATGAAAAATAAGTACTAGTGTCGCCCAAAGCAATTTACGCAAAACCAAGTGATTTTTTTGGGGCGGTACAAAAATTTGTCGAAAGAACGGAAAAAACTATCAGATACGCAGCAACTTGCCCTTATTTCACAAGTTGACCGCGTTTGCCCATTAGATGCGGAGCCGCTATTCTACAAGAAGGGTCAAAGATCTTTCAAGAATTACGAAATCGCTCACATTTACCCATTAAACCCGACCTCCGCTGAAGAACTGCTTTTGCAGAATGAAGAGCGTCTTGGAAAAGACCTAAATGATGAAGACAATCTAATACCGCTTTGCAGTTTGTGCCACAGTAAGTTCGACAAACCCAGAACAGTTGAGGAGTACCGAGAGCTAGTTGCCATAAAAAAGAATGCAGTTGAACGAAGCGGACAAGAAGAATTGTGGAAAGCAAACCCTATTGAGGAAAGTATACTAGAAATTGTTGACGCCATCTACGCCGATGCTGAAGAAGGCATTGAAGCAGAAATCACCTTCACTTCCATGAAGGTCGACGAGAAACTTAACGACAGTATTTCCAAACCTACGCGCCGAAAAATTAAGCACAACGTAACCGACTATTACACATTTATTCGAGATAAATTGGCATTGCTTGATAAGGCGGGTGACTGCACTTCCGAAATCATTTCCCACCAAGTTAAAGGTTTTTACCTCGTTCAAAAGGGAAAGGGCGTCAGCCAGGGTAATCCCCCCATTTCTAATGGGGTGCGGCTGTAGAACTTACGCGGCCATTTTCAGTTTCTGGGCGGGGGTCATGCCGCCTATGCCCATATTCGGGCGGTCATTGTTGTAAGTCCATAG
>NZ_JBGFCF010000030.1:0-18697 GCF_041205445.1 Falsihalocynthiibacter sp. CO-5D18 | reverse complement strand
ATAGATGCCCGAGGTTCCTCACTTTTTTGGGTGAGCGGATTGACATAGATTGCCCTGGCTCAGTAGCTTTGGGGTGAAGAAATTGTTCTGTCAGCGAATTGAGAATGACGCGAACGGCCCACACCAGTCGTTAAAGCAAGGTGCCGCGAACGGCAGGTTTAAGCCTGATCTGCGTCCAAGACCAATTAATTTCAGCGGAATACTTCAGAAAGGACTGAGCCCGATGCTCCGCTAGGCATTGTTGTGCCAAAAAAATTACTAAGCGTAACTGCGACATCGATTGTACCTACACGACGGGAAATCCTCGCAGGTTCAATTCCAGGGCCCTCAAATAAAATGGGTACATGAGTATCATACCGCCATGGCGATCCATGCATTGCGGCGACAGCCCCTGGGTCGAGTAGGAAAGAATATGGTGACTGAACGACATAGATGTCCCCAGAACGTGAAGGATGAAAATTCCTACGGATTGGACCTTCAAGAAAGCTATCACGCTGTTCGGGAAAGGGCACGCTGGGCATGGCCATGGAAATACCTGGACGTGCTGCAAGACTATCAACTATCAGTCGTTCAATCTCGCGCTGATCCACCCCCGCAGCTTCAATCACCTCATGGTCGAGATAAATGTAGGGTCGAAAAAAGGCTTTTATCGTTCCATCGACACCAAAGGATGCTTTGATTTCGCCATTCAATTCGTCAGCTAGGGCCGTATGCCCGTTGCGCTCGGAAGCATGTCCCTGGGCGGCCATATATTCGGGCATCTCAGGCATGCCGTGATCAGCGGATAAAACAAGGAGTAAATGATCTTGGCCTACTTCTTCGTCGAGAAACGTGAAAAGATCGGCAAGCGTCCGATCAAGCATGCGCACCATTTCCTCATTCTCTAAGCTTGATGGTCCGAAGAAATGATTTGTGGCATCTACGCCTGAAAAACTTAGGCTGATATAGTCAACCGCTTCATCCTTACCAAGCTCTTCGCCCAGAACTGCGGCCTTTCCAAATGATGCTGTGAGTTTGTCGCCAAGTGGGCTCACTAACGCTTGGGAATAGTAAAGACCATCTGCTGGGGAACCGTAGGAATGCGGGAAAGTCCGACCGAAGCCTTTGAGATCTGTCTCGTATGGACGGTCGTCGTTTTCGGCGAGTAGGTAAGTATCAATTGGATCGTTAAGGCTCCATTCGGTCCCAATTGCGACGTCAGCAGGTCGCTCAGAGTTCCAATCGATGGCCCAATCCGGATACGCGTCATAGTAATACGTGCTGCTTTCGAAGGCACCTGTCTCTACTGACATCCAGAAGGCTTTGCCCACATGTCCGGCCATTGCGACCGCCGAGCGATCTTTTCCGGAGATCCCGATAATCTTGGAACGTCCATTGTTAGACTTGAAAAGTTCGTCGCCAAACGTAGTGGCAAGAAGGTTGGCTGGAGATCTTCCAGAGGTTTCAGCCAGAGTCTGAGTTGGGTCAAGCTGTTCACCCTCACCGTCAAACCCAGGCACAGGCAGTAATTCAAAGTTTGGATCTTCGATATTGTAGCCAAGCCTCCCATCAGCACGGTTAAACCATGAATTGCCGAACATGCCGTGTTCTGAGGGGTGAGCACCGGTCGCAAGGGTTGCGTGGCCAACAATCGTTTCTGTGTTCGCATGCATATGATGCGCGTCCGTATACCAAACCCCGTTTTCGGTCATTCGACGAAATCCGTTGGGGCCGAAGTTGGGCTCATAACGATTCAGCAGGTCACCGCGAAAGCCATCAATTGTGATCTGCACAACGAGGCGGATATCGGACGCATCAGTGGCGTTTGCATTTCCAATGGGTAAAAGCAGTGCCGAGCCTAAAACAAAGTGTTTAACAATATTAGTCATACCCAAAATGTCTCCAGGCGAACCATATGTATTGCAGTCAAAATTATGCAACACTGTATGGTTCACCAGTCGCAATTATAAAAATCTATAGAAGCGCATCAGAACTTATAAGTTACTCCGAGCAACGGTCCGGATTGTTCATATTTAAAATCGCTTCCGTTGATCTTGTGGTCGACCGAGATTTTTCGATAGCCGAGTCTACCCACCCAGTTCTCATTGAACTGGTAATCAGCGGTTAGAAGAACCTGCCATGTGGTGCTGTCCGAACTAAAGCCACCATAGTCGGCGAACGCCATCCCTGTCCATTTATCAGACATTTGAAAATTTACTCGGGCACCAATCACTGGGTCAGTCCAATTATCATTTACACTGGTAGAACGACCGGGGGCCGTTCCGGCTGACAACGTCATCTTAGTTTTTGTGTCAAACCATCGGAAACCAGCAGCAACGTCAAAGTTGACCGTAGGGGTTTGATAGGCACGGTAGGTTACATACCCATTTAAAATTTGGGTCTTTAGAGACGTGCTCAACCCAGAAAATGCAGGACCAGGTGTTGACTGGCTAAACGTGAGATCTGTCAGCATATAATCCGCGAGCACCCCCCAGGAGCCATTGTTAGCCTCAAAAGCTCCCATAAAGGCCATGTCGAGATTCTCAAGTGCGTCGCTGAAGTCCAGACTGCCCTCGACATCACCCATTGAGACCGTAGTTTCAGGAGCGAAAAGATATATTGTTGCCCCGTAGTTCCAATCGGACTCTTGCGCCATAGCCGTCGATGATGAAGCCAACAAAGCAACAAGGCCTACGAATTGTTTTAAATGGTTCTGCATTTTGGTTCTCCTATACACAGTTAAAAATTTGAATTGGTTATCCGTATAATAAAAGCGCCATCTCTAGTGGTTTTGAATATCTCACTTTATAAACCCAGATAGCAGCTTTTAATCAATTCCTCCGTCAAAACATTCAAACTAGTTGGAACCCTTTTGTGAACCTGGGTGGGCACCACAAAAGGGTCTCAACTTTATTGTTGCGGAGCGGCGCGTTTCATCTGAAAAACCTCAACCGCCGCGATGGTTTCTGGGCGCAGGTTTTCGATACCCTCGTAAGGCACTCCAAAAGCGGGAGGCGTATCTGGATACTTCTGTTTGCGCGCCATATGTCGTTGCAAAATCCGAACAAACTCTTGTCCGCCCCAAGCACCGACTTCTGTCGAAACAGGGTATTTTTCGTGTGTATCGCGGAATACATTAAAGAAATCCGCAAGGATGGGGCTTTCACCAGGGCCAGGAAGGTTCAATTTTAGTTGGTCTTTGATGATCGCCTTAGGAGTGGCCACAGAATAAACGATCAAGGAGTCACGGCGCCCTTTTGTATCGTCGATTAAAATTGCTGCCGATTGATCGACACCATCAACAAGCCGGTCCCGAGGAATGTTCCCCTCTGCACCCGCAAAGCGAGCAAGTGTCGTGTAAAGGTCGGAAACGTGAATGATATTGTTGATGATAGTGTCGGCGCCAACAACGCCGGGCCAGCGAATGAACGCATCAACACGGATGCCGCCTTCTGTCGTATCACCTTTGCCTCCGCGAAAGACCATCGAAGTAAAGCCGGATTGTGGTGAGTATTTTGTGAAGTGACCGTTGTCGCCCATCAAGACCACAATTGTGTTGTCTGCCACGCCCAAAGCTTCCATTTCGGCCATGATGTCACCAACCCAACGGTCAAGTAATTGGAGTTTGTCGGCATAAAGTCCACCGTTGGGTGATTCAGGTCCGTCGCGTCCCGCCCGCGTGTTATCCAAAGGAATTAGAGGCCAGTATTGTAAAAAGAAGGGCTCTTCTTTAGCGGACAACTCATGCAATTGCTCAATTGCTTGGCGCTGATATCGCTCATTCATCTCGTCATACTTTGCTGCGGTAAAACGCTCTCCAGCCTCCATGGCGACTTCGCGGATTGGACCACCTGCGACGCCTTCGATACCAGTAACCATTGCTGAGGCACTGGGGCGGAAGAATTGGTCAAGAGTGTAACGCGGGTCAAAATCACTGATTCCAACCGAGACTTGCTCACGAATGGCATCGTCATTGTAGATTGTTAACTGACCTTGCTGATGAATCGGATGTACGGCGTAATCAAAGCCTTGGTTCATCGCCCAGCTTTCAGCGATATCCCCCATATGCCACTTTCCGACGTGGCTAGTGTTATAACCTGCTTCTTTCAAAACTTCAGCAAGAGTAACTTCTCCATCAGGCAGTCCAAAACCTGCGATATCTACTGTCGTGTCGCCCATACCCATGCGAACAGGCAAACGCCCAGTCGAGAAAGCTACGCGGGTTGGTGTACACGAAGGCTCGGTGTACATTCTAGCCATCCGCATACCTTGGTCAGACAACGTATTGATGTTCGGAGTCGAAATACCACGAACCGCATTTAGCTCAGGAATGCCCATATCACCAAAACCGATATCGTCGACCAAAATATACAAAATGTTGGGAGCTTTACCGTCATTCGATTCACGAAATGCCGCGACGCGTTCGTCCACAGCCGCGTTGTCTTCCGCCCATTGCTCAGCAAGTTGAGCATATAGAATGTAGTACTCTGAATCATGTGCTATTGGAGTTTCTTCAGCAATGGTAGCGGTGGCAAGCGAGGCGAGAAAGCACCCGCAACTAAGGACGAATTTCATCATTTTGTATCCCCTTTTTATTTAATGGCATCAGTTCGCCTGATACTTTGGTTAGGTTCTATTAATGTCCGTATGCGGGAAAAAATCAACCCACACATGCCAAAACAGACCCGGACGTACTGTTTCGACGCGCTTCAGCTTACCTTGGTCAGAGACACCCCAGAAATCGCAGGTGGTTACTGGTTTGCCAGAGTCATTATACCAAATACCGATGCTCTCAAACTTGAGGTCATAGTTCACCACCAGATCGCGCCCACCTACGTTGGCGTTCACCAACATGTTGTTTTCCATAACGAAGTCGTCGGTCCAGCAGGCAGCATCATTGCCAACGGTGACGCCCCAGACGTAGGTTTTGTTTGGCAGGCGGTCGTCGAAATGGGTCATGTTATCCATGACCGGTGCTGCTACTTGGTGTTGACGTGAAATGCCCGAGGCAAAGATTGTTTCGGTCACCATATCAAACAATATAAGCAACGGATTTGACGGCGGTTTGTTGACGAAGACTTCGCCGTTTGGAAAGGCCTTCTGAAAGCCACGAAACGTCATGCGAAAAGTGGGCCACGGCTTCATGGCAAGGCTAGGTTTCAACGGACAGGTTGGTCCGTCGCCTGTGGTTTGGTCTGTGTCGGACTCGCGAAAACCATAGATATGCTGGATCGGCTCGCCGGTATCATTGTCCCTAAGGATCAAGTTGTTACCATGCTGTGCAAGGACTTCGAGGTTCAGGCGTTTCCCTTCGATTGAGGGCGCGTAGCCGATGCCGAGATTGGCCATTGCGCAATATGTAAGCACAACATCTTCGCCGTCGAGACCATCCTTGTTGCCTGCCAAATGCGGCCGCAACATCTGCCCGTCCGAATGGGCCCGTGCGTGACCATTATTTTCAAGCACCATTACTGAGGCGCTCGGATTAACGTAATCTCGAGCCTCCTCAATGGAGTAATATTTCTCAGTGTCCTTTTGATTGCGTAGGCCAATATGGACCCAGACCCATGGGAAGCCATAGAGAAAGGCGATGGCGAACAGCGAAATCCAAAAGAGCCACCCCATGCCCCCACCGAAGATAAATCCAATCAGCATAACGACAGCTGAGCCGAGACCAACCGCGATAAATTTATACTCGTGCTGAATAAAGCGGATCATGTTCTTGCGCTTTACCTTCAGTATCATCTGGGAGACATCGCCCAAATCACGGAAGTAAATAAAACCAATCGACAGTGAGGCCAGTAAGCCCGCGTAGAAGAGGATGTTAGCAGTCAAGTGCTGTGCCTTTTCGGTTATTCGTTTTTAGTATTGCACAGAAACGGAGGCGGGCAATCAGAATGATGAAGATGGCTCAAATCTTTTGATAGCAAACACGTTGTACTCTCATGCCTCTTACATTTCCAATTCTTTTGCGTGTTTATCTGAATTGAGAGGCCCCGCAGCTTTTGGACGTGCCTACAATCTCGTTTGTATTAGTGTTCCAAAGAGCCGACGCAAAAGCGGACCTTTGCTTCAGGCGCAGCGAATGTCCGCAAACCGCCCTTATGGTAGAAATGTAAGTGGTGCAGCAATCGGGCTACTTCACTCACCGATCCTTGTCGCGAACGGCCCTTTGTTGCCGTTCGCCTACCCTCGATAATGCCGCAGTGCGGCCCGTTAGACCGGACTTTCGCTGCGCCAGCAGAATCGAGTGATCGGTGAATTCACAGACTGCGGACAAACCGGCCTTGTGCAGGTGTAGCTTTCGCTCACGCAGAAACTCTTCGCGACTGCGGCACTGGAATTTCGGCGGTGCGGCAAACTTCCCCAGACCGGCCATTCATTCACGTCGCATCCTCGCGCGCAATGGCACCCTCGTGCCGGTTTTTAATGTTCACCGCTTGGTGCGTGGTTTCAGTGCGCGATCATGATGTGGCGCACCGCTGTGTAATCCTCGAGCGCGTACATCGACATGTCTTTGCCGTAGCCCGATTGTTTGACGCCACCGTGGGGCATTTCATTGGTCAGCATGAAGTGAGTGTTGACCCAAGTGCAGCCATATTGAAGCCGCGCGGACACCTCCATGGCTTTGCCAACGTCTTGTGTCCAGACCGATGATGCTAGACCGTAGTTGCTGTCGTTCGCCCACCCCACCGCTTCGTCTGCCTCGGTGAACCGGGTGATCGACACGACAGGGCCGAATACCTCGCGTTGCACAATCTCGTCGGTCTGAAGCGCGCCCGCGATCACGGTTGGCTTATAGTAGAAGCCGGGGCCATCGGGCGAGCTGCCACCTGTTGTGATCTCCATGTGTTTTTGCTCGCTTGTACGTTGCACAAAGCTTGCCACGCGATCACGTTGACGTTGCGAAATTAGTGGCGGAATTTCGTTCAAGGTATCGTCGGTTTGATTGTAAGCAATCGTCGCGGCGGCGGCAGAAAGATCCGCAACCAGTTTTTCATAAATCTTCGGCCCAGCATAAATGCGGCAGGCAGCCGTACAATCCTGGCCAGCGTTGTAGAAACTGAACGCCCGCATTCCTTCGACAACCCGGTCGAGGTCTGCGTCATCAAAGACAATGACAGGGGCTTTGCCGCCTAGTTCCAAGTGCGTGCGTTTGACAGTTTTCGATGCAGCCTGAAGCACCTTCTTGCCTGTTGAAATGTCGCCGGTAATCGAAATCATATCCACGCCGGGGTGGTTGATCAGCGTATCACCGACGCTGGAGCCTTGACCAACGACAACGTTCACAACGCCTTCGGGAAGGATCGCGGCCATGATCTGCGCAAGTTTCATTGCTGATAAGGGCGTTTGCTCGGATGGCTTGAGAACAACGGTATTCCCACCTGCAAGTGCAGGTGCTAGTTTCCACGCCATCATCATTACAGGGTAATTCCATGGCGCAATGGAAGCGACGACACCAATGGCATCGCGGCGCACCATGCTTGTATGGCCAGCCATGTATTCGCCTGCCAGTGGCCCATGCATATTGCGCACAGCACCTGCAAAATAGCGGAAACAATCGGCGACGGCAGGAATTTCTTCGTTGCGCACTTCATTGATGGGCTTGCCGCAATTGAGTGCCTCAAGCTGCGCGAGTTCCTCCAGCGATCCTTCAACTGCATCGGCGATCGCCAGCAGCTTCTCTGAACGTTCGCCCGGCGTCGTGCGTGACCAGCCGGTAAAGGCGGCGCGCGCGGCAGCGACGGCGCGGTCGATCTGGCGCTTGCTTGCTTCGGGCAGCATCAAGATAGTTTCACCCGTACGTGGGTTCAGTACTGCTTCCTCGATTTCGGTTCCAGCCTCGGAGGATGATCCGATCAACATGTTAGTTTCCATTTTACGTCTCCTGTTGAGAATTATTTGCCTTGGCCGGCAACGGTGTCAGTGCCCCGTGTGAGATAGTAAGCTCCGAGGATTGGAAGGAAGGTGACCAGAACCACAATCATCGCAACAACGTTTGTCACAGGGCGCTGGCGTGGGCGCACGAGTTCTTCGAGCATCCAGATCGGTAGGGTTTGCTGCTGTCCTGCGGTAAAGGTCGTCACGATAACCTCATCAAAAGACAGGGCGAAAGCGAGCATACCACCCGCGAGAAGAGCGGTTGCGATATTGGGCAGGATCACATGGCGGAACGTTTGAAAACTGTTTGCGCCAAGGTCCATCGATGCCTCGACCAAAGACCCAGACACGCGACGGAACCGTGCCACCGCATTGTTATAAACAACCACGACGCAGAACGTCGCGTGGCCCAGAACAATGGTCCAAAAACTGAACGGAATATCAGCCAAGTTAAATGCAGACCGCAACGAAATACCCGTGATGATCCCCGGTAACGCAATTGGCAGGATAACCATCAGCGATACCGCTTCGCGCCCAAAGAACTTTGTCCGGCTTATGGCCGCCGCACATAGCGTTCCAAGGACCAACGCAATTACGGTTGAGATCGACGCGACCCGCACAGATAGCGAAAGCGCCTCCCACACGTCGTCACGCGCCCACGTCACGGCGAACCATTTCAACGTCAGTCCGGGGGGCGGCCACTGGTAGGACTTGTCCTCGGTAGTGAACGCATAGACAAAGATAAGTAAAAGCGGCAGGTGCATGAAGGCCAGACCCGCAATCGCTGCAATTTTTAGGCCCATAGGCGCGCGATCAGAGTGCATCGAATGCCCCTTTCCGTTTGGCCCACCAAAGATAGAGACCCATGATAAGAATTGGGACGACTGCGAATGCAGCGGCCAGAGGAATGTTTCCTGCAGTTCCTTGGTATTGGTAAACAGCCTGCCCGATGAAACGGCGGGAAGATCCGACGATCTGTGGGATGATATAGTCGCCCAATGTCAGCGAGAACGTAAAGATCGACCCCGCAATGATTCCAGGAAATGCAAGCGGCAGAAGCACAGTGCGAAACGCCTGCGCTGGCGTCGCACCCAGATCGCCCGAGGCCTCAAGCATCGAATGCGGTACGCGTTCTAGCGACGCCTGAATCGGCAAGATCATGAACGGTAGCCAGACGTAAAGAAACACGAGGAACGTTCCGGTGGTGCTGACCGAAAGGGAATTCCCCCCAACGATCGGCAACGACAGATAGGCGTTCAACAACCAGCTGAGATGCAAGGTTTCGAACAACCAATTCAGAATACCTTCCTTGGCGAGGATCAGTTTCCATGAATAGACCTTCACCAGATAGCTGGACCACAAGGGCAACATCACGCCGAGGTAAAAAAGGGCCTTCCACGGGCCACGGGCATAACGTGCTGCGAAATAAGCAACCGGAAAACCAATGACCGCAGCTCCGATCGTGACCGCTAGTGCCATGGTGACGGTGCGCACGATGATGTCGAGGTTATAGGCCTTGAACAATTCGCCATAGGTTTTGAAAGTAAATTCGTAGTTGATCAGCCCTGAAAATTCATCAATCGAGAAAAAGCTTTGCGCCAGCAACGCGAAGAGTGACCCGAGGTAGATGATGCCAAGCCACGCCACAGGCGGGGCAAGCAGCGCTGCGATTAACAGGCGCGGGTTGCGCCAAAGGGTGTCTGATACGCGACCGAGAAAAGTATCAGACATCTACACCCTCCATCACATGCATGTCGGCACCATCCCATGACAGATGGATCGTTTCACCTACATTGGGCGCGGTGTCCGACAAGGGGCACAAAACAGTGACGGTGGCTGCGTCCAATTGCACAGACAGGCGTGTCGCACTGCCAAGAAAATTCACGCTGCGCACGACGCCTGCGTGGCCTTGGGCTGTAATCTGAATCGCTTCGGGGCGCAGGCTTGCAGGATGTGCGATACCAACTATCGTCTGGACAAAGGAAGCAGGCAGCACATTGGATGATCCAACAAAGTCGGCAACAAACGGCGTCTGTGGGTGCAAATACAATTCACGCGGGGTTGCAACCTGCGCGATACCACCTTCGTTAAACACGGCAACGCGGTCGGCCATTGATAATGCTTCGCCCTGATCGTGGGTCACAAACACGAAGGTGATACCCAGTTTCTTTTGCAGGTCTTTTAGTTCTTCCTGCATCTGTTCTCGTAGTTTTAGATCCAACGCGCCTAACGGTTCATCCAGCAACAGTACCTTTGGCTTATTGATAATCGCCCGGGCAAGGGCCACGCGCTGGCGTTGACCGCCGGATAATTCGGATGGCTTGCGTTGCCCATATCCGCCCAAGGCGACCATCTCCAACGCCTCATTCGCGGTTTTATGACGGGCAGATTTCGACTGACCAGCGATCATGAGGCCATAGGCGACGTTGTCGATTACATTCAAATGCGGGAAAAGGGCGTAATCCTGAAACACGGTATTGATCGCGCGTTTGTAAGGCGGGACGTCCCCCATGTTTTGACCAAACACCTCGATTGTACCTGCTGTGGGCCTTTCAAACCCTGCGATAAGACGCAGGCAGGTCGTTTTGCCAGAACCCGATGGGCCTAACATTGCAAAGAACTCGCCTTCGGCAATATCCAGATCGACGCTATCGACCGCGCGAACATCTCCGAAATGACGCGAAACGCCACTGAATTTAACTGCTGCTGTCATACTTGATCCGGTCAAAAAGGTGCCCTGTCGGATCGTCCGACAGGGCTATGTTAGGCTATTTGGTGATTAGCGACCGCCGATGACACCGATGTAGTCGGATACCCAACGGTAATACGGTACGCATTCATCCTGGCTTTCGCAGGACGACACAGGCGTGGTCCAGAATTTGATCCGGTCAAATTCATCAAGCCCGTTCTTCGTGCAGCCTTCGGCAGTTTGCATTCCACGTCCATCCGTACAAGCCGCCGGAACCGCAGGATTTGCGCCAAACCAGACTGACAGGTCAGATTGCAAATTAGAGGCCAACGAATGCTCCATCCACATATACGCACAGTTCGGGTTTTCCGCATCAACGTGCATCATTGTGGTGTCTGCCCAACCGGTCGCACCTTCTTGTGGGATGGTAGACGCAACCGCAGCACCGTCACCCTGCAACAAGTTCACCTGAAACGGCCAAGACCCAGATGCAGCCATACCTTCATTCTTAAAGTCATCAATTTGAATAAAGGCATCGTGCCAGTAGCGGCTGACTAACTTACGCTGACCGCGCAGGAGATCGAGGGCGGCATCGTATTGAACTTGTGTCAACTCATAAGGCGAAGTGATCCCCAGCTCGGGCTGGTGATACATCAAATAGTTGGCTGCATCTGCAATATGGATCGGGCCATCATAGGCCTGTACGCGGCCGGCGTTAGGCGCACCGTCTGGCAGGTCCATTGCCTCAAACACGATGTTCCAGCTAGTCGGTGCTTCGTCAAAGACCTCAGTGGAGTACATCAGCACGTTCGGCCCCCACATATAAGGCGTGCCGTAATGGACACCGTCTACAAAGTGCCAAGGTGCTTCCTTCAGACGGTCATCTACAGTGCCCCAACTTGGGATCAGATCGATGTTTACGGGTTGAACGCGGTTGCCAGCAACCATCCGAAGACTTGCGTCGCCGGATGCAGTCACAAGGTCAAACCCGCCTTCGTTCATGAGCGCGACCATTTCATCGCTGGTGTTGGCCGTCTTGACGTTGACCATACAGCTGGTGGCCTCTTCGAACCCGGTCACCCAATCAAATGTTTCGACCGTTTCGCCACGTTCGAGATAGCCGGGCCATGCGACGATGTTCACTTGGCCTTCGCCAGCGCCTATTTCGGTAAGCATCTGTGCGACAACTGGTTGGCTTCCGATCACGATCGCGACCGTCAATGCAGTACAAGATCTAAGAGTTTTAATCATAGCAGTTCTCCCTGTTAGGAATTGTTGGCGTCGTTGCGCCGTTCGGATTTCCAACAGTCTGCGTGCATCTGATTGGATTCACAAATTCAATAATTAGAAACGTGATATCGATTTTTCCGATATCAATGGCCTTTTTGAGATTGGTGGGCCTGCGCGATAGCGATGAATTCTCGGGCGCTATCAGGCAGGGGTGATCCCTTGCGCCACACGATCCCGACCTGCACGACCGGCAATTCACCTGACACATCACGTGCTTCAATCTTGTCACCTTCAAGCGACCAGGGACGATACACAAGATCAGGGAGCACGGCCACTCCCGCCCCAGTCGCAACAAGAGACCGCACTGCTTCAACTGACCGTGTCCGGAAGGCGATTTTGGGGCGGCTCATGAGTGCTGAGATCGCATTGACCGCCTCCTTTTCCATTTCGTCCATGTTCAGCATGATCAATGGTTCTCGGGCCACATCTGCGAGAGTAATACTCTCTTGTTGCGACAGCGCATGGCCCAATGGCAACCAAAGCCGGAACGGCGAGACATCCAAAATCTCTACATGCAGCGCACTTTTCTCCTGAAGGTTTGATGTGATCATAACCGCCACATCCAATTCCCCGCCAATCAAAAGATGCTCAAGATATTCGCCGTTGTCTTCGATCGCTGTCACGTTGACCTGCGGATTGACCCGCCGGAATTTCGCCAGAAGATCAGACAGGACATAACCCGCCATCAGTGACGTCACGCCAAGATGTAAATCGCCAGACACTGTATTACTCTGGGATCTGAACGCATGCCGCGCGCTAGAGACATCCCCCAATATCGCCGTCGCATGGCGTAAAAACTGATGCCCGTCGTGCGTTATGGTCAGCCCGCGTGAATGGCGTTCGAACAGTTTGACACCCAGATCAGCCTCAAGTTCCTTTACCGCTTCGGTGATGGCACTTTGGGAAATCGACAGGGCTCTCGCCGCATGGCTGACGGAGCCGTGTTCGGCTACGACCACGAAGTAGTTTAGCTGACGTAATGTGAACGCCATTATTGTAAGCCTCCCATTACCCGCCAGACCCTGCGGATGTCTCTACAGGACCGCTATCATACAGAGCGAAAAAACACACGACAACAAATGGCTGTTCCAAACAAACACGTTTGGTGCGGCACGCGGCTCGTACAAGGCCGGTTAGTCCGCAGTCTGTGAGTTCGACGGATTTGTCTTGCTGCGCATTGCATGAATGGCCGGTTTTTCCGCCGCGTGGCGGCGCAGATGATTCTGCAATTGCGGCATTTTCTGTGCTGCGAGCGCGTGCAGCGAGAAAACCGAACTCACAGATTGGGCTCACTGCCGCCATTAGATCGTTTGCAGCATTCGTGGATTTGACCTCTTATTGAACGGCTGCTTTCGCCAGATTGCCCGAGAGCCCGCGCACTTGCAGCGAAAGTCCGCAATCCGCCCTACGTGACAAATGCTGCGTGAGCACGAAGTTCGCTGAGCCCGCTCCGGCTTATATGTCGCGAACGGCCCAAACCTGCCGCTCAGAACATTTTCAAATGCTGCGGTGCAGTCCACCGAAGCGGACATTGACACGTTGCCGCAGCATTATTAGGTCGCTAGGTCTGCTAAGCGGACAAACCCGCCTGATGCGGCTGCAGTGCAGTTCGAGAATTATCGAGCATGCTTTCGCAATCTGCTAAAATTGGACAGCCACGTCGGCATTCACCTCCTTCAACGATTATTAGTCTGCCTAATGTCCTTCCAAACTGAAGAATACAGGAAAACGGTCACCTTCTTCGGTGAGCAGAAAGACAAAGCTGTTTTTCCGCAGGAAAATGTCGCAGCGGTGCCTTTCATTTTGGAAGAAGTCGATACAGACCCTACCATCTTTCCGGATATCAAATACTCCGAAACGAGTGATCGATTTGGCTTCGTCAGTAAAGCTGTAGGTACCATTTTCGCTGTAATTTGACCGTCCGAGGCCTGGAAACGTTAGCAGTCCTGCTGATGTGAGTTCCCTAACGTCATTATAGCCCAATACTTCCCCGTATTTTTCTGGGTTCTTGTCTTGGGCTGCACTGTTTGTCGCCAATAGCACCAGATTCATCGCAAACAGAAAGCCGAACAATAAGGATATAAATTTTCTTAACTTCAGCAATGTGCATCTCCTTCTGCTGGATGTCTAACGCAAACTACGGGTAGCTTGGAACGCTCATCCCATGCTTCAGAAATGATTACTTTTTTCAAGTCAGCCATTCAAACGTTTTTATGTCCACGCCAAGCGGATGCTGGTCGGTTACAGGTCCTGATCGGAGAGGGCTGCTCTGGGCTTATTTTGTTGAAAAACTCCGATTTCGGGCGTTCGGGTCAAATTTGACAGAACTGTATTCTGGTTCTTTCAAATTTTTTCAATATTTCTTGGTATATCCTCACCAACGAAGAACAGCTTTCTGATTTTTAAAAATTTGCAGACGCAGCAAAGAGTTTTTCAACAGAATCGGCTCTTAGCCGACTTTCGCTGCGTTTGCATCTATTGGCAGCCACGGCTTTGACGTGAACGGCCCACAGCCGACATTGACCGAGGATCACGACGCTGCAGTGCAGCTTTCCCAAAGCGGACGTTGACAACAGGGCGCAGCATTTGGGGAAACCAATGGCCGCTCAGCGGGACAAAGCTACCGCTAGCCCGTCGTCGCAAACAGTCATTCGTACTGAATGATTACGGATTCAAAATCCTCTTTGCTTGTCACCATCGTATGATGGCCTTTGCCACGCTTGTCTTCCATGTGCCAAACATCGCCCGGGCCAATATCACGAGCCTCACCATCGCTCGCGGTAACTCTTACGGTACCTGCGAGGCAGATGAGTTTCTGTGCGACAGGCGTCGGATGAATTGGTTCATTCCAACCTGACTTTAGCCTTAGAAACATAGTTTTTTTGACCAATTCTGGTTCAGAAATTTCGATATCATGCGCAGGTGGCGCAAAGCTGCGTTCCTCTAGCGTTACATCAATATCTTCCCAATGACTTTCGCCCTCGGAATCACAGTACAACCTTTGAAACTTCATTTGGTCAGACCTTATGCAAAATCATGTGCCGCAAGCATGGTTGGGAGGCACCGTTTTGTCCAACCAAAACACGATGCATTTCTGGCAGATAGGGCTCATTGCTGCAGTTCGCTGCGACCTGCACGGAAGTCCGCTGTGAGCCTTCCGCGATATTCATAGTGAAAGTGTGCTATTATCCCGACGGGCGACCCGACTGAGAAGGTCACCAACCAGTTTCAGTCAATCGCAACTGGAGCAGTGGTGACTCGGCTCGCCAAGAATCCCCGCTGCCATCTCGTGGAACATTGCATCGATTTCGCTAACTGTTCGCGTTGCATCGCGGTCGAGCCACCAGCGCGTAAGCGAATACAGCAGATCCACAAGCAGAGTCGCCCGAAGATCGCGGGGGATGCCTGATGGGCTTTCGGGAGCAAGTGAGCCCGTAGCCTGCGAACCGAGAACGCGCCGAATTGAAGCCGAAACGATTGGCCCGGCCTGGCTGCGCATCAACGCTCGATAAAGCATGCGATGCTGCAGTGCGTGTTCAAGGAAGGCCGCACTGAAACTGATGTCCTGCCCCACTTCGGTCACGCTAAGGTCCGCTTCGAGCCGTGCGAATCCGCTCCGCAGTAGGTCATCCTTGCCCTTGAAGTGCTGGTAAAAAGCCGAACGTCCAACATCGGCGGCATCGCAGATGTCAGCGACAGTGATGGCCTCGTAATTCCGCTGAACCACTATCTCGAACAATGCGTTCTGCAGCGCCGTACGGGTTCGGCGCACTCGCCGGTCTTCGCCTTTGGTCATCTTGCCCGCCTTTCGTTTCCGCACATCGATCCGGCTTTCGTCCACAAACGCACGTTCTTCTGAACGTTGTTTATTGCTCGGGCACTCGTGTTGCGCCAAGCGAGGATCATCATCCGAAAACGGACATCTGTCCATATTTATCGTAGAAAGGAACCACTACTATGACATCTCAGCATTTGATCTTCATCCCTACAATCTTCCTGTTGGGCGTACTGTTCGGTATTTTGCTTACCTCGCGCCGAGCTGGCGGCCTGCCGGTGCTGCTGACGCTTGGGTTGGCACTTGGAATGTTTGGCATCACCCATCTGACCGAATTGCCGATCGGGGCGGGCGCCGTACATGCGATGATTGGCGGACCGCTTTTCGACCAGAGTCCGTCTTTCTCTGCATCCGAGGTGCTGGAGCGGATTGAACTCTTCGGATACGAAGGCCGCGCCGCCTATCGGTTGGAAACCTATACCGGCGACGTCCTTTTCCCGCTGAGCTTGCTCGCCTTCTTCCTGGCTTTTGCCCGGTTCGCCACTGGCCGGTTGCAGCCCGCAGCATGGCGGCGCCTGTTCTATGTATTGCCCCTTGCCTGGTTTGCTGTCGACATGGTTGAAAATGGCATGATCAACATTCTCATTCTGGGCCATCCGACACCGTCGGTCGTGCTCGCCGGCATGCTAGGTCCTGTGACCGTGGTTAAATTCGTCCTGCTGGCCGCGTCGATGTTCAGCCCCCCTCTAGTCCTTGGCTTATGGTACCTGCGCCGCATGCTTGCCCGTTTTGCAGGCACCGGCCCGCAAGCGTGGATTGCGACCGACGAGTAAACACGCGCGTTGTTGTGCCGCGCGTTGGCCCGATAACTGCATTGACATATATTGGAGATTCACATGTCTAACACTGCTCTTGTCACCGGTGCTTCCTCTGGGATTGGCCGTGAGTTTGCCCGCTACCATGCCAGTAAAGGCGGCGATTTGATCATTACAGCACGCCGCATAAAAGAGCTGGACGCGTTGAAGGATGAACTCGAGAAGAAACACGGGGTTTCCGTGATGACCGTGCCGCTCGACTTGGCCACTGAAGGAGGCGCAAAGGCGCTTTATGAGGCGGTCAAAGGGCACAGGATCGACGTCTTAATCAACAACGCAGGCTTTGGCGGGCACGGAAAATTCCTCGACCGCGGCCTAGAGGCAGATATGCCCATGCTTGATTTGAACATCAACGCTCTCGTGCAACTGTGCCATTTGGTCGGTAAAGACATGGTCGCGCGCGGTAGCGGCAAGGTGCTCAACGTCAGCTCCACAGGTGCTTATCAACCAGGTCCACTGCAAGCGACGTATTTCGCATCCAAAGCTTTTGTCAGCACCTTGTCTCCCGCGCTTGATTTTGAATGGCGTCCCTACGGTGTGACCGTCACGACGCTAGAGCCGGGTTTCGTGGAGACGGAATTCGCGAAAACCGCTGCAATGGATAAAATGGCTAAGATGAATGACGGCGCTGCTCAACCGCAAAGCGTCGCAAAGTTCGGGTATGATGCGATGCTCAAAGGCAAGTTGCGCGTCGTCAACGATCCGAAAATGCGCTTCATGTTGGACTGGCTTGTCCCTCTCCTACCGCGCCGCATGGTGATGAAAATGGTCTATGACATGCAGATGAAATAAATCATGGAGCGGCGTTGCGACAATAGCTATCGTTTTGAACGAAGGGGATTGGCGACGCCGCAAACCGGCATTAGCTGCAGCTTTGATTGGGCAGGATACGGTAGGAGTGAACGCCCGGTTAGGGTCGGTCTAGCTATGATTGAAAAGCTGTCAGTACAAAATCAGGTTTGATAGGCGAGGTAGGTTAGGGCTCGTTGCTGACCTTAGCTGCGCATGTACATCGTAAAAAGCTGGGTCGTAGCCCTGAGCGTCCGCTTTCTTCAAGTTCCCCATTTAGTTCGCGCTTGCAGCGAAGGTCCGCTCTCCGCCCTTGCTGACCCTGCTTGCGCAGGGCTCTTGGACATAGGGATCAAGATCAAGTTGCGGTTTATCACTTTTCTGATTTGTTTCCGTTGTGTCCTGATAATTTTAAAATCTAAGTAATTGAATATAAATATATATATCAATAGATTTAGGTTCTGGCGCGATTAGGGGGCCGCTTGTCGGTAGCTGAAACCAATCTCCCTTAAAACAAACCCTTCGCTTAGCTTACAATGATGTTGTCATAGATCGGCCTACATGGAGCGTGCATATTGGTCGCGCTAGGGCGTTCTTTTGTGCAGCCCGCATTTCTGACAAAGGCAGTTAGCGCTTGGGGCAGGGGAGTTTCCGCCCCAACTATCTTCTCGAATTTTGTACGGTGTATTCTCCCGAAGCGTCCACAGTGCGCGCAAGATATCTCCACCATTTCGATTGGGTAGTCTTTGGCAAGGCGAGTCATGGCGTCAATTCAATGCCCGGAGAGTGTCAGCCCATTCCTTGTATTTGGGTTGGTTATATTCCAAAAACAATTTTTCGTAGAAGACGATCCACGTCTCCAATTTGTCTTCGTTGAAAATGTCGAACCATGCACCGCTCTTCATTTTGATCTGCCCGTCTGGTAATCTTTCAACGTTCATGGTGTGCCCTTGGAATACAGTCGAATCCCGCTTTCTAGAACATACGGAGCTCGTTATGTTAAGCTAAATCTCGTTTACATTTCACGTGTAACTTATTGATTTATAGTTGAGGAAATTAGCTGAATTTACAATAATTTCCTTTGTTTTCTAAATATTCAGATGGTTTTGGGTACCGTAGGTCGAAGGTTCGAATCCTTCCGTCCCGACCAATAAAAGCAATGACTTACATTGCTTTTCAACACACCCATAAAAATATTTTACAGAGTCTTTTACAGTTCTCTCCCTGTTTTGTTCTGTTATTTAACCAGATATTCGCAGCAGAGTGACTTTGGTATGAGAGGCTATTCACCAGCATATGTGCCGATGGCGGCTATGCGGAGAGGCTGTGTGAAAACTCCCCCATTTTGATCCAGATGCTGCTATAATTTCCGTATTCGGTATGGAGGTTGTTCATGACGCATTTCATCGAAGGTTTAGA
>NZ_JBGFCF010000029.1:0-18766 GCF_041205445.1 Falsihalocynthiibacter sp. CO-5D18 | reverse complement strand
AAGTTGTCCGAAAACTGCTTCGTAATCGCAGCTGTCAAAGTCGTCTTACCGTGGTCAACGTGGCCGATTGTACCAATGTTACAATGCGGTTTGTTACGTTGGAATTTTTCCTTACCCATGAGGCTCTCCTAGTGGTTAGTGAGCGGGTCAGAATAAAATCTGACCCGCAATTACGATTAGGCGAATTTCGCCTGAATTTCTTCCGAGATATTCGACGGTACTGGTTCGTAATGGTCAAACTGCATCGAGAAGTTTGCGCGGCCCGAAGACATTGAGCGCAAATTGTTGATGTAGCCGAACATGTTAGCCAATGGGACGAAAGCATCGATAGCAATGGCGTTACCGCGTGTATCTTGCCCTTGAATATGACCGCGACGCGATGTCAGATCGCCAATAACACTACCAGTGTATTCATCTGGAGTGATGACTTCGACCTTCATGATTGGCTCAAGCAATTTCGCGCCAGCTTTCCGCATACCTTCCCGCATACACATACGTGCAGCGATTTCGAATGCGAGGATGCTGGAGTCAACATCGTGGTACTTACCCTCGATAAGAATGACTTTAAAGTCGATCACGGGGAAGCCAGCAAGGGGGCCACTATCCATAACCGATTTAATGCCTTTTTCAACACCCGGTACGTATTCTTTCGGAACAGACCCACCAACGACTTTGCTTTCGAAGGAGTAACCCTCGCCCGGCTCAGTTGGGATGATCTGTAGTTTAACTTCAGCGTATTGACCCGAACCACCCGACTGTTTCTTGTGGGTGTAAACGTGCTCAACTTCGTGGCCAATGGTCTCGCGGTAGGCAACTTGTGGAGCACCGATATTTGCTTCAACCTTAAACTCACGCTTAAGACGGTCCACGAGGATATCGAGGTGAAGCTCGCCCATGCCGCGCATAATTGTTTGACCGGACTCAAGGTCAGTCTCAACGCGGAAGGAAGGATCCTCAGCAGCCAAACGGCCAAGGCCAGTCGACATTTTTTCTTGGTCAGCCTTTGTTTTAGGCTCAATCGCGATCTCGATAACAGGCTCTGGGAACGTCATCGTTTCCAAAACTACTGGATCAGCAACGGAACACAGAGTGTCACCCGTTGTTGTATCTTTGAGGCCTGCAAGCGCGATAATGTCGCCCGCAAATGCTTCTTGGATCTCTTCGCGATCGTTAGAGTGCATCATCATCATACGACCGACGCGCTCTTTGCGGCCTTTCGTAGAGTTCAGAAGGTTGTCACCTTTGTTCAGAACGCCAGAGTAGATGCGTGTGAACGTAAGAGTACCAACGAAGGGGTCGTTCATGATTTTGAACGCAAGTCCCGAGAACGCCATATTATCATCCGCGCGACGCGGGATATTACGGGTTTCTGTCTCGTCACCTGGTCTAAAGCCCATGTAATCCACAACGTCCATCGGGGATGGAAGATAGTCGATCACAGCATTCAACAGAGGCTGAACGCCTTTGTTTTTGAACGCAGAACCACAAAGAACGGGAATGAATTTGATGGCCAAAGTCCCTGCGCGAATAAGGCGACGCAAGGTTGGAACATCAGGCTCATTGCCTTCGAGGTAAGCTTCCATTGCCGCGTCATCCATGTCGACAGCAATCTCAATCAGTTTGCCGCGCCATTCAGTCGCCAACTCAAGAAGTTCAGCACGGATTGGGCGTTTTTCCCAAGATGCGCCAAGGTCTTCACCTTCCCAAACCCACTCTTCCATGGTCACAAGATCGACCAAGCCTTCGAGTTCGGTTTCTGAACCGATTGGGATTTGGATTGGAGCCGCAACAGCGCCCGTACGATCTTCGATCATATGAACACAGTTGAAGAAGTCCGCGCCGATTTTGTCCATTTTGTTGACAAAAACAATGCGCGGAACTTTATAACGGTCAGCCTGACGCCAAACAGTTTCAGTCTGTGGTTCAACACCCGCATTCGCGTCCAGAACCGCAACAGCACCATCGAGAACAGCCAAGGAACGCTCAACTTCGATTGTGAAGTCAACGTGACCTGGTGTGTCGATAATGTTCATCCGGTGCTTTTCGCCGTCTGGGTTGTCACCGTCTTCGGTGCGCTCCCAGAACGTCGTTGTTGCAGCCGAAGTAATAGTAATACCGCGCTCTTGCTCTTGCTCCATCCAGTCCATAGTGGCCGCACCATCGTGCACCTCACCAATATTGTGGGACTTGCCTGTATAAAACAGGATGCGCTCGGAACAGGTTGTTTTACCTGCGTCGATGTGCGCCATGATGCCGAAGTTGCGGTATCTGTCGAGGGGATAATCGCGTGCCATTATGTTGGTCCTAAGCCCTAAGGGTTTACCAGCGGTAATGGCTGAAAGCTTTGTTCGCTTCGGCCATTTTGTGGGTATCTTCGCGCTTTTTGACGGCTGTGCCGCGGTTATTAACCGCATCCAACAACTCACCAGCAAGACGCTCTTCCATTGTGTTCTCGTTACGCTTGCGCGCAGACGTGATCAACCAACGGATCGCAAGTGCTTCGCGGCGCTCAGGGCGCACATCAACAGGCACCTGATACGTCGCACCACCCACGCGGCGCGAACGCACTTCGAGGGAAGGTTTGATGTTTTCGAGTGCTTCATGGAACACTTCTACAGGTGCGCGTTTGATCTTGTCTTCAACGCGATCAAACGCGTTGTAAACAATGCTCTCAGCAACGGATTTTTTACCATCGATCATGAGGTTATTCATGAACTTGGTAAGAACTTTATCCCCAAACTTAGCGTCTGGAAGAACTTCGCGCTTTTCAGCGGCGTGACGACGGGACATCTCAGTCTCCCTTTATTTAGGACGCTTAGCGCCGTATTTCGAACGACGTTGCTTACGATCTTTAACACCTTGGGTATCCAGCACACCGCGCAGAACGTGGTAGCGAACACCCGGAAGGTCTTTTACACGACCGCCGCGGATAAGAACAACAGAGTGCTCCTGAAGGTTGTGACCTTCACCCGGGATGTAGCTAATGACCTCAAAACCATTTGTCAGACGCACTTTGGCGACGCGACGCATAGCAGAGTTTGGTTTCTTTGGTGTCGTTGTATAGACACGTGTGCAGACGCCACGCTTCTGAGGACAAGCCTGCAGGTGCATGGATTTCTGACGCTTTACTTTCGGCTGGCGCGGCTTGCGGATCAGCTGTTGTATAGTTGGCATTCCGGTTATTTCCCCGTGTTGCAACACAAAATTTCAAAACGGGACGACGCCCCGTATGGCTCATAGGCACATCCCGTGCACAAAACGCAAAAAAACCACATCCATCCCCAGTGTGGGAACGACGCGGTGGGCATTCAGAGGATCGGAGCAATAAGGCCCGGATCGTGACCACTTCGGTTTTGAATACGGCAAATCGGGAATACACCCATGCCAAGTAGGCGCTATTTATGGGGAGTCGCCGCCATTGTCAACACAGGTCAGCGCGATTCCTACCCAATGCGAAAACGAGGCCAATTTTTCGCCGAGATCGTGGGATGCACGTAATTTGCCCCACGATTTTTCTGTTCGCAAACGCGCATTCCCACCAGATCGAATTCTCATCGGTTTAAGGCCAAGCGCGCCCGCTTCGCGGCAAGTTGTTCCCTGAACAATGTCACCAGCCCAGATAACACAACGATTCCCGCCCCAATAAGCGTGAACGTATCTGGCCAGTCATCAAACACCACAAACCCAAGGACAAGCGCAAAGAGGATCGCCGTGTAGCGAAAAGGTGTCACAACCGCGAGGGCTCCTACCCGCATCGAACTCACGGAAAACGCATACCCGACAACCAAGAATGCCGACGCTCCTACGAGCAAGAAAACCTGTTGGGCTCCGATGTCCTGCCAAGGCTCCGAGGCACCTCCCCCTAGAACAAACAGAGCGAATCCTAAGCCCGCATTCCCGATGGTCGCAAAAAATATAACGGGCAAGGTCCTAACGGTGGGGGAAAGTTGGCGTGACGCAAGATCGCGTAACGTCACGGCAAAGACCGCCCCCAAGGCATAGAGCGCATAGAAATTGAAATCAGTCCCGGGCCGGACAATGAGCATCACCCCGCAGAACCCAGCAAAAATCGCAGTCAGTCTACGCCAACCAAGCGGCTCCCTGAAAAAGAGGGCCCCTGCGAGGGCGACAGTTAAGGGGAGCGATTGCATAATAGCCGTGGTGTTGGCCAGAGGCATATGCATGAGGGCCGTTATGAAAAGGAAAGAAGCAGAAACTTCACCGACGGTCCGCCAAAAAACGATCCAGCTATCGCGGCGGGTCAAACGAAGGTCTAGTCCTCCTGTGAACTTTGCAAATGCGACAATCATCACCCCGACAATCACAGCTCGAATCAACAAGCCTTGATAAAATGGCATATCCTCTAGCAGGACTTTCATGAACGCATCGTTCACCGTAAAGCCCGCCATCGAAGCGCTCATCATCGCGGCGCCGCGTAAATTTTCACCCTGCGTAGACTCGTACATTAGAGGTCCTGTAATGTGTCAAAAGGGATCGGAAAATGCGTATCGATACCCGTCTTGATCTCCGCGTTGGAGAGCTTGTTTGAATGTCCGACAATCACCGGATCGCTGTCATTGTCCCGATGGATTGCGCGAATGAAATTTGGTTCCGAGACATCGGAATAAAGATTAAAGAATTGACCGAGAAATCGATGATTGCGGGCATAGACATTTTCGGGGTGCCCCGCTTGGGCGAAAAGTGCCGAGCCAACCGATAAAGGTGTGCGTTCGCAGGCGTCAAAAATGCGATTTTCGCCGTTTTTAATCTGAACGTAAAACCCTCGATTGAAGGAAAGCGCAATAGGTTGCTTCGGTTTGCAAAGGGGTTCTAACTTCCGCGCCGTTCGCTTTAGGCGTTTGATATAATCATTGGAGACCGCATCATCATCATCCAGCCGAAAACTCGTCCGGTGGCTAAAACCGTCTTGAGGGATGCTGTCATAGACTTTGCGAATGGCCGCATAATTGTGTTCACTCTCACGCGCAACGATCCGTGCGTTCGAGAGCGGAGCAAGTAGCGCCTTAAGGTTGTCTTTTGCCGCTAGCGGGAGGCTGTTCCCCACAAGGAAGACGCACGTAAAATCGGGGTCGGTTTGCGCAAGTAAAGACGGCAGGCAAAGCTTTTCGAACAAATAAAACCGGCGTTCAAGCCTCTCAGGATCATAGAGAAACGCCTCAAGTTCGTTGAGATCATCACCGCCCTTAGAAAAGCCCGACAGCGCCGGAAACGAGAACCGAACAAGACCGATCACTTGATTGTTGTAGTCCTGAGCCATGGGCGATCTCGCGGTTGTTTTTTGACAACCTAGGCCTGCCTTTTCGATTTTCCCAGCCCAAAGTTCGCACCAAGCGGCGATAAACGGAAAAGGCCCCCGCGTTGGTAAACGCAGGGGCCCAATTTAATTTGCTAGTCGGACTTTATTAAGAGTCGCGGCTTTCTTCGGTCTCGGAAGCGGGTGTTGAGAACACATCGCCGCCGATCACGTCCTTGGGCACCACAGGGGCAGCAATTGCGGCTGCCTGCTCGGCTTCCGCGCGGCGGGCTTCCAGAACCACGTTGTCACGCTGAACAGCAATGGCACGCGCTTGTTGCGTGGCACCACCGGTGCCAGCAGGGATCAAGCGGCCCACGATGACGTTCTCTTTGAGGCCAACCAGTTTGTCGCGCTTGCCTTGGACCGAAGCCTCGGTGAGCACGCGGGTTGTCTCTTGGAAGGACGCCGCCGAGATGAACGAACGCGTTTGAAGCGACGCTTTGGTGATACCAAGAAGGATGGGTTCCCCAGATGCAAGACGGCGACCAGCGGCCTCCGCTTTGGCATTTGCGGCATCAAACTCGGCTTTATCCACGTGCTCGCCTTTGAGCAATGTGGTTTCACCGCTGTCCAGAATTTCCCATTTCTGGAGCATCTGACGAACGATAACCTCGATGTGTTTATCGTTAATCTTCACGCCCTGGAGACGGTAAACTTCTTGAACTTCCTCGACCATATAGTTGGCAAGAGCTTCAACACCCATAACTGCAAGAATGTCATGCGGCGCAGGGTTGCCATCCATGATGTAGTCGCCTTTTTGGACGAAATCGCCCTCGGCTACTGGGATGTGCTTCCCTTTTGGAACCATGTATTCCACTGGCTCCAGACTCTCGTCTTTTGGCTCAATCGAGATCCGACGCTTGTTTTTGTAGTCGCGACCGAAACGAACAAAGCCGTCGATTTCTGCGATGATCGCGTGGTCTTTGGGACGACGTGCCTCAAAGAGTTCCGCAACCCGTGGCAGACCACCGGTAATGTCCTTGGTTTTCGCGCCTTCACGAGGAATACGCGCAATCACATCACCCGCTTGAACTTCCGAGCTCTCTTCTATCGAGAGCACAGCGTCAACCGACATTGGATAGGAAACAAGGTTGCCCACATCATTGCGCAACGGTTCACCATCTTCACCAATGATGAAAATCTCAGGCTTGAGTTCGTTGCCTTTAGGTGCAGCACGCCAATCGATAACGATTTTCTGTGTCATGCCTGTTGCGTCATCGGTTTCGTCGCGCACGGAAATACCGCTTACGAGGTCCACGAATTTCGCAGTACCCGCTTTTTCGGCAATGATTGGGAGCGTATAGGGATCCCATTCAAACAGTTTGTCGCCACGGGTAACATTCGAACCCGCTTTGACGTGGATTTTCGAACCGTAGCTGATCTTATGACTTACAAGCTCAGCGCCGCTTTCGTCCTCGATTGTGAGGAGCATGTTGCGGCCCATAACAATCGATTCACCCGAAGAGTTCTTAAGCAGAAGCTCGTTCTTGAACCCGACTTTGCCTGTGTGGCTGGCTTCTTGGAACGACTGTTGACCACCCTGTGCAACGCCACCAATGTGGAACGTCCGCATTGTAAGCTGTGTGCCAGGCTCACCAATGGATTGCGCCGCGATAATACCAACCGCTTCGCCTTGGTTCACCAAAGTACCGCGTGCAAGGTCACGACCGTAACACATGGCGCAGACGCCTTCTTCGGCCTCACATGTCAACGGGCTCCGCATCCGCATCGTTGCCACACCAGCAGCTTCGATAAGGTCGGATTTACGCTCGTCGATGACTTCGTTTTTGGAAACGATCACTTCGTCGGTGCCTGGTTTCAGGACATCCTCCGCAGCAACACGACCCAGAACGATCTCGGCGATGCTTGCAACAACTTCACCGTCTTTTACCGCAGCTTCAGCGGTAATAGACAATTCCGTTCCACAGTCATGTTCGCGAACGATACAATCCTGAGCAACGTCCACCAGACGACGTGTCAGGTAACCCGAGTTCGCCGTTTTAAGCGCGGTATCAGACAGACCTTTACGTGCACCGTGGGTAGAGTTGAAGTACTCAAGAACCGAGAGGCCCTCTTTAAAGTTCGAGATAATCGGTGTCTCGATGATGTCGCCGTTCGGCTTGGCCATAAGACCACGCATCCCGCCGAGCTGTTTCATCTGAGTAACCGAACCACGCGCACCAGAGTGGGCCATCATGTAAACCGAGTTCGGCTCCATTTCAGCGCCATTTTCGTCAATTTTCAGAGCGGAAATGGTGTTCATCATCGCATCAGTGACTTTGTCGTTACACTTGGACCAAGCATCGACAACTTTGTTATATTTCTCGCCCTGAGTAATCAGGCCGTCCATATATTGAAGTTCGAAATCACGCACTTGATCGCGTGTTTCGTCAACGGTTGCCCATTTTGTATCTGGGATAACCATGTCGTCTTTGCCAAAGGAAATACCCGCTTTGAACGCTTCACGGAAACCCATAGTCATGATGTGGTCACAGAAGATAACCGACTCTTTCTGACCGCAATAACGGTAGACCGTATCGATGACTTTCTGAACGTCCTTTTTCCGCAGCAAGTTGTTGACCAACTCAAACGGTGCTTTTGCATTCTTCGGCAAAAGCGCACCAAGGCGCACACGACCAGGTGTGGTTTCAAACCGCACCATGATCTCGTTGCCTTCTTCATCGATTTGCGGAACCCGCGCGATGATTTTGGAGTGCAAGTGAACGACACCAGCATCAAGAGCGTGTTGAACCTCATCCACATCCGCGAAGGCCATGCCTTCACCAATCATGCCTTGACGCATGAGAGTGATGTAATAAAGGCCCAAGATCATGTCCTGTGACGGAACGATAATTGGCGCACCGTTGGCGGGCGACAAAACGTTGTTCGTGGACATCATCAAAACACGTGCTTCAAGCTGTGCTTCAAGGCTCAAAGGAACGTGAACCGCCATTTGGTCGCCGTCAAAGTCAGCGTTAAAGGCCGAACAAACGAGGGGGTGAAGCTGAATAGCTTTCCCTTCAATCAGGATCGGTTCAAACGCTTGGATACCAAGACGGTGAAGCGTCGGCGCGCGGTTGAGCATAACGGGGTGTTCCCGAATAACCTCATCCAAGATGTCCCAAACTTCGGGACGCTCTTTTTCCACGAGTTTCTTGGCTTGCTTCACAGTGGAAGACAGGCCTTTGGCTTCAAGACGCGAGTAGATAAACGGTTTAAACAGTTCCAACGCCATCTTCTTAGGAAGACCACATTGATGCAGTTTCAACTCAGGACCGGTCACAATCACCGAACGGCCAGAGAAGTCGACGCGTTTACCCAAAAGGTTTTGACGGAAACGGCCTTGCTTACCTTTGAGCATGTCAGACAATGATTTCAAAGGACGCTTGTTGGCCCCAGTAATCACACGACCACGACGGCCGTTGTCAAACAGCGCATCAACGGATTCTTGCAGCATACGTTTTTCGTTGCGCACGATGATATCGGGCGCACGCAGCTCAAGAAGGCGTTTCAAACGGTTGTTACGGTTGATCACCCGACGATACAGATCGTTGAGGTCGGAGGTCGCAAAACGACCGCCATCAAGCGGAACCAAGGGGCGCAACTCTGGCGGGATCACTGGGATCACCGTCATAACCATCCACTCAGGACGGTTGCCGGACTCAAGGAAGCTCTCAACGATTTTAAGACGTTTGATGATCTTCTTAGGCTTCAACTCACCCGTTGCTTCGGCCAAGTCGGCCCGCAGCGTTTCGGCCTCGGATTCAAGGTCGATCAAGGAGAGCATTTCACGGATCGCTTCAGCGCCAATACCGGCAGTGAAAGCGTCCATGCCGAACGCGTCTTGGGCGTCCATATACTCTTCTTCGGACATCAATTGACCATAAGTGAGGTCGGTGAGGCCCGGCTCGATCACAACGTAGTTTTCAAAGTAGAGAATACGTTCAAGATCGCGCAGTGTCATATCCAGCATCAGGCCGATGCGCGATGGCAACGACTTGAGGAACCAGATGTGCGCAACAGGTGCTGCAAGTTCAATGTGGCCCATGCGCTCACGACGCACTTTTTGAAGCGTAACTTCAACACCACATTTCTCGCAGACAACGCCGCGATATTTCATACGCTTATATTTGCCACAGAGACATTCGTAGTCTTTGATGGGGCCAAAAATACGCGCACAGAAAAGACCGTCACGCTCTGGTTTGAACGTACGATAGTTGATGGTCTCTGGCTTTTTGATTTCGCCGTAAGACCACGAGAGAATCCGTTCCGGGCTCGCCAAAGAAACTTTGATCTCGTCAAAAGTCTTTTGGGGTGTGAGCGGGTTAAACGGGTTGTTTGTAAGTTCCTGGTTCATTTTGCGTTCCTTATAATCAGGGGAAGGTGGGATGAGTAAGGCACGGGGCCCTACTCATCCTCCTCCGCATCCAGGAGTTCCATGTTCAGGCCGAGGCCCCGGACTTCTTTGACAAGCACGTTGAAGCTTTCGGGCACACCGGCCTCGTAATTATCTTCACCTTTGACAATGCTTTCATAGACTTTCGTCCGTCCAGCAACGTCATCGGATTTCACGGTCAGCATCTCTTGCAGCGTGTAAGCCGCGCCATATGCTTCGAGTGCCCAGACTTCCATCTCCCCGAAACGCTGGCCACCGAACTGAGCTTTACCGCCCAAAGGTTGCTGCGTGACAAGACTGTAAGGCCCAGTTGAACGTGCGTGGATTTTGTCGTCCACGAGGTGATGCAGTTTGAGCAGGTATTTCATACCCACGGTCACTTTACGGGCGAATTGCTCGCCTGTACGACCATCAAACAGAACCGATTGACCAGAAGTGTCAAAGCCAGCCCGCGTCAACGCGTCGTTAACATCCGCCTCTTTGGCGCCGTCAAAAACAGGTGTCGCGATTGGCACACCGCCGGTAACGTTACCCGCAGCTTCCAACAATTGCTTTTCAGTCATGTCGGCGATGCCTTCGTCATAGACATCATCGCCATAAGCAAACTTCATCGCATCCCGAACAGGGGTCATATCGCCAGAACGGCGGTACTCGCCGAGCGCTTCGTCGATTTGGATACCCAAACCACGGCTCGCCCAACCCATGTGGGTTTCTAGGATCTGACCAACGTTCATCCGCGAAGGCACACCCAGTGGGTTCAAACAGAAGTCAACCGGCGTACCATCCGCGAGGAACGGCATGTCTTCCATAGGCACAACCTTAGAAATAACACCTTTGTTCCCGTGACGACCCGCCATTTTATCACCTGGCTGAAGCTTACGCTTCACAGCAATAAAGACTTTAACCATCTTCATCACACCCGGAGGCAAATCATCGCCGCGACGTACTTTCTCGACTTTATCCTCGAAGCGCGCTTCCATCATCTTTTTCTGAACGTCGTATTGCGCGTTCAGAGCTTCGATAATTTTTGCTGCTTCTTCATCTTCAAGTGCGAGCTGCCACCATAGACCCTTGGACAACATGCCCAATAGATCTTCGGTTACTTCGGACCCAGGCTTAACGCCCTTCGGACCCTTGGCAACGGTTTTACCCAGAACCATAGATTTAAGACGCTGATAGATGTTGCGATCAAGAATTGTCAGCTCGTCGTCGCGGTCACGCGCCAAACGTTCGACTTCTTCACGCTCGATTTGCAACGCACGTTCGTCTTTTTCAACGCCGTGGCGGTTGAAAACACGAACTTCAACAACAGTCCCGAAATCACCCGGTTTCACACGCAACGATGTGTCACGTACGTCAGAGGCTTTTTCACCGAAGATCGCGCGAAGAAGCTTTTCTTCAGGCGTCATTGGGCTTTCGCCCTTCGGTGTGATTTTACCCACAAGGATGTCACCGGGGTGAACTTCCGCACCGATGTAAACAATGCCGGCCTCGTCGAGGTTGCGCAGCGCTTCTTCACCAACGTTTGGAATATCGCGTGTGATTTCCTCAGGACCAAGCTTTGTATCACGTGCGGCGACTTCGAATTCTTCGATGTGAACCGAAGTAAACACGTCGTCACGAACGATACGCTCAGAGATCAGGATGGAGTCTTCGTAGTTGTAGCCATTCCAAGGCATAAACGCGACAATCACGTTTTTACCCAAAGCCAATTCGCCAATATCCGTGGACGGGCCGTCAGCAATAACTTCGTTTTTGCCGACAATATCGCCTACTTTTACCAACGGGCGTTGGTTAATACAGGTGTTTTGGTTTGAGCGTTGGAACTTACGCAGACGATAGATGTCTACGCCAGCATCGCCGAGTTCAAGATCATGCGTCGCACGAACAACGATACGCTGCGCATCAACTTGGTCAACGATACCTTGGCGTTTCGCCATGATCGAAGCACCGGAGTCGCGTGCAACCACTTCCTCAATACCAGTCCCAACCAAAGGCGCTTCAGCCTGTAGCAATGGAACGGCTTGACGCATCATGTTCGAGCCCATCAAGGCACGGTTGGCGTCATCGTTTTCGAGGAACGGAATAAGCGAAGCCGCAACCGAGACCAGCTGTTTTGGCGAAACGTCGATCAAGTCGATGTTTGCCGCTGGGCTCAATGTATACTCGCCAGATTGACGTGCAGACACGAGGTCGTTTTTGAACTTGCCTTCGTCATCGAGCTGCGCGTTTGCTTGCGCAACCGTGTGACGCATCTCTTCGGTAGCCGACATGTACTGAACTTCGTCAGTCACTTTGGTGTCGACAACCTTGCGATAAGGCGTTTCGATAAAGCCGTATTTGTTCACGCGGGCAAAAGTCGCCAGCGAGTTGATCAGACCAATATTCGGACCCTCTGGAGTCTCAATTGGACACATACGACCATAGTGTGTTGGGTGAACGTCACGAACCTCAAAGCCCGCACGTTCGCGCGTCAAGCCACCAGGCCCAAGCGCAGAAAGACGACGCTTGTGCGTGACTTCCGAGAGCGGGTTGGTTTGGTCCATGAACTGCGACAGCTGCGAGGAGCCGAAGAATTCACGAACAGCAGCAGCCGCTGGTTTCGCATTGATCAGGTCTTGTGGCATGACAGTGTCGATCTCGACGGAAGACATCCGCTCTTTGATCGCACGTTCCATGCGCAACAGGCCAACACGGTATTGATTTTCCATCAATTCGCCAACAGAACGCACACGACGGTTGCCGAGGTGGTCAATGTCGTCGATGTCGCCTTTGCCATCACGCAATTGAACAAGCGCTTTGATACAGGAAACGATGTCTTCTTTGCGCAGGGTACGAATGGAATCATCCGCATCCAGATCAAGACGCATGTTCATTTTCACACGACCAACGGCCGAGAGATCATAACGTTCGCTATCAAAGAACAATGTGTCAAACAACGCGCTCGCGCTTTCAACGGTGGGTGGCTCGCCAGGACGCATCACACGGTAGATATCCATGAGCGCTGTGTCGCGACCCATGTTTTTATCTGCCGCCATTGTGTTGCGGATGTAAGGCCCAACATTGACGTTATCGATGTCAAGAACGGGGATCTCGGTGATGCCCGCATCAAGAAGTTCCTGCAAAGAACCGCCCGTGATTTCGCCAGCTTTATCGTACTCGAACGCCAACTCATCGCCAGCTTCGGCATAGATCGCGCCAGTTTCTTCATTGATCATGTCTCGTGCAACAAACTTGCCCAGGATTTGCTCGAACGGCAAAAGAAGCTGAGTAACGGCAGCGTCTTCAACAAGTTTCTTCACGGCGCGAGGAGTGATCTTCTTGCCAGCTTCGGCAATCACTTCACCCGTTTTCGCGTCAACCAGATCATAAGTCGGACGTGTGCCACGTACGCGCTCTGGGAAGAACTTGGTTGCCCAACCTTTGTTCTTCTTAAGCGTGTAGTTCACGGTATCATAATACGCGTTGCAAATGTCTTCTTGATCCATGCCCAAAGCATAAAGCAATGTGGTCACAGGCAATTTGCGACGACGGTCAATCCGTGAGAACACGATGTCTTTGGCGTCGAATTCGAAATCCAACCAAGACCCACGGTAAGGAATGATCCGACACGCGAACAAAAGTTTACCCGAGGAGTGGGTTTTGCCTTTGTCGTGATCAAAGAACACGCCGGGTGAGCGGTGCATTTGCGAAACGATTACGCGCTCGGTACCGTTCACAACAAAGGTGCCATTCGGTGTCATCAAAGGCATATCGCCCATGAACACGTCTTGTTCTTTGATGTCTTTAACCGATTTCGCGCCTGTATCTTCGTCGATATCAAACACGATGAGGCGGAGCGTCACCTTCAAAGGCGCGCTGTAAGTCATGTCACGTTGCTGACATTCTTCTACATCGTATTTCGGCTTTTCGAGCTCGTACTTTACGAACTCAAGAATGGATGTTTCGTTGAAATCTTTGATCGGGAAAACCGACTGAAATACGCCGTTGATGCCTTCGCCGTCGAGGGGCGTAAGCTGATCACCAGATTTCAAGAACAAGTCGTACGAGGATTTCTGAACCTCGATAAGATTCGGCATCTCGAGAACTTCGCGGATTTTACCGAAGTATTTGCGAAGCCGTTTTTGGCCAAGGTAAGATTGAGCCATGTGCGTGGTCACCTTTCAGATTTTTCGCAGAGACATCCAAGCTGGGCAACAGAGACGTATCGCAAAACAAAGCTATTCGGATCTATTCTCGAAACCGGCCCACCGGCTCCGCCCGATCCATTGAACCGCCTCTTAGGAAATGCCCGCGTGCCGCAGACCGTTTCTAAGACGCGATAAGCTGGACCCGGAATAACCCCGGATCCAGCCAATTTTTGCAATCACTCGGGCGCAATGCCCGACGTAATTACTTAACTTCGACTTCTGCGCCAGCTGCTTCGAGCTTAGCTTTGATGTCTTCAGCTTCTTCTTTCGAAACGCCTTCTTTGACAGCTTTGCCGCCAGCGTCTACGAGGTCTTTAGCTTCTTTCAGGCCAAGACCTGTGATGCCGCGGACTTCTTTGATGACGCCGATTTTGGACGCACCAGCAGATTTCAGAATTACTGTGAATTCTGTTTGCTCTTCTGCGTCTGCACCAGCATCTGCTGGGCCAGCCATCATAACAGCTCCGCCAGCAGCAGGCTCAATGCCATACTCGTCTTTAAGGATAGTTTTCAGTTCTTGTGCTTCGAGAAGGGTAAGACCAACGATCTCTTCAGCAAGTTTTTTCAGATCAGCCATTATACTGTTTCCGTTCGTTTAAGTTGTGTTCCAACGTGTAAGGACAATCCCCACGAAGGCTCATGTTGCTTAAGCAGCAAGCTTGTCTTCAATTGTAGACAAGATGCTCGCGATATTGCTTGCAGGCGCGCCAATGGCCCCGGCGATGTTGGAAGCAGGTGCCCCAATGCAGCCAACGATAGAAGCGATAAGCTCCTCGCGTGACGGCATCGCTGCAACGGCTATAACACCAGCGACGTCCAGTGCCGTCTCACCCATAGCACCACCGAGAATTTCCAGTTTGGAATTCCCTTTGGAGTATGCCTGAACAACCTTGGCCGCAGCCACAGGATCTTCAGAGTAGGCGAGAACAGTCATGCCATTGAGGAGGCTCGCAATGCTTGCGCATGGCTTACCCTCAAGGGCGATCTTGGCGAGCTTGTTTTTGGCAACGCGAACAGACCCATCGACTTCGCTCATTTGAGCGCGAAGGTCTTGCATTTCAGCAACCGTGAGGCCTTCGTAGCGGCAAACCACTACAACGCCAGAGCTGTCAAAGATTTGGCCGAGTTCGTCGACCAACTGTTCTTTTTGTGCTCTATCCACAGTTTTCTCCAAATTTGGGGGTTGCCCCCCGGCTCAGTTTGACCCGCCCCCAGTGTGGGATTGGGCCGTTCGGGTCCAATTTCAGGGTCCCGAGGCCAGATCACCCGAGGGTTGCCCCTCGAAAAATTGTCTCGTTCCCCATCTCAGGAAGGATTTATGGCCGAAGCCACCCTCCGTCTCGGACAGGATGGGGCCAAATCGGCGGCCCCACCATTCTGCGGGTTGCCCCGCGGAATTCTTTAGACTGGCTTAGTTGCCAGTTGCGCTTTCAACATTCAAAGTCACGCCTGGGCCCATTGTGGAGCTGACAGCGATCGATTTCATGTAGGTACCCTTGCTGCCCGACGGGCGCAATTTGGCAACCGCATCAACGAAAGCACGAATGTTTTCAATCAGTTGCGCTTCAGTGAAGGACACTTTGCCAACACCAGCATGGATCACACCGGCTTTTTCAACTTTGAACTGAACTTCGCCGCCTTTGGCCGCTTTAACAGCAGCTTCAACGTCCATAGTCACAGTACCGACGCGTGGGTTTGGCATCAGGTTGCGTGGGCCTAGGATCTTACCTAGGCGACCAACAACACCCATCATGTCTGGTGTCGCAATGCAGCGATCGAATTCGATCTTGCCGCTTTGCACGATTTCCATAAGGTCCTCGGCACCAACGATATCTGCACCAGCAGCTGTCGCTTCGTCAGCCTTAGGGCCACGAGCGAAAACAGCAACACGTACTGTTTTGCCAGTGCCGTTTGGCAAGCCAACAACACCGCGAACCATTTGGTCAGCGTGACGTGGGTCAACACCAAGGTTCATCGCGATTTCAACTGTTTCGTCGAATTTTGCAACGGCACTGGCTTTCACCAATGCAACAGCATCTTCAACTGTGAGGTTTGCTTTACCAGCAAATGCCGCGCGTGCCGCGGTTGTGCGTTTTCCGAGCTTTGCCATGATTATTTTACCTCGATACCCATAGAACGCGCAGAACCCATGATGATCAGCATAGCTGACTCAATGTCGTTTGCGTTCAGGTCTTTCATTTTTGCTTCTGCGATTTCTTTGACTTGCTTCGCAGTCACAGTACCCACAGTTTCACGGCTAGGTGTTTTCGCACCCGACGTGATGTTTGCAGCTTTTTTCAAGAAATAAGACGCCGGAGGAGTCTTAACTTCCATCGAGAAAGATTTGTCTTGGTAATACGTGATCACGGTCGGGCAAGGGGCGCCAACTTCAAGGTCCGCTGTTTTCGCGTTAAACGCTTTACAGAATTCCATGATGTTGATGCCGCGCTGACCCAGCGCGGGTCCCACGGGGGGGCTTGGGTTGGCTTTGCCTGCAGGAACCTGCAGCTTCATAGTGCCAGCAATCTTCTTGGCCATCGGGCCTCTCCTTCTTCAACTCACCGCAAACGCGTTTGCGGGACTATGGTTGTGTGGTTCGGATTTCTGAGCGCGCTCAGGTCCCCTCCCACAATTTCGTGCACCCGAAGGCCCACACCACACACTAGATATCTTTTGTTACCTGTGTGAATTCCAACTCGACCGGTGTCGCGCGGCCAAAAATACTTACGGTCACTTTCAGGCGACCATTTGCTTCGTCCACGTCCTCGACCATGCCGTCGAAACCTTCGAACGGACCGTCGGTGA
Organism: Falsihalocynthiibacter sp. CO-5D18; assembly: GCF_041205445.1. Taxonomy (NCBI): domain Bacteria; kingdom Pseudomonadati; phylum Pseudomonadota; class Alphaproteobacteria; order Rhodobacterales; family Roseobacteraceae; genus Falsihalocynthiibacter; species Falsihalocynthiibacter sp. CO-5D18. The sequence continues at coordinate 2,058 of NZ_JBGFCF010000029.1, read as the reverse complement.
CCTGAACTTTTTCGCCGGTTTCGAAATGGATCAAGGTACGTGGCGCCTCTAGACCCTCTTCAACGCGGTTCAAAATCTGATTCACTTCTGCGTCGCGCATCGGCATCGGACGCCCCTGCGGACCCAAAAATCCTGTGACGCGATTGATCGAGGTTACAAGGTGGTAGCCTTCGTCGCTCATCTCCATGCGAATCAAAACGTAACCCGGCATAAAGCGACGCTCGGCGGTCACTTTTTTCCCACGGCGGATCTCAATGATTTCCTCCGTCGGTACCAGTACTTCTTCGATCTCTTCCTCAAGACCGGCTTCCGCAGCAGCAAGTTTAATTGCTTCGGCGATCTTTTTCTCGAAATTCGAGAGGACGCTCACCGAATACCAACGCTTAGCCATTTTGCCACAGTCCTTGTCTCAATTTTTGGGAAAACCCCAAAAGATGTATAAATTCTAAAGGGTTAGTGCGATCCAACCCTGAACAAAAAACAGCGCGCAGCCCGAATCGCTGCACGCCTGCCATGATGTTGATGCCTCAAGTATCCCTGAAACCAAGTGAATTCAAGCCAATTGAGGCGATTTTTTTATGCGAAGAACCCAAGGCCAAATTGCAGACCCGAGCGGATCGCCATATCAACCAAGGAAAAGAAGATTCCCATGAGCGTTGCCATCACCATAACCATCGCCGTGGTCAAAACGACCTCACGACGTGTTGGCCATGTGATTTTTGCCCCTTCGCCGCGCACTTCTTGAATGAACTGAAGCGGATTTGTGCGTTTTGCTGCCATGATGCTGCCCTTTATGCCGTCGCCACATGCGACGAAAGCGATATATGCTATGGTGACGCGCTTGGCAAGGCACGCGCGTTGGTTTGAGTTACTTGCGGGGTTGCCACGCCCCGATCACTTTGACCTTCTCCATCTTCGAGACATCTTCAAAGTCCGAACGATAGGCAGAGGCCGCTAATTCAATCTCATTTTGCGTCCAAGGAGAATATCGTGGGTTTTCAGGCGCCGTCGGGTACAGGGATCGAGCTGCAATGGCCATCTCGCGTTGCTGGGCGCGACTGTCCGTCGGCGACGCCTGTTGCAAGACCTGCTCGACCGCGCGTTGCGACATCCCTGAATGAACTCGACGGGCAATTGGTTCAACATGCTGGCCGAGTTTCCATCCAACCAATTTACGCATGATTCGCACAAAGTTGGCCGGATAATCCTCATAGCGCCAAACATAAATCTCGGCCACTTCTGGAACAAGACTAAGACGCCGCACAACGTTTGACCAACGCACGTCGTGAAATGCCATTCCCTCTGCGAAATTCTTGAAAGGCTCAACCTTCCCACCCACAAGCGATTGCGAATAGGCCGAGGCCATTAAATCGGCGGGATTGCGGACGGCCAAAAAAAGCGACAACGGGCGGCCCCCGAAATAAGGAATAAGCTTTTCCAACTGGGAGTCGGAATTCGGATAAAGGGGGGCGACGCGCCTGCCCTTTTTGATGCGCCACATCGGACCAAGAAAGTTTTCTTCGGAAAGCACCAAACGGTTTGCCCCCCCCGCCAAGTCCCAAAGCGCTTGCTCGGCCCGTTCTTTTGATTCTGGGTGCTTGCTTGTAGGCAGTCCAAACCGACTCTGGAGCGATTTTTTCGGCCCGCGCAGATCTGAAGGCCCTCTGAATATCACCTTGGATTGCGCCAAGAGGTCCGCATTTGCTTCCAGCGAGTGCTGGAGATGCGTTGTTGCGGTTTTATGCGCGCCCAAATGCATGGAAATCCGGAGTTTTTGTGAAGGGATGTCAGGCAATGGGATGTGATCCAAATAGGCGCCATGTCGGCGGTACGGGGTTCAACGAGTTAAAAATCATGCTGCCGCCTTCAGGATGCCTGCCCCACCTTAGCCGACTTCGCTAAAGTTTCAACGGGAACACCGTACGAATAATCTGAAGGGCACTGATGGTGTGGATGCCTCACCCCGGAACCGGCATCAAAGTGTGCCATAGTGGTGATATTGAAAGCACCAAATCGGAGGAGACATCCATGAACGAAGTTACAATGATTGGCGTCGAC
>NZ_JBGFCF010000028.1:0-19536 GCF_041205445.1 Falsihalocynthiibacter sp. CO-5D18 | reverse complement strand
AAGTCGACGCCAATCATTGTAACTTCGTTCATGGATGTCTCCTCCGATTTGGTGCTTTCAATATCACCACTATGGCACACTTTGATGCCGGTTCCGGGGTGAGGCATCCACACCATCAGTGCCTAAATCGGATCCGTTCACCAATGATTTCAGGGCGGTTGGCGATGCTTAGGGCGGGGTGGGGCTCGGGTTTCTTAGGCAGCCGCCCGTTGCGGGGTCGCCGCTTGCGACGGTGTTCTGGTAGATACCACCAGAGATCATCCATCATGCCTTCGGCCGAGTAAACATAACGGTAGATCGTCTCTTGGCACACCCGAACCGAGGCATTTTCATAGATTAGACTGCCCGCGATTTGCTCCGGCGTCCAACCGTCTTTGATGCGCTCAAAGATCGACTCTCGAAGCTGTGGATGACGCATCAGTTTGCGGTCTTTCTGACGTCGGGACAGGGCCTTCATCGATGCACCAACACCAAAATATCCGACGACTTTTGGCATGTCTGCGTCTTTGAAATGGTTGAGGTGAAGTTTCGAAAAACGGTCGATCTGTTGCGTCCAAGACGTTCTGCTATCACATCCACGCTGATTTTGGCTGCGCGCCACATCTCGATCTTGTGTCTTTCTTCCAGGCCCAATTGTTTGTGCGATCGAATTATGAGTTTTCCTTTTGAGGGCCAACAGGCTGTTATCACTTAAACGTCGCTAGTCAGGGTAGCGTACACCTCAGAATAGTGAAAGCTGAAGTCGCGCCTGATATTGTATTCGGCGCAGGCTTTTAACTGTTAGGAAGGTCGGCTTTTCGCGATTTTGCAGGGGTTAATATGTTTTGAGGCCTGCGTGTAACTCATCCTTAGAATGCGGTTAGAAAGCCCTCCACGCTTTGCAATCCAGTTTTGGACCCAGTCAGGATATTGTTTAGCTAGGTAGCGCGTTCCCCATTGATTGACATCACGTTTTGCTCCGTATGCTGCGTGAAACACAAAAGACGTGTTCTTCGTAATGCACATCTGTTTTGGATCAAGCGATAAATACAATGTGCAAGCTGAGGCGCATTGGCCATTGAAGACAAGCCAGTCTTTCTCTTGCCGTGCGCGCGAAACACGTTTGGCATAGTTAACCAGATCTCCACCATCATCCCTAGAAATCACAATAACTTTTCTCTGAGGTATGAATGACTTATTAGACAGAGCCGCTACTCTTGTCTGTTGGGTGGCTGTGCCGTGGGAGGCTGAGTTAGGTACAATGCTTGCTGAAAGTTCTGCTGGGGAATTGGTGCTGCGTGTTACGTCGTCAGATGTCGCGTAGGCAGCGTGCGCAAACCCGAGGCATACGGCCAAGAATGGTGTCAATTTTTTCATCTGTTACTCCAACTTGCGTATGCTCGCTCGCCGTTTTTGCGGGTACTATCTGAGCTTCTTCAATAGAGTTGGCAGGGGATTAAGGCGGAAATAAGAAAAATAAGGTGCAATAATAAGCCAATACCAATTTACCGATTAGACGCTGGATTTGCTCTTGAGGGATTGTCTTCTAATCACGTGGAAAGCTTGGACTCCGCATAGAATAGTTTTGAGAAACACGCGGCCCTCCCTGGTGCCGCTCTCATATTTGGGTGATGAAAGCGCAGAATTTCCTTCAAAAACCGTTGCTTCCAAGTGACTAGGAATTCCGGCACGACACCTATAAGGCTTGCCAGAGCAATAAAACTCCCCTTAGGGTGGCCGAATTGACGCAAATTAGGGCAGAATTTTAAATGGTCTCAGCGAGTAAGAAGAACCTCTATGATATAGTATTTTTGGCGGATTTCACTCGTGGTGGGGATGCAGGCTTGCGCGTCGCGCAAGAAATCAGGGCGTGCACCAGAATTGGCTGTCGGGTTGGACTTGTTCACCTGCAGGTCAATTCCAACAATTCTATCGTTTCACCTGATGTACAGGTCTGTGTTAAGGAGAACCTTGCAGAGGTAGTTTTGCCGGAAACGCCCGTTCACGCGAAGTTAGCGATTGTCCATTCTCCTTCAAGCGTCACACCTTCGGTTCAAAAAATCGACTATCTAAGTGCGGATAAGGTTGTGTTGGTTGTTGATCGCAAGCCGGATCCGGCTCAACTTGGTCAGTGGCTAAGTTTTCATTTCGGGCCTGTATCTTGGGCGCCAACAAATCGCTGGGTGCGCGCGGGTTTGGTTGCTCTCAATGCCGCAATCCCACTGGAAGAGGAAGACTGGCGCCCGACTGGAATGCCACTTAGCCCCGTCACCCGCGCCCTAAAATTTAGCCAGAAACCGGTTTTCGGGCGAGTCAGTGTTTCGGGGGCCGCACAGTGGCCCACAACAAAGAAAGAGTTAATTCAGACTTACCCAATAGGAAACGGAAACGACTTCCGGATAATGGGCCCGCCACTAGCCAAGTTGCTAAAAGAGCTAGGTTCGCCAGCGGGTCTCAAAGTCTATTCACAGCGGGACATAACGGTTGAACGCTTTCTTGAGATGCTTGATGTATTCATGTACTTTCCGAGCAAACCCACTCCCACACTTCCTGAGGCCGCCATTGCAACAGCTATGGCATCTGGAAAGCTTGTCATTTTGCCACCTCACCTCGAGGGTCATTTCGGTCAAGGGGCTATCTATTCAGAACATTCAATGGCAAAGGAAACCATTTTTAGTATACTGAACGACGACGATGCTGTTGATGTCGCAAAGAAAAATGCGAAGCATCATGCTAAGTTCCAGTTTACAGAGCAAAACTATTCCCAAAAAATTTCATCCCTTCTCGAAGACCACAAGCCGCGGACTAAGCGAAAACGCAAGGAAAGCACCAGCAAGAGAGTACTTTTTGTCCCTTCAAACGGAGTCGGGCTTGGCCATGTAACACGGCAACTTGCGATCGCACGACAATTGAAAAATTCTTTGGAACCAGTTTTCGCTACATTTGCACAGGCGGCACCGATTATTGAGGGGTTCGGCTATCCAACTGAATATATACCGTCCCAAAGCGACACTGGGACTGAACACGGCCAGTGGGACAGTTGGATGCGATATGAACTTGGGAGTGTGATCGATCGTTACGACCCAAACGTTGTCGTGTTCGACGGTAACAACCCAAGCTCAGGGCTGATAAATGCAGTGCTTTCTAGGCGGCGTCGGGGATTAGTTTGGGTGAGGAGAGGCATGATTGGGTCGACGCCATCTCGTTATCTTGGCAATTCCCGCTATATGGACCTAATCATCGAACCTGGGGAAATTGCGGGCGAGCTAGATGTGGGTTCAACCGTTGATCGCAAGCATGAAGCACTGCAAGTCGACCCAATAACACTTCTTGATCGAGATGAGATATTGCCACGCGAAGCTGCGCGAAAGGCGCTTGGTTTGTCGCCTGAAGGCAAAACCGTAATCATCCAGCTAGGCGGAAACGCCACTCGAGATGTGGTCTCGCTTACCGGTGAAATTATTGATCTGCTGAAAGGCTTCCCGACCCTACAAATAGTATTGGTCGAGTGGGAGAATAGTTCAGTGGAGTTTCCAAATTGGCCTTCCGTCAAAATATTACGCGGTTTCCCGATTAGCCGTTACTTCAACGCATTTGATTTCTCGATCTCTGCCGCTGGATATAATTCTTTCCATGAAGTAATGGCTTTTGGTTTGCCGAGCGTATTTATCGCAAATCGCCACCCTTCGATGGACAACCAAGCTGCGCGCGCAGAATTTGCGCAACAACATAGCGCGGGCTTCGATCTATCCCAAGAGGAGTTATTCCACTTGCCAACAATTTGCGAAATTTTGATGACAGATCAAGCCACAGCATTGTTCCGAGACGAAGCGAAAAAATTGTATTTGAGTAATGGTGCTAAAACTGCGGCAGCAGCAATAACAGAATTGGCGGAGCGGATATGAACAAACCCACGCAGAAACCGCTCGAGAATGCTGCGCCACGCGGCGGCCTCAACATCAACGTGGAAAGTCAGACTCGATCCGCAACAGCTGGAGCGGGGTATGCGGACCGCTCAGTATTAACCGTCGTCTGCGTCGCGCCGGGCCCCGTTTTCAATTGGCCTTCCGACGAAAGTGTAGGGTCCGCCGCACCGCAGAATGTATGGCCTTCTGAGACCCCTCCAGCGAAGAATCTACTCCCCATGCGGCATTCGCAGGAAGATGTTAAGAATAAGGGTGCGTCGCCGATAATTGGTTTTCTTTTATTTGGCCTGCGTGAAGATCAACTTTTAATTGCCCTCCAAAAAATTAGCCGCCTTCATTACACTTCTGGCAGTTTCATTCCGCTGATACTGACCGATTTTCAAGACCATTCAATCTTGCGCAAAGCTGGTGCAATAATTGAGTATTTCCCAACAGATGCTTACGCGAAGCCGGACCAGCGAGGGATTTTCAATAGTCGGTTTAGGGCATCTCGTAAAAAGTGGAAAGTCAGCCATTTCATAGATTTGGGTCAGCCCGGACTTTTACGTTTACGGTTGGATGATTACGATCAACTTTTTCAGACCACTTTGCGGACAACGCCACGATTTGATCATCGGAAGGACGGCGGAGCATCACTCGCGCCAGTCGTGCCAGATAATGCCGCTTTGAAGGCCGAATATTTGACGAAAGGGTTGGACCAAGTTGCGGACACTTTTGTGCTGTATCGAGTTTTGGGAAATGATCTCCCACCGCGGCACCAAGACGGGCAAACCCTTCGCAACGTCCGGTTTGTTCTAGAAAATGAACCAAAACTTGCGCGCTGTGAAAAGCGTTGGATCGTAAACCGAATAGTTGACCCCGAGCAAGAGCGGGCAACCATTGCCTTGCTAGAGGAGTTTGATCAATCCTATCTAAGAATACCGTTCGATTTTCAGGAGTACCAAGCTCTTGAATGGGACCTTGGGGGCTTTCCGCAGAAAGCGTTTTTCCTCAGCAAAGAGTATGACGGTATGTCCGAAGTAGCTCAGCAACGCGCGCAAGTTCATTCAAGACGTCACAAAAACAAATACTTGATGCACAATAACGGTGCTCGCAATGCGGCGCTCCGCGATGGTCGTGAGCGCGCCAAATGGGTGCTACCTTGGGATGGAAATTGTTTCTTAACAAAATCAGCGTGGTCTCAAATTACCAAGGAGGTAATGCGCGAACCCTATTTAAAATATTTTGTCGTCCCTATGGCTCGCATCGTAGATAATAACGATCTTCTGAACCCTCGATACAGTCCGGATGCTGTAGAAGAGCCACAAATGGTCTTTCGCAACGATGCTCCCGAAGAATTTAATGAGGAGTGCTCATACGGTCGTCGCCCTAAAGTGGAGTTGTTTTGGCGGCTTGGCATTAGGGGTATATGGGATAATTGGGGGGATGATCTCTGGGACTTGCCTCGGCCTGTCCGTGCCACTCAAGTGCGCGAATTTGGCAAAGCGGGTTGGGTAGCAAGGATGCAATCTGGGCGCAATGATCTTGAGGCAGACTTGCCGAGTTCAATAGTTGCACGAGGCCAAGCGAGAGTCGAAGCAATCAGTTTGATCATTGACCAAGTGGATCACGAAGTTCTTCGGCGGAATGTCGATCCGATGGCCTTAACTGCATATAATTGTGACCTTATTGAGTCGCTTGAAGTTGCTCCTGAGGATACTGAAAAAGGCCACCTCTATACGCGGCTATTGCAAGAGGCAGACCTCGCATTGCAACGCGGTCCATATTCAGTAACGCAAAAAACGACTTTGCCCCCAAGTGGCGACATGCATGACTATTATCATCCATCACCGTATTGGTGGGACGCGTCGGACTCGGATACCGGACTTGCAACGTATCGCGACGGCCTGCGCGCACCTGGGACGCGGCTTTATGAACCCGAAAGTGATCGCTATGACCGAACACGGCTTCAAAAGCTATTTGATGATACAACACTCTTGGCGCTCGCTGGAGCCGCGTGTAATCAGCCAGACTACAGCCGGCATGCTGCAAAGCTCGTTAGGCATTGGTTTATCAACACTGAAACACGGATGAATCCCAATCTAAATTTTGCGCAAGTTAAGCCAATAAAAGGCAAACGCGAGGGGGTTTCCTCTGGATTGATCGAAATGAAAGATTTGTATTTCTTTCTGGATGCTGTCCGATTGCTGCGGCGGTCAGGCGAGTTTACCGAAGAAGATCACCAACTGTTCTCAGCTTGGCTACGCGAATATATGACTTGGCTTCAAGAAAGTCTGCAGGGGATCGGCGAGGTCCGAACAAGAAACAACCATGGTACATATTTTGACCTCCAAATTGGTTCGATTGCGGCCTACCTTGGTGATGTAGAAGTCCTTTCGACAGTCTTTCGGAGAAGTCGTGAACGGATTTCCGGTCAGTTTGACATTCAAGGAGCGCAGGAGCACGAGCTTACCCGAACACAAACGCAGCATTACTGTGCATTCAACCTACAGGCTTGGGTCCACCTTGCCACTTTGGCCGATAGTTGTGGTGATAGATTGTGGGATTACGTTGATTCCGACGGGCGAGGGTTAGCTATTGCTTTTACTTGGATATTGTCCAAACAGTCCGAAGGAAAGTGGCCATATAAGCAGATAACTCCGTTTGATAGGGATCGTTTTTTACCGCTAATCTTTGCAGCACGTGCACAATATGTGCGAGATGGTGCGGTGGAAAGGGCTTTAGGCTATGTCCGTAAACCGATATTTTCGCCACATGACGGCATTATGCCGTTTTGGATGCTATCGCGAATGGTTGATGCATCTGGCGGGCAAGCCAATGATGAACTGTTAAAACGGATTTCACAGTCCGAAAATACTTTCCGAGGACTTAATTCCAAAAATATAGCGAATGTGGACGAGATCAAAGTGATTGAGGCTCGTCTTTGGGGAGGATATTCGAGCTACGCACAAGAGCCTCTTAAAAAAATATGCCAAACAGAAATAGTACCCAAAAGTAGGCGTGCAGACGCGGCTTGGGCTTTAGCTCGCTGGCAAAGTTTTTGCGGTGACAATGTCGACTCGTTGAAAAATGTGAAACTGGCTCAGGCTCTAACTCCCTCGCCCCGACGCCGCTATGTATTGGCGGAAGTTAACTTATTGACGAAGTTGAACCGATCAGAGGAGGGGCGGCAATTCGCGATTGATATGTTGCAACATTTTCCTGACGATCCAAATTTGTTCCTCCAGATAGCAAACACCTATGTTGCCGACCCAAACTCCGGCACCATGACAAACGAAAGGAATATTCTGTCTTGGTTCAATAGACTGTATCTCCTGAAAGGTTTGACCGGCATACAAAAGCGGACCCAAAATGCACCGCTGGACATGTTTAATATCATTGGTGAAAACGATCCAACATCCTTAAATACTAACACCATCGATGAAAAAGTTTCCGTTATTTTGCCCGTACAAAATGGCGCGGAGACACTGGAGAACGCGCTCCGTAGTCTACAGGAGCAAACTTGGGCAAACCTTCAAATTATTGTCGTCGATAGCGCAAGCAATGATGAGACACGCAGCATTGTGAAGGAACTGGCGAAAACCGACCCGCGCATTGAGTTGCTGGAATTGTCAGCAAACCTTGGAGAGTATGTTGCGCGGAATGCCGCTCTAGAAATCGCTGTTGGGGACTATGTGAGCGTGCATAATGCCAACGAGTGGGCGCATCCTCAAAAAATTGAGTACCAGCTTAATTATTTACGGAAATCCAAAGGGGCAATTGGTGTCATGTCTCGTTGGGTTTGCCTTCGCGCCGATCTATTTGTTGTGGGAAATTGGCGTCTAGAAGAGAATTTTTTCAGCATGAATCAATCCTCCTTCCTAATTCCACGGTCTGTGTTTGCCGAAATTGGACCATGGGATAATGTGCGTGTGGGGGCCGAAAACGAGTTCATTTGGCGCTTCAGAATGCGTTATGGAAATGACGCCATCGCGAGAACCGATCAAGATTTACCAGTGTCCGTTGGACTCGCGGCACCAGATTCTCTGGACCGCGACAGTGTTACTCATGCTCGGACAGACTTTCACGGATTGCATAAAGATTACCGCCGAAGCTATAGGCGCTGGCAAAAAAGCATTCCGCCAGACGAGCTAGCCCTTCCAAAAACGGACGCTCCTTCTCGAGCTTTCGCTGCTCCGTCGCCTATTCTACCAATTATCAATAGTAACCGTCGATATTCGCGAGTTTTCATCGCCGATTTCTCGAAACGCGCTCACAAAATTGACATGGTTGCCGACGTCGTCGCAAAAGCTGCCTCTCAATCACGCAAGATTGGAATTTTTCATTGGCCAGACTTTGAGACAAAATCCGACAATAACTTTCACGATAGAATAGAAGAACTTCTCGGTTCTTTTGCTATTGAACAAGTTAGTGCACAGCAAAAAACAACGACCAACGGTCTTGTACTTTGCGATCCACTGTTGGCATCTTATGTGATTGAGGGAATCCCAAAGTTTGGTGCAAAAAAACTAGAAGTTCTTTGCGAACATGCAGGGGCGGAGAATGTTGTATTTGATGGTCGACAACGGCGTATGCCAACCAGTAAAGAGCTTTTCAAGATTTTTGGAATCGAATGCGAATGGGTGCACTTTGACGGCAATTAGATTTCCCAGCGTGGTAATACAGCCCTTGGCAAGAGTTGTGGATCAATGAAAATCTCCCCAGAGGAAGCCAAAACTATTTTGTTGCGAGCCGGAGTAGATATTCGTTCAATCGAAGTTCCCGCTTCCGGAAGCACAAGATCAGTGTTTTCCTGCGACGTCGGCGGGCGGAATGTCTATGTCACGTTGTTGCGTCCACAAGACAGTGAGATCTTATATTTTCTCCACAGGAATATAGGACTACAATCCTTAGTTCCTCTGGCTGAAATTGTGACAGGCGGTCATGATGAGCAATCCAAATACTCATACTTGATTCAAAAATCTGTTGCTGGGCAAAACTTACAAGCAGCTGGGAATATGGAGATTTCCATGCTAGACGTGGGTAGGCAGTTAAGAAAAATTCATTCACTAGAGTTGCCTGGATTCGGAAAAATTAAACGCGATAAAACAGGCAAGTTTCGAGGAAGTGAAGACAGTTGGGCTGATTTCCTCCGGTGGGTGGCTTCGGCCGAAAAAATTGGCTATCTATTTGAGAACGGTGTTTTGAACGACGAGCAACGGCAACAAATAGTAAATACTGTCGATGAACTTTCTGATACCTCTCCCAAATGTGGGGTACTTTTACATCGAGATTATAATAGAGGTAATATTTGTTCCGTTCAGGGCAAAGTTACTGGGATTATAGATTGGGAAAAAGCGGCGGTTGGGGTTGCGGAATACGATCTTGCACTTTCAAAAATTTCTTTCCAGCCATACTTTCCAAAACTACTGACTGGCTATGGTTCGGACGTCAATCTTGGATGGGTTGACAAATATGGATTGATATTTGCGACGCATCTAGTGTTTGAGGCCCTGACAAAACGTCCTGAGAAACTACCGCGGGCAAAAAATGCTCTCGAAAAAGGCCTTATCCGTGTGCTGTAGAGCATAGCGAGTGGTGTCAGAGGAAATTGATTTGAGTGGTTCAGGGCAATGAATTGGCGTATGATTACGACAAAACGCTCTCCCTTCGGCTACTTCAAGACCAGAGATCATTCGCTTGGCAGTGATGTTATACGTCAGATTTCCGCTTTCACTTCGGAATGTCGAGGATCTACTCTATGAGCATGGCATCGATGTCAGCCCCGAAACGGTTCGTTTTTGGTGGAATAGATTTGGCGCAACGTTCGCGTCGGAAATTCGTCGAAAACGGGTTCAACAGCTGCGTTCTTATTTGAATTAGCAATGGCATCTGGACGAAGTATTCGTCAAAATTAATGGCGAGCGATACTATCCTATGGCGCGCTGTAGATCACGAAGGCGAGGTGCTGGAAAGCTTTGTAACGAAACGCCGTGATCGCGCTGCGGCCCTTAAATTTATGAAGAAAGCGATGAAACGGTATGGTCAGCCGGATGTCGTGGTCACCGATAAATTGCGTTCTTATGGCGCAGCGATGAAGGTGATTGGTAACGTGGCGAAACAGGAAAGGGGTCGTTGGGAAAATAATAGCGCTGAAAATTCGCACTTGCCGTTTCGACGACGGGAGCGGGCAATGATCCGCTTCAGGCGCATGCGAACATTGCAGAAATTCGTTGCTGTCCACGCTTCCATTCACAGCCATTTCAATCTTGACCGAAGCCTCTCCCAACGCGATCACTTTAAGGCCACCAGCACCGGCGCTCTCGCCGAGTGGCGCGGCCTTTGTGCGGCATAAAAGGGCAGGGGTACTGGCCTAGCTGAGACGAGTTCGAATTAGTTTGACACCACCGTTAGGAGGTTTGGTTTGCCCTTCAATCGCAGACAACCAGTGCATATCTATCTCGTTCAATATATCTGGATCGAATGAGGTGTAATGTTCCCAATACTGGCCATCCGCTACCAAGTAACCGGCCTTTTGTTCCAAACTCAGAGCCTCATTAGCCGATGCTGAGTCGTAGCTGGGTATAGGTATATCCGCAGCGAATGCGTTGTGGCTTACTCTCGGGAACAGCAGGCGGCTTTCCGGTTCCTCCGATAGATTGATGCATGCACATTGCTGTTTAGCCGCGATCGTCATGAGCCTTGCCGACTTGGCTTCCAGAGATGCCAGCGTAACGTCTTCGCGCAGGGGATCAGGAGTCCCTTGTCCATAGAAATGCGTGTTGCTACCCTTATAGACCATGTCGCAGCCCAGATAGGCAAGAACCCGTGGTTTCAATGCACTCAGAGCCCAATAACCCGCCGTAAACGCCATGGTTGCTCCGGCATATACAACTCCACCAAACTGGTTATTAGCCGGAACATAGATCGACGAATTGATCAGCCTCTGCGTGCGGTTTATCTGGTCGGGTCTTTTTCCGGCGGGGAAGTCGTCCGGATAGATACTGTAATCCCAATCATCACGCACTCTCCACGCATTGTTTAAGCTGACTACCTTGCAAGACTCTTGCTTCGGCCAGGTAGCCGCCCGCATAGCGTCCGGAGCGCTACCGAGAATAAGAACGATCAAATCAGAATTCATGATTATCAATAAGCCCGCTAAGAACTGCGGTCAACTTGTTAAGACATTGACAATGCCCCCTCTAACCTCCTTGTGACCGAATACAATCTCATGGGTAATCTCCCCATTTTTAGTGGGGTTCAGTCGTAGAATTTACGCGGCCGTTTTCAGTTTCATAGCGGGGGTTTCGCTGCTGATGCCCATGTTGGGTCGCTCATTGTTGTAAGATGGGGTGGTTGCCGCGCTCCCCTGACGGCATCGCAATGTGCCAAGATGTGGTTTTGAAAGAGCCACGAAACGGAGAGGACGGCGAAATAAAAGACACAATGATTGGGGTGGATTTGGCAAAGACTGTGTTCCAATTTCACTGTGCGTCAATGACGGGCCACCTGAAAGACAGCAAGAAACTTACGCGACCGCAGTTTCGAAAATTTATGGCAGACCAGTCGCCCTCGATGGTGGTGATGGAGGCTTGCGGCAGCGCTCATTACTGGGCGCGTGAAATGGTTAGGTTTGGCCATGGCGTGAAGCTGATCGCACCGCAATATGTGCGGCCTTTTGTGAAACGTCAGAAGAATGACGCCGCCGATGCCGAAGCGATTGTGATTGCGGCACAGCGCCCCGAGATGCGTTTTGTCGCCCCGAAGTCGCAAGAGCAGCAGGGCAGAGCGGTGCTGTTCCGGGGGCGCGAACGCTTGGTTCATCAGCGCACGGAATTGGTAAATGCCTTGCGCGCAGTGCTTTATCAATTCGGCCACGCTTTCCTGAAGGGAATCGGCAATATCAAGCGGATCGACGCAATTCTGGAGGAACCGAACTGTGATTTACCATCGTTAGTCCGCGACGAATGCAAGGGTCTTGTTAAACAGATAGCAGAACAAACGATCCGGAACGACGCCAAGACGAGGGCCGCGAAGGAAATGGCGGCGACGGCTGACACTGCCCCGTCGTTTTCTAATCATCGGGGCAATGTCACGATTGAACTGGATGGGGTGCAAGACGATCCCCGCGGGATCGTGGCTGGCACGAATGCTGGCAAGGAAGCCGCGTATGCTGGTGGCGATTGCGTTGGCCAACAAGATGGCGCGCGGGATCTGGGCCATGCTGATCAAGGGTGAAAATTATAAGGATCCGACGCAGGCCGTGGCAGCACTATCTACATATGCCGCCACGACCTGAGCCGGTGAAGGGGGTGTGAGAAGGCGACGACCCGAATGGGCGCAATGATCGAACAGATCTGGATTGGGAAAACCAGTTATGGACTTCCAGCCAACAAAGCTCGTTTGTAAGGTTTGGACTTAATCCGCAGATCACCATACCGGCCAGCGGCTCCTGAAGACGCCGCACAATTAGGGCCATGTCAGAAAACCGCACTCGATCACATGTTCAAAAAGGGAAAAACCTTTTGCATCACGGGCGGCAACCACAGAAGTCCCTCGCTATTCAGTTGCTTGATCCTGCGCCATCCTCGATGGCTTCGAAAATGTATTGGATGAGCCATTCACCGCGAATGGTGCGGTTGTATCGGTCGATATAGGCGTTCTGCTGCGGCTTGCCTGGTTGGATGTATTCGAGCCTGACATCTTGTTTCTCAGCCCACGCCATCAACTTGCGCTTACATATTCTGGACCGTTGTCGACACGTATGGCTTGGGGTTTGCCGCGCCACTCAATGATCTGGTTCAGGCTCCGGACGACGCGTTCAGCGGGCAATGAAACGTCCACGTCAATGCACAGGCGTTCACGGTTGAAGTCGTCCAAGACGTTCAGAGTTCGGATCGACCTGCCGTCAGCCAACTGATCGGCCATGAAGTCCATGGACCACGTATCGTTTGGCACGTCAGGCACCGCCAACGGCTCAGGTTTGTCACGATTTAGGCGCTTTTTTGGCTTGATCCGCAGGTTCATCTCCAGTTCACGGTAGATCCGGTAAACGCGTTTGTGCCTTCTCATGCATGTAAACATGCACGGCCACGTAATAGTATCCAGCCGTATCCCTGCACGTTGCGCAGATATAAAAAACACAAGCCAAAGCCCCACGTGTGCTTGTTCCCGGTCAACCGTTCCCGCCAATCTCTTCGTTCTCTTCGTTCTCTTCGTTCTCATCGCTCAAAACGGGGTTGTAGCGGTAGCACGTCTCACTGATTTTAAATGCACGCTACTTGTAGAAGCTCGCGCTGTTCATTCCATGCTAGCGGCACAGTTCAGTGACCGGCATACCACTCTCCGCCTGATTCAAAATGCTCATGATCTTTGCGTCGCTGTATCGTGTTGTCTTCATCAGAAATCTCCTCAGATATCTTGCCGAGAAAATTCGACTTTTGAACACCTCTAATTATTGGGAGGATTACCTGATTACGTTGGTCAGGTCAGGCCTGAGAAAGCAACCATGGTTGATCCGTGGAAAAGCAAGCTAACACGGATCGATCGCATTCCGTTTTTACGTTTCTCGCTCCAGGCCGCTATCAGGTTTTGCAGCCTGAACCTCCGCTTGTGACCCGAAGCCCAAAAGCTGTGCTGTAATTCCCCGCATAATCAGCATCAATAAGTGATCTGACACAAAACTTGGCCCGTATACCTTCTGTTACTTAGGGAGTTACAGGCCATGAACTATATCGTGCTATCCAATCAGCTGCCCGAAGCGGATGATTTACCCGCGCCCACTTATGATGAGGTGAAAAGCGCACTTGAAATTATCAAGCGCAGCAGTGTGTTGAGATTGGATGACGATCTCAGCGGGTCGATACGCAGCTACAGAGCCGATCTAAACAGAAGCTACCCAGAACAATTTGTTCCCGATGCAGCTTACAAGGCAAGTATGCCCGATCTGCAGAACGGGCCATCGAGCCTGATAAAGGGTGCCAAAACTGAAATCCAGCATGTCGGCATTTCAAACTTTCGCCTTCCGCTGAAGTGGCAGACCCGCGCTGGCGGACAGTTGGTGCTGGAGACGTCGGTAACCGGTTCGGTCTCCCTTGAAGCCTCGAAGAAGGGCATCAATATGAGCCGGATTATGCGCTCATTCTACAGTCATTCTGATGAGCCCTTCGACCTTGCACGGATAGACCGGGTTCTGAAAGGTTATCTGGATGATCTCGAGAGTCTCGATGCGCGGCTACAATTGAGCTTCCGTTACCCGTTGCTGAAGCGCTCACTGCGCAGCAATCTTGATGGTTTCCAGTATTATGATGTCGCGGTTGAGGTGATCCGGCATGGGCCGGAAACCACGGGTATCATTCACTTTGATTATGTCTACTCGTCAACATGTCCGTGTTCCTTGGAACTGTCCGAGCATGCGCGCAAAAGTCGTGGCCAGATTGCAACCCCGCACTCGCAGCGTTCGGTTGCACGTATTTCTGCAGTGATTAAGAACGGTCAATCCCTTTGGACTGAAGACCTTGTGGAGCTGTGCGTTGCTGCTATCCCAACAGAGACACAAGTGATGGTAAAGCGCGAAGACGAGCAAGCCTTTGCAGAGCTCAATGCCTCCAATCCAATCTTTGTTGAAGACGCCGTTCGGCTGATTTGCGAGGGTCTGGAGCGAGAGGATCGCGTCGGTGACTTTCGCGTGGTTGCCAGCCATCAGGAGTCGCTGCACAGCCATGATGCCGTGTCAATTCTCACCAGCGGCCCCACATTTCAGCAAGTCAGCTACGATCACCGGATGTTCGCGTCTCTTTATCATATTGGCTAACGTTTCGCGCCTTACAACGCAGATTTGTAATGGCCAGTGAGATGGCCTCCGCCGTCAAGAGCGATCATCTGCCCCGTTATCCCTCTTTGGGCAATCAGGAAGCGAACGGAGGCACACACTTCGGACAACGTAGCTGGCCGTTGCAATGGAAGGCAGGCACAACGGGCGCGGAACTCTTCTTCTGTCTGCCCCACCTGAGGCAGGATGGGACCTGGTCCGATTGCATTGACCCTAATCCGAGGCGCAAACTCTTGGGCTAAGGCCTGGGTCAGGGCCCACAAACCTGTTTTCGAAAGGGTATAGGTCAAATGACGCGGCGTTGGATTTAGAACGCGGGAGTCGATCAAATTAACGATGATCCCACCGGCGCTTTCTGATAGCCGCTTGGCGAAATGCTGGCACAGGATCAATGGTGTTTTGACATGGATATCCATGTGGCGCGTAAAGGATTCTGCGGTTGCCGATGACAGATCGTCCCATTCGAATACGGAGGCATTGTTGATCAATACACCGATCGGTCCGAGCAGATTTTCTGCACGTTCAATGAGGCTATTCACATCTTCTTCAAGCGACAGATCGGCTTGCACGATCTCGGCGCGCCCACCGTCCTCTTCTATGGCATTCTTGACCTGAATGGCAGCGTCCTTCGAACCATTGTAGTGGATGACAACCGGCCAACCTGCGGCCGCTAGGTCCACGGCAATTGACCGCCCCAACCGCTTGGCTGCGCCCGTGACCAAGACAGCGCAAGATTGCGGTGTCGGTTGGCCTAACGCGTCGGGGAAATGAATTTCATCTACTTTGGTGGATTGTGATGTCATCGATTCACTATGTTTCATTGTGTTAATCATTCGATTTTGGGCCGTTCGAGATATAGAAGCTTTATGGTATTACGTGGTGGTGTCCCGAACGGATCACATTTACGAAATGCCTTGCAAGAACAAAGTGGAGACCTGGGTCGGCACGGGAGTTTTGGTCCGCTTCGGGCTGTGGTTTCAAAGGGTCGCCGCAACACATGCTTCAAATTTCTCTTCTGGGGTTTGGTATTGCAAGGGCTTTCTTGGCCGCTCGTTAAGCTGACGTGCGACGGCGCTGAGTTTAGCTTGCCTAAAACCCGATATATCAGTGCCTTTGGGGAAGTACTGTCTGAGAAGGCGGTTGGTGTTTTCCTTGCTGCCCCTTTGCTACGGCGATTGAGGGTCGCAGAAGTAGACGTCGATTTGTGTCGCTACTGTAAAGTTTCGATGCCCAGCCATCTCAGATCCGCGATCCTATGTCAGCGATGTGTAAAGCTCTTTAGGCAGCTTTCGCGCCTGTTTAATAAGGGTAGTTATGACGCTTTGGGTGTCCTTGTTCTCTACTTTTGCCAGCATCACAAAATTCGAATGCCGCTTAACCAACGTGGCGATATAGCTGTTGTTGGATCCCACAATCAGATCGCCCTCAATTAGCTTGCATCACCGAGAGGCCCAATGGCCTGGGACAGCGCGATTTTCACCCTCAGCTGGGCGTTCACTGATCGGAATTGCATTCTTGATTCTGAGCCACCCTGCGATTTTCTGCGGTGACCATTTCCGGCGCAGCTTGCGCGCTATCAACAAGCACAAAGGTCGTTGAATGAGAGCTTACACAACTTGGGCCGAGTTGCGCAGTCCCAAGCGCGCAGGTCTGAGGGGGCGGCGCGATAAGCGTGTCGTCCGCCATTCCTGCGAACCTCGCGGCTGATTGTTGAAGGCTACCGGTTCAGGATTTGCGCGATTGAACGAAATGACCGTTTTGTGACAAGCCCACGGGAAATCTCTTCCCGTTCCATGAGGCTCAAAGCACATCGTTACCGCGTGCGATCAGCGGGTCTGATCCCACCAAATCGCGCCAAATGAGGGAAGATCGAAGACGACACACGATTGAAGTGACGCCCAATCGAACTCATAGACTCTCCGCGCTGCCAGCGATCCCACATCTCGGACTTCTGCTTGTCCGCATAAAACGTTCGCGGGCGATACTTCGTGATAAACACTCCATCTTTCACAAAGATTAAAGTGTTACGTCGACCGGTTGAAACCACGCTGCAAAATCGCCGTTCGTGGTGGGGCGGCCCAAGGCCCGACAATTTGAAGGATCTACGATTGCTGTTCGATGTCTCTTTAAGGAGTGTCTGAGGGAACTGAATTACACCGCTACTCTCACTGTGTGGCACGGTCTTTGAGCTACATAAATAGCAGCCTCACTGGCTTAGTACAGCCGAGCTCGAATTAACCCGATAGCACCATTTTCGGCAATTGGAGCGACGGATTGACGCAATAGAGATCCATGGGAGGCTTGCTTCCGTATTACTTTAAAAGGAGTACGTTCTAATGGGTATCCCAAAGATTAAGACACTTCTAATCGTTGAAGATGACGATGCGCTTCGTGATCGCCTAGCCAAAGCGATGGATCGACGCGGGTTTGTGACGAAAACATGTTCCAGCGTTGCTGAGGGATTGCTCGCTATTTGCCAAGGGATGCCTGATTACTTGATTGCCGACTTAAAACTATTGGACGGTAGCGGTCTTGATGTCGTGGAGTTTTTGAAAGAGCGCAATCCAAAATCAAGCGCCGTCATTCTGACCGGTTTTGGCAACATTCCTACGGCTGTTGCTGCAGCACGCATGGGAGCCGTGGACTACATAACCAAGCCCGCGACTACCTCCGAGATCGTCGATGCACTGATGACGCCTTCGGATCAAAGGCCACCCGCGCCGGTAAACACTCTTTCACCAAATGAGGCTCGCCTTGAGCATATCGAGTGCGTCTTCCATGAGGCGGGCGATAACGTTTCGCAGGCGGCACGTCTTTTGAGCATGCACAGGCGCACTCTGCAACGAATTCTCAAAAGTAACGGAGTATTAAAAAATGCGGCGCAGTGAGACAGACCTGATCGTCTTGAAAGCGGTCCATCATGAGCCAGCTTTGGAATGCCAGACGCAAGGGCCAACAATCTACTTTGATGGGTCTTGTCCGCTCTGCTCGGCCGAGATCGATCACTACGCATCACGTCTTGGTGGTGACCAACTACAATTTGTAGATGTGTCTGAAGAAAATGCGGTCCTGGGGACCGGCCTTGTTTCAAGCGATGCAATGAAACGCTTTCATGTGCGGCTTGTGGACGGCACACTCGTGTCTGGCGCAAGTGCCTTCATAGCTGTTTGGGAAACGCTGCCTGGGTGGCGGTGGGCTGCACGTCTGTCCAAAATCCCAGGTGCAACGCGCGCTTTGGAAGCAATTTATAAACTCTTTCTTCCAGTTCGTCCGGCCTTTTCAAAACTGGCGCAAAGCTTTGGAGCGCGTGCTGCAAACCCCAGGGCGAGCCGTAAATGAGCAAGTCTAGGAATATTCGTTAAAGCGATTGACTGGACTGGTTCCACGATATGGCTGCCCAAAAAGATTGCGCCATACCCTTTCGATCTCTTTGAATTGTCATAGCAATACCGCGCCAAGTTCGCGCCACTCTGTGAAATCACTGGTGCGGTTGAATTTGAGATTGCTGCGTAAGTTAAAGTAACGCTCTTGATCGAAGTAATTGTGAACTGAAAAGTGGACGGTGTCGAACTTTGACAGACGCCGCATCTCTCAAAAGCGGCGCGTCACACGTTCGCAACCGAGTCTCATCTGATAGTGTCGCCGCAAAGACGTTCAGCTTTGATCTTTGACAAGGCTCTTTTGTCCAACGGTTAGGAGGTCACTTTGGTGAGGCGGATGGCAAATGTTTTTTTAAAAGTGATCTGATTGAAGCGAGGAGACGTAATATCTATATCCAGCAACAAGCTGGCGACCTTTTTTCTGGAGACTAAAATGTTCCGTCGTACTTTTTTCGCAATCACTTCCGCTGCAGCTCTCACATCAGCAACTTTTGCCTATGCTGGCGGTCATTCGAAAGATATCGTTGACACCGCTGTTGCTGCCGGGTCATTTAATACACTGGTCGCAGCAGTACAGGCCGCAGGACTCGTTGATACATTGAAAGGCGAAGGGCCATTTACTGTATTTGCGCCAACAGACGAAGCCTTCGCTGCATTGCCGGAGGGAACTGTAGAATCTCTATTGTTGCCAGAGAACAAAGACCAACTCGTTGCGATCCTTACATATCACGTTGTGGCAGGTAAGGTAATGAGCGGCGATCTAAGCAACAACATGATGGCGACCACAGTTCAGGGTGGTGAAATAACTATCATGACTGAGGGTGGCGTTAAAGTGAACGGAGCCAATGTAGTTTCAGCAGACATTGAAGCTTCAAATGGAGTGATCCACGTAATTGACGCAGTTATTATTCCCAAATAACGCGCGATTAGCGGCGGCTCTCTCATGCCCGAGGAGAGCCGCCCATTTTAATTCTATAAGTCGCTCTGGGAATCCAATAGTTCACTCGTTTGTGAAGCGCAAACTAAGTTGGTACACCAAGATAGCAGGCAAAAAACGCGTCATAGTGTCGATATGATCGAACGAGCCCGCCTCGTAGTTATGTACAAGCGGGAGAACAATGCGGCCTCACAACGTTTAGATTTTGTGATTGGCGGGCATCAGAGGGTGGTGTCAGAGGAAATCCGGTTTTTAAAAGTAGGATCGTTTCGTAGCGTTTGCGGATGACAAAACCTTCGCCATTTCGCTACTTCAAAACGAGTCCTGAAATCATCCGTCTAGCAGTGATGCTCTACGTTCGGTTCCCATTGTCGCTTGGGAATGTAGAGGATTTACTCCACGAACGAGGGATCGACGTCAGCCATGAGACGGTCCGATTTTGGTGGAACCGGTTTGGCCCATTGTTTGCTTCAGAAATTCGTCGGAAACGGGTTCAGCAACTGC
>NZ_JBGFCF010000027.1:0-21957 GCF_041205445.1 Falsihalocynthiibacter sp. CO-5D18 | reverse complement strand
GGCCCGCGGCATGTGAAACGTCGCAAACTGAGGCCTGACACATGACCGTACCCGATCACATGTACAAACTGTTGAAAGAATCTCTTGCATTGAACGGGGCATCCACACATGGGAGGGAGATCTCATCGGAGGGTCCAAAAATAGCTACATTGCAACTCTCGTCGAACGTCATTCTCGGTACGTCATGTTGGTCAAAGTCGCCAACAAGGATACCGAAAGTGTCGTCACGGGGCTGATTAAATCGGCTCATAAATTACCGCGTGAACTCTACAAATCTTTGACATGGGATCGTGGGAAAGAGCTGGCAGACCACCCGCGCTTCACGCTAGCAACCGACGTAGACGTCTATTTTTGCGATCCTCAGTCTCCCCTCTCATTGCTGCAAGCAGCAACTGCCGGGCAATGCGTGGCAACGCGGATCAAATGAGAATACCAACCGATTGCTAAGGCAATATCTGCCTCGTGGGACTGATCTGTCGGTTCATTCGCAAGCCAAACTCAGCGCTATTGCCAGACAGTTGAACGAACGCCCCCGCAAGACCTTGCAATATCAAACCCCAGCTGAGAAGTTCGCCCAGTGTGTTGCGTCGATCAGTTGAGCCCGCCGCCCTTAGTGTCGAAATGTGCATGGTGCAGAAACTGACAACTTTAACCTGTCGCCGCGCTTGGTGACAAAACTTTATCTGAGGTTACTCGGCTATAAGTAATTTCCGGTTAACTAAAATCTTCCGCTGGTCGCCATCTGGCAATGGCGCAACCAATGGCTCAGAATGACGGTATGCCCGAAGGGCCTGTTGCTGGTCACCTAACACAGTAAAGGCGCGTGCTAACATTAACCACCCATCCAAATCGTTAGGCTCATCTTCGAGTCTTGCCCTCAATCTCTCAACCATTGAGAGAATAAATGCGTTTCTATCTTCGACTGACATGTCCGACGTTCTGTCAATATCCTCTGCCGTTGGTCCCCTTAGAATGGGGGCATAATCAGAGAGGGAAATTGGTGCCCTCCCAAGCTTTGCCCCATAGAAATTTGCCTGAGCTACAAAGGAATCCATCCAATCAAAAAGTCCTTCTGCAGTGGCGAGTCGAGAGGTCAACAAAGAAAACGCGGCATCAATCTGGCCCGCCTGTGCTAACGCAACCGACTTATAGTAGATGCCGACAACATTTCCAGGAGACATTTGCATAGACCGGTCCAGTGCCTTTTCCGCAGTCGGTGACACAATTCCATTTTCGCGCAAAATCGAGGCTTCTGCGAACAGCGCAAACTCAAGGAAAGTTGCCTCGTCCCGCTCAAGAATTCGACTGTATGCATCCACAGCTTGAGCGTATTGTTTCATTCCCATGTAGGCATTTGCCAAAAGCAACCACCCTTCTGTCGAACCACCATTCTCCTCTGATTCAAGCTGCAACAAGAGACGCTGTTTCAAATCCTCTTGCTTGGCAACAACTTCCTGTTCTTCACTTCGGTCAGCGAATACAATACTTGGGATCGTTGGTGATCCAATATTTAGGTACAGGACTGTTGCAGCTACCGGTACGAAAATAGCTGCGGAGATCATCGCCCACGCACCCGATTTTTCGGAGTTGGAAGCTGGCGGTTGTTCCCGATGCGTGGCGATTATCCGACGCTGAATTTCAACTGTTGCTGAACGCCCGTCTTCCGCAGAAATCAACTCCCGCTTCACATCGCGATTCACCTCATCCAATTGATCCTGCCACATAGCCTGCGCACTGTCTGCATGTGAGACCATGCCTTGTCTGTTTTTTATAATCGGAACTACGAAGGCAAAAAGGACCATGACAATTAGAAAAGAACCCAAAAAGTAAATCATTCAGTGCCTCTAGCTGCGTGGTCGTTTGAGATGTCAGACAACTGCGTCACCTCTTCGGCGCTCAAGACCTCAACGGTAGAAAGCCCCTTGCTTGAGCGCCTTAAGATCAACAACACCAAAAAAATACCGAGGATGGCGAACGCAATTGGGGTCAACCAAAGTGCATAGGTCGTCGGCTTCCACGGGGGCTTGAACAATACATAGTCGCCATATCGAGCAACAACGTAATCATAGACCTGCTTATCGGTATCCCCTAGGAGCAATCGTTCACGAACCAGCAACCTCAAATCTCTTGCGACGCCAGCATTTGAAGTATCTATAGGCTCATTTTGACAAACAACGCAGCGCAGGTTCGCCGAAATACTACGTGCGCGGGTCTCCAGAACTGGATCGAAGAGAATCTCATCAGGCTCTACAGCGCTTGCAGCCGATGCGCAAAATATGAGGATTAGAAAAAATCTTATCATGGCTTGCTATTCCCTGCAACTGCGAGGGCTTCGCGAATTTTTTCCAAAGCCGCATCGCTGGAAATCGGGCCAACATAGCGAAAGAGCACTTTTCCGTCAGACCCCACAACAAATGTCTCGGGAACACCAGATATTCCCCACTCGATTCCAGCCCGACCTGTTTGATCGGATCCAATACGACCATAAGGGTTGCCGAGTTCCGCAAGCCATTTGGCAGCCATTGCAGGCTTATCTTTGTAATTGATCCCGACCAAATTCAAATTATCGTCTCGTACCATACGAGTAAGAACTGCGTGTTCTGCACGACAAGGGACGCACCACGACGCAAAAAAATTGACCAGAATTGGCTCTTGGTTATTCCCAAAATCTTGAGTTGCCAAACCAGGTGTTTCGGCTCCCAAAATTGCGGGCAACTCAAATTCTGGAACAGGCTTATTAATGAGAACCGAAGGAATTGCGTTTGGATCACGATCAGAGTTAAGACCCCACCAGCCTGCTACGCCAATCCCTACTGCGGCACATAATGGGAGCAATGGAAGAAATCTATACAAGGTCTACTCCGCGGCTAAAGGTTTTACTGTAAAGTGTACTTTGCGCTTAGGCGCCCCCACCCTCAATCGGCGATCTGACAACGACAGAAGCCCCCCCAAGACCAACATCAGTGAACCCATCCATACTAAGCCAACAAGCGGTTCGTACAGAATCCGTAAGGTCCATTGCCCATCGACATCTTGATTGACAGGCTCAGTGATTGAAGCATATAGGTCTCCGGCAGGGGTCGATCTGATTGCGGCTTCGGTTGTTTGAGATTGTGCAACCGGATAACTGCGCTGTTCGGGACGCAAAACTGTAACTGGGCGGCCATTCCGGACCACATTCAAGACACCAACATTGGCAAGATAGTTTGGTCCTTGTACAGGTTCCACCCCTTCGAAAGTCACATCAAATCCAGCTATCTGGACTTGAGTGCCCGCTTCAACAAATAGGACCTGTTCAGATTTCCATGCTGATGAACCTACGAAGCCAAACATACAGATTGCGAGACCTGCATGTGCCATTGTCATCCCGTGTGCTGAACGAGGTACTCTACGCAGTCGGTCTAGGTTCTCAGACAGCGCGACCTGCCCTAGCTTGATCCTTGAAGACCACTCCAACAAAGTCGCCGCTAAAAGCCAGACAGCAATTGCCATCGATACTACAGCCAGCACAGGCCCCTTAGTCTGGATATACCAAACAACAAGCGCAGAGACCCAAGCGATCAAAACAACCCATTTTAGCCTACTGATGACCCCGGCTAAGTCCGAACGTTTCCACGATAGAAACGGCCCAAACCCCATAATAATGACCAGTGGCAACATGATGGGGATGAAACTAGAATTAAAAAAGGGCGGTCCTACAGAAATTTTGTCTCCCGTTAGACCTTCTAGGAATAAGGGATAAAGCGTTCCAAACAAAACCGTTGCTGTTGCCAACGTAAGGAGCAAATTATTTATCAACAGTCCGCCTTCTCGGCTGATTGGTGCAAAAAGCCCTCCAGGTTCCATCTTATGTACACGAGCGGCATAGAGAGTCAGCGAACCTCCGATGGAAACGGTTAGTAGACCAAGGATATATATCCCCCGCTCCGGATCTACCGCAAATGCATGGACCGAAGTCAGAAGGCCTGAACGCACGATGAATGTGCCTAAAAGTGATAGGGAAAACGTTAGGATGGCCAACAGGATGGTCCAGCTTTTGAACGCACCCCGTTTCTCCGTCACAATGGCCGAATGCAAGAGCGCGGTTCCTAAGAGCCATGGCATAAAGCTAACGTTCTCAACTGGGTCCCAAAACCACCATCCGCCCCAACCAAGTTCATAATATGCCCACCATGAGCCCAGTGCGATGCCCCCTGTCAGCGCAACCCATGCTGCCAATGCCCATGGCCTGACCCATCGTGCCCATGCCGGATCGACCCGCCCTTCAATTAATGCAGCAACCGCAAAGCTGAAGACAATTGAGAAGCCAACATACCCAAGATAAAGAAGCGGCGGGTGCATTGCTAACCCAATATCTTGTAAAAGCGGGTTAAGGTCGTTGCCGTCCAGTGGGGCTGGAAATACGCGATCAAACGGGTTCGATGTGAAAAGCATGAAACTTAGGAAGCCGATACTGATCCATGCCTGAACACTTAATGTGCGGGCTTTAAGACCTGTTGGAATGTTTCGACCAAGCACTGCGACCGCCGCACCAAAAAGCGCCAGAATAAGTATCCATAACAAGAGCGAGCCTTCATGGCTGCCCCATGTTCCAGCCACTTTAAACAGCATCGGCTTTTGAGAATTAGAGTTTTCAACGACGTTCAAAACCGAGAAGTCGCTGACAACAAATGATCGCATGAGGGCCCCAAACGCAATTGCGATCAGAATAAACTGGAGTAAAGCGGTGGAGGTCGCGCTGCGCATCCAAAGGACATTGTTTAGAGCCGCACCGCATATTGGTAAAATTCCCTGCACAACAGCAGTAATTAGCGCAAGTGTGAGGGCAAATTGGCCAAGTTCAGGAATCATTTCCAGCTCCCGTCGCACCCATTTCAAGCGGCTCTGACGGGATTTCGAGAGCCCCCTGGTACACACCTTGAGCCTTGAGCGCGTCTATTACTTCCACTGGCATGTAGTTCTCATCATGTTTAGCAAGGATTTCGGTTGCTTGGAATGTGCCATCTATCAGCCTTCCGGAGCCGATCATTCCCTCCCCCTCTTTGAATAAATCAGGCAGGATTCCTTTATAAGCTACTGACACAGACGCATTCCCATCGGTAACTCGAAAGATCACTGCCGCGTCGCCGACAACTTTTAGGGAACCGTCTTCGACCAACCCACCAATCCGAAATGTTTCATGAGGCGATGGGGGCGTTTCTACCACCTGCGTTGGAGACCGGAAGAAGTTGATCCCGTCTTTCATAGCGTAACCAATCAGCCCTGTGGCAGTTGCAAGTCCAAGGACGGCCACAAGAATGATTTGGACTCTACGCTTTTTCTTCAAGTTCATCGTGCTCACTTTCAGTTTGTTGAGAAAACCGTAGTTTAATATTTACACATATTGCAATGTTTGTTTGCGTTTAACAAAAAACAAACTCAAATGTTATCATTAGCCATCGGTATTGGCTTTGCGAGCAATATGGCTTGCTGAATTCAGAACAATCATTCATATTCAGATAAAAGAATTATTGGAGGGTGTGATGAGATTTCCTAGACGAAACTTTCTTGCGGGCGGTGCTGCATTGACGGCCGGAGGCGCACTCGGATTGCAGGTCGGCTCGACGCATGCGCAAGTGGCATTTGGTGATGTCAAAATCGATGTTGTCAGCGACGGCAATTTGACTCTTCCCGGAAGTTTCATCTTCGAGCCGATGTCGAAAGAAAAACTGCTACCAATTCTCGAAAAATATGGTCAATCGTTTGAAGTATTGACCCCTCCTTGCAACGTGACGCTGATGCGTCATGGGGATAGGACGGTGTTGTTCGATGTTGGATCCGGCCCAGATTTCTCTCCCAATTCTGGTATCCTCATAAACTCACTGGAAGCCCTTGAAGTGGCACCAGAAGATGTGACCGATATCATCTTTACCCATGCGCATCCCGATCATCTGTGGGGTCTACTTGATGATTTTGACGACCCCTTATTCCCAGAAGCTAGCTACATGATAGGCAAAACAGAGTGGGACTACTGGATGAATCCCAACACGATTGACGAGATTGGCGAAGCACGTACCTCGTTCGCGGTCGGCGCCAAGCGCCGCCTCGAGATGATCGAAGATCAAATCGAATTCTTCGCAGCAGGCGACGAAATCATGACCGGTGTAATGGCCCGTTCGACCTTTGGGCATACTCCTGGTCATACGGCCTTTGAAGTTCGCCAAGGGTCTGAGTCTTTGATGATATTGGGCGACTGCATTGGCAACGATCACATCGCATTTGCTAAGCCGGCTTGGAATTCTGGTTCAGATCAAGATCAAGAGACTGCGGCAGCGACGCGGATCACACTTTTGGATCAATTGGCTAACGAAAAGACGCGCGTGATCGGATACCACCTATCAGGAAACGGCATTGGTTATGTTGACAAGGTGTCTGATGGCTACGTTTTCGTCCCGGAGGCATAGCAATGAAATCAATCGCTTTCATAGTATTCTTGTGCGCCACACCTTCTTTTGCCAGTGAAGACATAGCGGACCAATACCCTGGCTCGGTCCTGTATTCCAAACCCGTTGAGTTTATTCCCGGCGTTTTTTCAGCAATCGGGGCAACCGCACCACCAACTTACGAAAATGCGGGGCATAACAATAATCTCAGTTTCATTGTCACCGGTGATGGTGTTGTTGTTGTGAATGCTGGCGGATCTTATCGACTAGCTGCGGCCCTTCATCAGGAGATTAAGGCGGTTACTAGCCAGCCTGTAAAGCTGGTTTTCAACGAAAACGGGCAAGGTCATGCCATGCTTGGTAACGGGTACTGGGCAGATCAAGGTGTGAAGATCGTGGCTCACACCAAAGCGGCTCACGAGTTTGAAGAACAAGGCGGGCAATCTCTGAGAGCCGCGCAAACGCGTTTAAAGGAACGCGCTGACAAGACCAGGGTTGTCGCACCAAGTGAAACGTTTGAAGACGTCTATTCTGTTGATATGGGGGGGATGAAGATTGAAGCCCGCTACCTCGGGCCCTCTCATAGTCCTGGTGATATTGTGGTTTGGCTCCCTCAGAAAAACCTGGTGATAGCGGGTGACATGGCCTTTCACGAACGTATGCTTCCCATTTTTGAGCATACAATGACCGCTGATTGGATCGAAACCTGGGATACTGAATTTGAACCGCTGAAAGCGATATACGTTATTCCAGGTCATGGCCATCCGACGAATATGGATCAAGTACGCCGATACACCCGCGACTACTTGATCTATTTACGCGAAAAAATAGGAACCCACCTAGACGATGGCGGTGATTTGGCTGATGCATATTATTTGGATCAATCTCCCTACGCTCATCTAGACACGTTCGAAGAGCTTGCAACAAAGAACGCAGGCCGCGTTTATGAACAAATGGAGTTTGAGTAGTGGAAGTGCCTAAATCAAAAGCATGGCTCCACAAGCTGCAAATTGTCTATTTAGTAGTCTTAGGGGCCGCGGTTTTCCTAATGATAACAACAGCCACGGTTTTTGCACAAACCCAGAAGATGAGCGCGAGTGAGGCATATCCCGCAGCACTGAGTGGCGACCTGATCATCCTCGACATTAGAAGCCCTGCGGAATGGGAGGAGACTGGTGTTCCAAAGGGCGCGTGGCCAGTTACACTGCATGATCCCAGCTTTGGCGAGAACTTACAAAACATTCTCAAGCGATACCCCGACAAAGATGTGGCCCTCATTTGCGCCACGGGGGGGCGCAGCAATTATGTGGCTAGTGTTCTCGAAAATAATGGCCTCCTAGGCATCATTGATATTTCTGAAGGGATGTTTGGAAATGGAAAGGCACCGGGTTGGATAGCACGTGAACTTCCTGTTGTTAATGTCATTATTGCCCACAAAAAATACACGGCATCGATATCAGAAAAGGATTAGAGCTTTTGAGAAACCTCGTTCTCGCATCACTATTTTCAATGCTACCGGGCTCTGTCTTCGCCCAAGATGCGGTTCTAGAAGCAATGACGGACTATACCGATTTTGCGACCTATGACGCCGGAGTTATAGTCCCAGCACAGGTCACAAGTGATCTATTCGAGAGCTTCGTGTTTATCGACACCCGAACTGCGGAAGAGTTCGCGGAATCGACAATTGAGGGTGCAATTCATATCGAATGGCGAACCGTCTTCTCACGAATAGATGAAATCCCCAAAAACCAAAAAAACTATTTTGTTTTGCAGTACCGGCGCTATGTCTGCTCAAGCCGCTTTCGGACTGAGAGTAATGGGCTAGGAGAATCTCCTTATCTTGCGAGGAAGCTATGAGGCGTGGATACACTCCATTGACCTGCGTCATGGCGCTAACAAGCTGCTCAACTTACCAAAATTGGGCCAGATCAGGAGCGACACGGATATGGAACAATTAATTGATAACTTCGGCGAAGGCGGGGTTCTGTTTGGCATAGCCTTAGGTGTTGGGCTTCTCTTTGGCGCTGCTGCCCAGCATTCACGTTTTTGCTTGCGTTCGGCCACAATTGAATTTTCAGAGCGAGTTTGGGATGTAAATATAGCGACGTGGTTCGTGGCCTTTAGTGCAGCAGTCGCTAGTGTACAACTCTTTGTAGCTTTCGAATATCTCGACATTTCACAGGCCCGCCAGATTTCCACAACTGGCAGCCTATCTGGCGCCATAATTGGTGGTCTATTGTTCGGCACTGGCATGATTCTTGCCCGTGGCTGTGCCAGCCGATTGTTGGTTCTTTCTGCAACAGGAAATCTTCGTGCAATCGTTACCGGCTTAGTTCTTACTTTAACTGCACAGGCGTCGCTTCGCGGTGTACTTGCGCCAGCCCGTGAAGCATTGAATTCACTTTGGACTATATCCAGTGGGCCTTCACGCGACCTTCTATCATACGTTGAAGTTTCGCCTCAGATTGTCTTTTATATCGCGTTTCTGGTGCTCGTCATTTCAGTCTGGTTCGCATGGAAGAAGACATGCAAAACCTCCCGGATCATTGCTGCCCTTTTAGTTGGCTTCGCAGTAGGGCTCGGATGGCTAGGCACATATTTCGTCTCTCAAGCATCGTATGAAGTCGTCGCAATTTCATCAATCACGTTTACAGGCCCATCTGCGGATACGTTGATGGGATTGATTAATGAAAGAAACCTTCCTTTGGGGTTTGGTTCCGGATTGGTGCCAGGAGTATTCTTGGGCGCTTTAGCAATGGCGGTTTTTACCAAGGAAGCCCGTATTCAAAGATTTGGGCCCGACATGCCGATGGAAAGATATCTCGTTGGCGGTGTTCTCATGGGCTTTGGGAGCATGCTGGCAGGCGGCTGCGCCGTCGGGGCCGGGATGTCTGGTGGCTCCATCTTTGCACTCACCGCATGGCTTGCCCTGTTGTCAATGTGGGTCGGAGCAACTATCATGCAACTCGCAATCGACTTCGACCTTCGCCGCAGAAAATCGCCACATTTGGCGTAACTTAGAGTGTATAAATTACCGCTTATACCCTTGATCAAGTCTACAATCAGAACCAGCGACGTGTTTGCTTGAAATACTGTTCAGCAAATCTTCGGTCAAGAACCTTCCAAAGCAGCATAGCCGCGCCAATGCCAAGGACGGAGCCATGTCCAATTGCGGAAGCGATAGTCAACATCACAAGAGCCAGATATATCGGATTACGAGATAGCTGGTAAGGCCCTTCTACGATCAAGTCTTTTGGCTGATGATTGGGTTCGATAGGAGTTTTCTTGCGGAAAAACCAAAGGGTCGACCTGCCTATTAGCCCTAGGGCCGCAACCAAAAATAGCCAAGACACGACATTGAGAACAAACAATGTGAAATGCCATCCCGGAAGTAGATATTTGCCAAGATAGATAAGCCCAATGCTACCTAACCACCATAACGGCGGAAGATCGGGAAACCCTTTCATCTATTGCGCAGCGAGAGGCATGCGCGCCAGCTGGCACTGCTCCCAAAGCTCACCTAAAGCTTCAGTCAGGTGCAAAATGTCCGCGTCCGAGTGAACGGGCGACGGTGTAATCCTCAGACGCTCGGTCCCTTTGGGCACAGTTGGATAGTTGATCGGTTGTATATAAACACCGTAATTCTGCAACAAAACGTCGGAAATATATTTGCACTTCACTGGGTCACCAACCATCACTGGAATAATGTGACTTGGATTTTCGACGTGTGGAATCCCTAGCGCATCAAGCCTTCTTCTGACTTGGGCCACTTTTTCCTTTTGCGCGTCTCGTTCTATGTTGCTGCTCTTCAAATGTCGAATTGAAGCCGCGGCACCCGCAGCAACAGCTGGCGGGATCGCTGTTGTGAAAATGAACCCACTGGCAAAACTACGGATAAAATCACAAAGTTTGGCGGAGGCCGCAATATAGCCACCCATTACACCGTACGCTTTTCCAAGAGTTCCTTCGA
The DNA here is from genome assembly GCF_041205445.1 of Falsihalocynthiibacter sp. CO-5D18. Lineage (NCBI taxonomy): Bacteria > Pseudomonadati > Pseudomonadota > Alphaproteobacteria > Rhodobacterales > Roseobacteraceae > Falsihalocynthiibacter > Falsihalocynthiibacter sp. CO-5D18. The sequence continues at coordinate 11,565 of NZ_JBGFCF010000027.1, read as the reverse complement.
TCACTGTAAGACGATCCATCAGATCTTCACGCTCAGAAATACCGCCACCTCTTGGCCCATAAAGGCCAACCGCGTGAACCTCATCCAGATAGGTCATCGCGTTGTATTTATCCGCCAGATCACAAATTTCTGCAATCGGCGCGATGTCTCCATCCATAGAGTAGACGCTTTCGAACGCAATCATCTTGGGGCGGTCCAACGGCAACGAGGCCAGCTTGGCCTCTAAATCAGCCAAGTCGTTGTGCTGCCAAATCAATTTCTTAGCTTTAGAATGGCGTATACCTTCAATCATCGAAGCATGATTAAGAGTGTCTGACAAAATCACACAATCAGGGATACGACCGGCTAAAGTACTTATTGCTGCCGAATTTGACACATAGCCAGATGTAAAAAGAAGGGCCGCTTCTTTCCCATGCAAATCCGCCAACTCAACCTCAAGCAGAACATGATCGTGCGTTGTGCCTGAAATATTTCTCGTGCCGCCAGCCCCTGCTCCACAACGATCGATTGCTTCGTGCATGGCCTCAAGAACTTTCGGGTGTTGACCCATTCCAAGATAATCGTTCGAGCACCAAATTGTGACATCAGCGCTTGCTTTGCCATGTGATGTCGCCCGCGGGAAAGCCCCACAATGGCGTTCGAGTTCCGCAAAAGTCCGGTAGTTACCTTGGTCTTGCAATCGATTCAGCGCATCTTTGAAAAAAGCCTGATAGTTCATTATTCCCCCACCGCTTCTTGGACTATTTCGTCCAGTAGGGTTTGCACTTCTTGCATTTCCCCTTCGGGGTAGTTGCGAAATCCGACCATTACCTTGCCCTCGCGCTCCGCAACAAATACCCCATAAGGGCAATGTGCGATGTTCATCGGGTCAATCTCCATAACTTTTCTCGACAAAACCGCGGAACAAAAAACGAATATATCAGCGTTATCAAAAAGTTTTACATTGCTGCCAACATCCGCACCGGTTCGGCTCAACATTTCTCCAGTGTGACTGACATAGTCAATTACTAGTCCCTTGCCAACAATAGCACTTTCGACACTAAATGTTGCGTCCTCAAAGCTACCGTCAAAATTATAAGCAGTTGATGTTTCATCTGCGAGGGCAAACCCTGTGATCGCAAGACTTAACACTCCACTTAGCAAAAATAATTTCATCAGTTCTTTCTCCTTTTGGTCGGCTGATCCTAGTAAAATCTCGATTGGTATCTCTTAGGGGCGAATAATCGTCCATCCGTTTTCATTGAGTGAGATTAGATCAACTACTCCTGCAGGCACGTGCTCCGCAATCTCAACAATTGGAGTAGGTTTTCCTTCTTTCTTGGTCATGCCAGTTATCGTATTTCCACATGCTGCAAAAGTAACGTTGGGCATTGATGCGCCAAATGATTCCAAGCGCTCTAACACGGGTGATGTGTCTGTTCGCAGCATGTGCAAGCCAGCGTTGAATGCCACAATGCGGACTTCGACAGTTTCACCAATGCTTTCGTAATAGCGCGTCACATTCGCCGCAACATTCAAGACGGTGGTCATTTTTTGCGGGTCGTTATCGCTGATCTGTAGCGCTAATTTATGATCCGCCAGGCCGTCTTGTGCAAATGCGCCTGTGACAGTGAACATCGCAAAGATAATCGCTCCTAAAATTTTGAAGTGTTTCATCGTATCTCCCTGTTTTAGTGGCCACTAACTGTGGCCTGTTAGGTTTGTAATTTGAGCCGAATTATTCGTACAAGCGTCAATTCATCAAGTCAGGTTTCTAATTCTCAATCGACTTGAGGAATTCAACTATAGCCAATTGGTCAGCCTCTTTCTTGAGACCAGAGAACGACATCTTTGTACCTTTCAAGTAAGCCTTTGGTTTAGCTAGGAAAGCGACTAATTCGTTGTCGGTCCACACTAGCCCATTCTCAGCGACAGTTCGCAACGCTTTGGAGTATTTAAATCCATCTACCGCACCAGCAGGATTGTCATACACCCCTGTTAAAATCGGCCCCGATTTGTTTTTTGCACCCTCGCCAATCTGGTGACAGGCTTTACATTTTTTGAAGACTTTCTCGCCTTTAGCAGCTAAATCAGCATCAAACGCTGCGGCAGCTTCGGCAGGCACGACCTGTTCCACTTCTTCGTCTGTAGTTTTGACCTCACTCTGTACGGTTGCGCTTTCTTCCACAGGAGTCACGTCCAACACCATCGCGCGCATAGTTACTTTGACTTCGTCTTTACAGTTCACCATGCATGGCTCGCGGGTCCATAGAGAATACTCGGTCTCAGAGCGATCATCGACAATGAAGCCCTCCGCGTTAGGCATTTCCACATCAAAGAAAGTTTCTTTCGAGAGCACGAAATCATCTTCGATCAAATCGTTCGAATAGAGGATATAAGCAACAATGGAATAGACGTCATCATCTGTCAGTGTCCCCGCATTACCGTAAGGCATTGAGCGTTTGATGTAGTCAAAGGATGTCGACAAATACGGCCAGTAAGAGCCCACAGTTTTAAGGGGGTCATCGTGGTCTAGCGTATCAGCACCGCCTGCCAGTTTAGGCCAGTTGCCGATACCTTCTGCAAAATCACCATGGCAGGCAGCACATTGGTCTGCGAAGACTTCCTCGCCTACAATCGCGTCGCCAGAACCTTCGGGCAGACCCGTTCCATCGGGTCGGACGTCACCATCCCAAGCGGCAATTTCTTCGGGCAATGCAGTCCGCCCTAAACCAAACTTGTCAGCAAGCGCCGAGCCTGAGGTCAATGCAACCACACTTGAAAGAAACGCAGATTTAAGAAACTTCGACATTTTCAGCCTCACCACTAGAGCGTACCAACCAAGTTTGAATGCAGTTGTTGTGATAAATTGAGTTTAGGCCCCGCACCTCACGCAATTGCGCTTTGGTGGGTTGGACATATCCAGTATCATCCATCGCACGCGATTGGAGCATCATTTCTGAGCCATCCCAATCGATGTCGAGATAGAAGCGTGTCATCGCCATCTTCTCACCGGGCTTTGCAAGCCGCGCTGTTTCCCACGTTTCCCCACCGTCTTTGGACACGTCCACGCGGGTGATCGCACCGCGACCAGTCCACGCCAAGCCCGTAATGACAAGCGGGCCTTTACCGTGGGTAATCGGGGATTGTGGGCTGGGGCTGGTCACAACAGATTTTGCATCCATTGCCCAAGTCCATTTGCGCGCGACGCCATTTTCCAAAACATCGGTGTATTTGCTAGTTTCTTCGCGGCTCTCGACAGGGCCATCCATGACCTCAATACGGCGAATCCATTTGACCCACATGTTGCCTTCCCAACCAGGGACAACGAGGCGGACAGGATAGCCATGCTCTTTGCGCAGCGCCTCGCCGTTCGCTTTGAAGGCAACCAGCACATCATCGAGTGCTTTTTCCATTGGAATCGACCGTCCATTTGAGGATGCATCAGCACCTTCAACAAACACCCATTTGTCGTTGAGGTCGCCAGCGGTATCCAGACCTGCCTCTTCCAACAAAGTGCGCAGTGACACACCAGTGTATTCCATGTTGTGGATCATACCATGGGTAAACTGGGCGCCGTTTAGCTGAGCGCCAGCCCACTCCATACCGGTGTTGGCAGCACATTCACAAAAATACACATGATTTTCGCGGGGAAAACGCTCCAGATCCGCATAAGAAAAAACTAGCGGGTTATCAACTAAGCCGTTGATCATAAGCCGGTAGTCTTCTTTGTTTAGATCAATTGCACCAGAATGATGACGTTCAAATGCACAGCCCTGGGGCGTGATCGTCCCGTCGAGCGCATGAATTGGCGTGAAGTTTATTGAACTCACAGTGTCCGCCGTCAGCCAATCCACATTGCGGCGAATGACATCACCTTCGTGCTCAATAGGCAGTCCGTAAGGCGTTACATCTACGCCATCGCCAAACTCTTGAGCCCAAGTTTGCAAATCAGTTATCAATGGATCAGCGGTTTGTGCTTTGGTGGCACTCGCGGTTAGAACCCCTGTTCCTGCCGCCGCAGCGCCACGCAAAAAAGCGCGCCGTGATGACCCATTTCCTATATTTTTACCTGACATATCAGATGCCTCCAATTAGAAGCTGGCCTAGGCGCCAACCACTTTAACACTGTTGTTTGGGTCAAGAGAGATGATGCCTTGCTTGGCGATATGCGATTCAACAACATCCCAAATTTGCGGGCCTTCTGTCCCTTCATTGACGGATGCCCATCCGGCGACCTGATAAGTCTTGGTCGGATCAATCAACTCACCGGTTTTGAGCAAGGTCATTTCCGTTATGCGCGAGCCTTGTGGTTTAGTGACATCAATTCGGTACCCGAGACCACCTACACGCACCATATCCCCACCCTGCTGGTAATACGGATCTGGATTGAACAGGTTATCAGCGACATCTTCCAAGATAACATGGAGGAATTCACCAGTCATTTCGTTTCTGTAGGCTTTACCATAAGTCATTGATGTCACATTCCAGATATCCTCACGCGTGATGTCTTGGCCAGGCAAAATGGAAGGGCCCCAACGTACACCTGGAGAAAGAGCAATATCCGCCTCCCGCTCAGAGATGAGCGCATCACAAATCAGGTCGTCCCAAGTGCCATTGAAATTCCCACGACGATAGAGGGTCTGGTCTTCGGCCGTTTTACCAATTACTTCGGATAGTTCGCTCGCAAAAGGTGCACGTTGCTCCTGAATAAGTTTTGTAACTGTAGGATCAGGGGTAATGACATCCGAAAAGATTGGGATAAGTTTGTGTCGGAAGCCCATCATGCGGCCATCCCGAACATCGAGATCGACACGACTTACAAACTTACCAGTAGAACCAGACGCTACGATGATTGTCTCACCAATCAAAACCGGTTCAGGAAGGGCGTCGTGGGTGTGGCCGGAAAGGATAACGTCGATACCTTTAACCTTGCCTGCCATTTTTTTATCTACATCAAAACCGTTATGACTCAGGCAGACAACCAATTCAGCACCTGCTGCGCGTACTTCGTTAACCATCTCCTGCATCCGCTCATCCCTAATGCCAAAAGAATACTCTGGGAACATCCAACCTGGGTTCGCGATGGGCATATAGGGAAACGCTTGTCCGATTACTGCTATTTTGATCCCGCCGCTCTCAAAAAACTTGTAGGGCGGAAAGAGGTCTGTAGGTTCGTCCCACTCTGCATCAAAAATATTCTGTCCAAGAGCTGCGAAGGGTAAATCTTCAACTATTTTGTTGACGCGCTTCGAACCTAGTGTGAATTCCCAATGGAAAGTCATCGCGTCAGGCTTTAGCGAGTTCATGACATTGACCATGTCTTGGCCTTCAGTCTGATAGCAAGTGTAGCTGCCGTGCCATGTATCTCCGCCGTCGAGCAGCAATGCATCTGGGCGATCTGCGCGAATTGAATTTATAACAGTCGCCACCCTGTCCATTCCGCCAATGCGGCCATACCCCTTAGCCAACGACGCAAAGTCATTGTAGCTCAGGGCGTAGGCAGAGGGACTCCCATCTTCAATACCATAGAGCTTTCTAAAGTCCGAACCAGTAACATGCGGAACTGCGCCCTTATTGCTGCCTACGCCGATATTTACTGATGGTTCCCGAAAAAAGTGTGGGACTAGCTGGCCATGAATATCGGTCACGTGGATCAACGAAACGTTTCCATAGGTATCAAATTCGAGTAATTTGTCCTGCGTTAGCAACTGTTGAGCGGCCACTCTACCCCAGTTTCCGAAACCTGATGTTCCATAGAGGGCGGCTGCTGCCATCGTCGTTTGCAGAAAATCACGGCGAGAAATCATTGGTATCTCCAGGTCATGCGCACATATGCGAATTTGTGCATGTAATTAGAAAAAACAGCCCCAGCCTAAATTTAGCTGGGGCTGTTAGAAAGATTAGTTTCTGATGGAGGGTCCTTCGACACTCAGACCATTGCCGCGTGAAGTGACATATAGCTCAAGCGCAATAAACTCTGGGCTACCGGGACTGTATGTTTCGGCGCGTGTATCTCGAACACACCCTTTAAAGCGTGATTGCACCCCATTCAGCTTTGTGTTTTTCAAACGATACACAGGGAAACCGTTAACCTGACCTTGGCTCAAGTGATCCGCACGGATCATATTACCATAGTTCTCTTCATGGCAATTTGCACAAGACAACTCAAGCTGGCCAGTACGAGTATAATACAACTCTTTACCCGTTTCCCAGGTGGATTGAGCGGGGCCATCGATGGCGACGTTAACTGGCAAGCCGCGTGACACAGCGGACAATGCAGCCTCCATGTTAATAGCATCGCCATTATCGTATTTCCACGCTTCGGCACCCATGCGGTTGGTACGACAATCATTCATCTGCATCTGCAATGTGCGAACTTCGCCGGCAGACTCATTCCACTTAGGATAAGTCGCTTTGACACCCGCCATGCTGTCCATATCGTTGTGGCAAGATGAGCAAGATTTGCCTTCAGTTCCTTCAGTCGTCGCCCAAGCATCCTGTGCTTTCTCGACAAAAATCATACCCGGGTTGTCGAAATCATCGGCTTGCATCGCACGGGTTTCTTTGCCGCGGAATAACCAGCCCGACATCACTTCATCAAGAGCTTCAGATACATGGGCAGGCGCCGCAGTTCTTGTAACCAATTCAGTTTCTTCATTCAGAATTAATATGTCATCAGCCGGATCCGCATAGGTTACCGTCGTTGTCAACAATGTCGCCAGAATGGCGCCTGTCAATTTGTTCATGATGTCCCTCCCAAGACTATTGGTTCAGCCGATTGCGATCTTTTTTGCCGTTTCATAAACCGAGCCATCATCATCATACCAAGTAAATTTGAATTCACCGGCTTCGGGGACAAGAGATTCAAACTCGATATATGGATTGGTTGAAATGGCCGCCTCCAAAGTAACGTCCACAACGTTCTCACCGTTGAAGTCGCAGGTGAAGCGATTGATGATCGAACGGGGGATGATATTACCATCACCATCTTTGCGTTGACCTGATTCCATCTTGTGGCTGATCAGCGTTTTGATTGTGATAGAATCACCAGCAGCTACCGTTTTTGGGACTTTGACGCGAGGTTTTACACCAGATGCCATGTTATTTCTCCTTGAATACTTTAGCCGCCGCAGCCGCCGATTGTAACTTTGACAGTGCTTGACGCTTGAACGAAAGAGCCGTCCTCAAGCTTGGCAATCGCAACAACGTCCTGCGTTCCAGCCAAACGAATACGTGTCGACGCAGAGCGGGATGCCGCAAGCTTTCCGAACTTAAACGTAGCTACACTTGGCGTTGGGTTGCCTGTCGCCAAAACCATGATTTCTACGGCAGTATCGGATGACACTTCGATTGGTACTGTATTTCCATTCTCCGCGATCTCAGGCGCCGTCAAATTGATATCACCAGCCCCTACATCCGCGCCTCCAGTAAACGCAGTGATTGCGTCCTCTGTAGCAGCCGACGCGCGAAATGGCATTCCAGCGGCGAGAAAAGCACCCGCCCCCATTAGGATTGCATTACGTCTAGTCAGTTCCATTCTTCTCTCTCCTTCAATCCCCTACGGGCCCGATTATTCTTTTAGTGTGAACAAATAGGCCACAACATCTTCGATTTGCTGTGCACTTAGAAGCGGACCGAATGTGTCATCAGCAGCCTTCCCAGTGTACGCTTTACCAGGCCGGATGAAGCCTTCGGTTTTATAAAATGACGGCATCATGCTATCTTCGAACGTCATCTTCGCATTTGCTACAATCCCGCGAAGCTCCGCTTCAGACCAACGCTCACCCGCGCCATCTAACATAGGCCCAATTTCACCTTGAAAAGGAACATCGGCCAGATCGGAAACTTGATGGCAAGCAACACAATTACCCTGCTTCTTGTCACCCACAATCTTGCGCCCGTTTGCGGCATCGCCGGCAACACCAGACAATGACAGTTCCACGGAGCCTTCAGTAAAGCTTACCGCTGTTGGCAGAACATCTTCTGCATACGCAGATGAAGTAACTGCCCCCGCTAGAACAACGGCTGTAATAAGAATCCTCATGCGTCCTCCCAAACACTAAATCTTAAAGTACCCTAGCGCACAGAGTTATAGCGACGCAACATCAAATTCAACTGTTTGAATTATACCATATGAAAACGCTGCGCTAGAACTCTGAACGATCACTTTGAACGGTCGCCAACTTTGCGAGCATGATATTTCTGGAAGCTTTCGTCCCCGTCGTATCCTTTTCCGACTACCCAGTTGAGCAAATCAAAGGTCGTACTTCGGCTAAATGCGCCCGGCATCGTTGCAACTGCTGCTAGAACTGCAGAGGTATCAGTACTCACGTCTTCAGGGAAAAACAGGATCGTCGGGGTAAATAACACGCCCCATTTCTTAACCATATTTTTTTCAGGCAGCACCGTACTGTCAAAATCTGTAACCTCAACATCACCAAACATGTTGATTTGAACAACAAAGTAGTTGTCCGTAATGTAGGACGTTATTTCTTTCGCTGGGAACACTTCCTCATGCATCTTCTTGCAATAGATGCATCCACGCTGTTCAATCATTACCATCAGGCGCTTTCCGTCAGCGTTCGCTTCCGCCAAGTCCTCTGCGAGATCTTTAAACGTATCGCGCATCCATGGTGCTTTGTGTAGGCCATCGTCTCCAACCTCGGCCGCAAACGTATTCAATGTCGTCATTATGAAAACGGCACATGCTACGAAAAAGGTCTTCATTAGATATCCTCCAGTTTTAAAATTAGAGCTAGATTTAGAGTAAGAGCCAAAGGTCTGGTGCAACTTTGAGCATCCATTGAGCGATATAGTTTACCGAGTTGGTTGCAATCAAAACGCCAAACAGTATCAACATCGCGCCCATAACCTTCTCAATTAAACCGAGGTGACGGCGAAAACGGATCATCCAGCGCATGAATGGTCCAATAAATAGCGCTGCTAAAATAAACGGCATAGTCATTCCTAGCCCGTACACGAAGAGCAGCCCCGCCCCGGTTGAAGCAGTATCGGCACCCGCTGCAGTAAACAAAATCGCAGCAAGAACCGGCCCGACGCAAGGTGTCCAACCAAACGCAAACGCAAGCCCGATCACATAAGCACCAAACAAGCTAACATTTGACGTGTCACCCGCATCCGCTCGCAACTGGCGATACAAAAATTCGATGCGGATGAACCCTAGAAAGTGTAGCCCCATCGCGATAATGATTGCAGCAGCAATCCACCTAAGGATGTCGAAATATTCGCGCACCGCTTGCCCAAAGACTGTAGCTGCCGCCCCCAACCCCATGAAAATTGTTATGACACCGGCTGCGAAAAAGCAGGCGGCCAACACGGCGCGGGTTCGCGTTTTCGAGTCAATTTTAGCGTCAGTCGAGATCTGGTTCATTCCGACGCCAGCCAGATAACTAAGGTAAAATGGGACTATCGGGAGGATACATGGCGACAGGAATGACAACAATCCCGCAAAAACTGCACCTAGGTAAGTGATTTCCATCATGACAGCCATGTGTCCTTGTATTATTCACATATTCATATTAAGTTATGTTGTTGATAAAGAAAGGTCAATTTGGCATGTTTTTCCGCCCTCTCATTTTCAGCGGCTTTTTGGCGCTTTCTTCGGCAATTGCAGCGGCTGCTGACACAGTTTTGGTAATGGTAGAAGAGAAAGGGTGCGTTTGGTGTGCCCGTTGGAACGATGAAATTGCGCATATCTATCCAAAAACGAATGAAGGAAAAGCTGCGCCGCTACAGCGCATCGATATTCATGCTGCTCGACCTGAAGGCATGATTTTCGAACGTAGACTAAACTTTACTCCCACTTTCGTACTAATGGTAGACGGTCAAGAAGCTTCTCGTATCGAAGGTTATCCCGGTGAAGATTTTTTCTGGGGTTTGCTAGAACAAATGCTTTTTCGATCCGATATTGATGTAACGAGCTAGGGCAAGTATATGATTCAACTATCATGGCTTTGAGGCCGGATTTTTTTTAAAACTGAGGAAAATATGGGTTTACCAGTTTTCGATACTAACATGTGCGCTGATGATATGGATAAAATGGCTGCAAATGCCATGCTAGCGTCCAATTTTCTTAAAGCTATCGGCCACGAGGGGCGCCTGATGATCTTGTGTCATCTCGCATCAGGTGAAAAATCCGTAACAGAACTCGAAGACCTTCTATCAGCAAGACAGGCTGCGGTATCTCAACAACTGTCGCGTTTACGCCTAGAAGGCTTGGTCACGCCACGGCGTAATGGGAAAACCATCTACTACAGTTTGACTGATGAACGGTCCAAACAGATCATGGAAGTCGTCTACGATCTGTTCTGTCGCGAAAAGTGAGAAATCCAACCTTTTTGGTACGGCGTGCGCAGAACGAGCGTCCCTATGCTTGATCTGATATCTGAACCCGTTCTTGTTGCCCTAACAGGCCTATTCGGCGGTGTTCTCCTCGGCCTAGCTGCGCGCATTGGTAGATTTTGTACACTTGGAGCCATCGAAGATCTCTTCTACGGAGAAAATACACTCCGCTTGCGCATGTGGGGCATTGCTATCGGCGTTTCAATCATCGGTACATATGGATTGTCGTCACTCGGTTTTTTGGACTTGCAACAGACGCTCTATCTCTCACGAAGCTGGAACCCCTTGGAAAGCATCGTCGGAGGATTAATCTTTGGGTACGGAATGGCTTTGGCTGGGAACTGCGGCTACGGGGCGTTGGCTCGGGTAGGTGGAGGAGATCTGCGTTCCCTCCTCATTGTGCTGATTATGGGCGTGTCCGCTTATGCGACTTTAGGTGGCCCACTTTCGGGTCTGCGAATTTGGGCGTTTGGGGGATCAGAGCCTTCAGACCAAATTCAAACATTTGCACACTCAATTTCTCAAGTTAGCGGAACTTCGGTTGAGACGGCAGGGATCGTTCTTGGATCCTTGATATTAGTCGTGACGCTATTTAACCGAAGCTTACGCAGCTCGTTCAACCATGTTTTTTGGGGTGCAATCGCGGGGCTCGCAATAGTTTCTGGATGGGCTGGAACACAATGGGTTGCAAGTAATGGGTATGAGGCGACGCCTGTTGTCAGCCACACATTCTCCGCACCGATCGGAGAAACACTTCTTTACGCAATGACGTCTTCAGGAAACTCTATCAGTTTTGGAACTGGCTCTGTTGTTGGCGTCCTTTTCGGCGCGCTCTTGGGTAGCCTATACAAAGGGCATTTCAGATGGGAAGCTTGTGATGATCCACGAGAGCTTCGCCGTCAAATTCTAGGCGCGGCACTAATGGGCATAGGCGCGGTGGTTGCAGTGGGTTGCAGTGTCGGGCAAGGGCTCTCGGCGTTTTCTGTGCTCGCCTATAGCGCGCCACTCACATTGGTCTGCATTATAATCGGAGCAGCGACAGGATTACGGCAATTGATTTTAGGTTTTGCGCCTTCAATTTAGCCGTCATCTGGGTGGTGTCAGACAAACTCGAACTCGTCTCGGCCAGGCCAGTACCCCTGCCCGTTTATGCCGCACAAAGACCGCGCCACTCTGTGAGCGCGGCAGTGCGATTGGCTTTGAAATGATCTCTTTGGGAAA
>NZ_JBGFCF010000026.1:0-21968 GCF_041205445.1 Falsihalocynthiibacter sp. CO-5D18 | reverse complement strand
TTTATGCCGCACAAAGACCGCGCCACTCTGTGAGCGCGGCAGTGCGATTGGCTTTGAAATGATCTCTTTGGGAAAGGCTGCGCTCCTGATTGAAGTGGTTGAAAACGGATGCATGAACGGAAACAAATTTCTGCAAACTTCGCATTCGGCGGAAGCGCTGCATGGCACGTTCTCGTCGTCGGAACGGCAAGTGTGAATTCTCAGCACGATTGTTTTTCCAGCGACCCGTTTCCTGTTTGCCCGCATTGCCAATGATCTTCATCGCCGCGCCGTAGGAACGCAGTTTATCGGTAACTAGCATCTCGGCTTTGCCATGACGGTTCATGGTTTTCCTGAGTAATTTCAATGCGGTCTTGCGATCCCGACGTTTCGTAACGTAGGATTCCAACACTTCGCCCTCGTGATCCACGGCGCGCCATAGATAGTGCAGTTCGCCGTTTATCTTCACAAAAACCTCATCTAGGTGCCACTGCCAATTCGAATACATCCGCAGTTGCTGAACCCGTTTCCGACGAATTTCTGAAGCAAACAATGGGCCAAACCGGTTCCACCAAAATCGGACCGTCTCATGGCTGACGTCGATCCCTCGTTCGTGGAGTAAATCCTCTACGTTTCGAAGTGAGAGAGGAAATCGGACATAGAGCATCACCGCTAGGCGAATAATCTCAGGACTGGTTTTGAAGTAGCGAAAAGGAGAGCGTTTTGTCATACTCCGAAGCTACGAAACGATCCTACTCTTCACAACAGGGTTTCTTCTGACACCACCCTCCGCATCAGCTTTCTTCTGCGCCCGTCGTTTGTCCTGCCGAAATATTGTCTCAAATTTTGAAGCTGGCCAACGGTTATCTGCTAACAAATCATTAAGAAGTTCAGTTAAATCGTAAGCATTGATTCCGCGCGCAACCTTCTTGCAAGCTCATTACGAAGGCTGCGCACCAAAAGTGAACCTAGTTGCGACCCGTAGAAACGCGCTTATCTTCAGAGCGTTAGACATTTTGAAGAAATATGGACTCCCTAGACAATAGGTGTCTCTGGAATAGCACACACTTTACATGGTAAGAATGGAAGCAGAAGATGATACAAATATGAGGGATTCACCTTTGGACCCCGACTGCAAAGATTATCACTTACTGATGCCAAATACTGGCTGAACTAGAGACCGAAGATTTGGAAGATGTCCCACCATCCGAAGCGCAGAAAACAGGTTTTGCAGCGCTCATCCAAGAGTTGGATAAACAAAGCCAATTGATCGGATATGTGACGCTGGGTGAGACGATCGACCGGGCGAGCACACGCATGCATGGGGTTGCAATCTTTTTGATGGCGCTGCCTGAATGCATTCCTTTGCCCATACCCAGTTTCGGGGCGATTTTGGGCGTACCTCTCATCGCTGTATCCGCGCATTTGGCGATTTACGGTGAACGGGGCGACCTGCCAGCGAGTGCCCGCAATATCAAAATTCCGCATGAGGTGATCGCCGTGATGTCGCGCTATATGATCCGGCCGCTTCGCTCGGTCGAACGCGTGAGCCGAAACCGCCTGTCAGTACTGGGACGCCGTGAAAGGATCATCGGGGCCTTGTGCCTATTCATGTCGCTTGTGTTGCTACTGCCGATCCCTTTAATTAATGTTCCGCCCGCTGTTGCTCTCGCCTGCCTGTCATGGGGGCTTGTGCAGCGCGACGGGCTTTTCATCAGTCTGGGGATCGTCTTTTCAGCGGCCGTCGTACTGATCCTTTTTTCCATAGCGGATCTATTCGCATCGCTTCTCCCATGACTCTTAAAAACGACCACTTGATAATCTTTGCGAGGCTGCATGCCTGCCCTTGGCAGGCTCCTTCGGGCGCCGTCATTGAGGCGGAATAGGTTAATGCCTGCCATATGTAATAAAGGTCAAAGGCGGATAATTTCTGGGTTAGTTTTTAAGTAGCGGAATGGAGAGCGTTTTGTCATGGCCCAAGGCTAGTTACTTGCCCTGCCCCACTCAAGTCAGTTTCCTCTGACAATACCAATCTGCCCTATTTGGACCCATAGGCGCTGACGTCAGATATTACCTATTCCGCAAAAAACATCCCCAAATGGCGATCATTTAGAGTGTTAAAAGCGCCTCCGAAGTCATGGAGAATTCCTAACCGTTCAAATGTTAGCCTTAAATTCTCAAGTGTTAGCCCGACTCAAAGAAGCGGGCCAACAATCGCCAGCGCATTGTTCCAAAGCCGTTTTGTCCATGGCCACGATTGGACCATCGCCAATATTACAGGCTCACTATCGGCGATATAATCGAACTGGCGGGTGCGCATATCCCCCGTGACTGTGGCGTCGTGCAAAAGAATATTGTTTTCATAATTCAAGTCAAAGCTGCGCTTATCCATATTCGCCGATCCGATCAACGTGACCACGCCATCCACCGTCATGGATTTCGTGTGCAGGATGCCCAGCTGGTACTCAAAAATCTTCACACCAGCAGTGAGAAGATCGTCGTAATAGGACCGGCTGGCGGCCCCAACCGCGAAGTCGTCGTTGCGCGCAGGAAAGATTATGGTCACGTCCACACCGCGATTTGCCGCCGCACATAGACCCGCTTGGATGGCCGCGTCGGGCACATAGTAAGGGGTTGTAATTACCAGTTCAGAGCGTGCGGCATACATCAGGCTTTCAAACATTTCGGGCATCGCGGAGTGGCGAATGGTTGGACCGCTGGCGACAACCTGTGCCATGAAGCCTGGCTCCTGAGGGCCAAGCGGCGCGCGCAGGATATAGCTAATATCTTCGTCATAATTCGCCATCCAGTCACTGGCAAAGAGATGCTGATTTTGGCGCACCACAGGCCCCTGAAATCGCATAACCGCATCCACCCACGGCGCGTATTTTGCTTTAGGGAGGAACGCGGGATCGGCACAATTCTGACTGCCACAATAGGTGATACGATTGTCGATAACGAGGATTTTGCGGTGATCTCTTAGATCAACCCGCCCGTCGAAAACCCGCACCAACGGGTTACCGATCTTAAGAGCTTGGGCCAGTTTGACACCCGCTGCCCCCATGTCTTTCCAATGTTCACTTTGGATTAAGGTGCGCGACCCCAGATCATCAACCATTACGCGGCAAACCACCCCTCGCGCCACCGCACGCTTCATGGCTTCGACCATTTTCAACCCATTATTATCGGGTAACCAGATGTAAAACATAAGATGCACATGGTCTGCGGCGGCATCGATATCTTCAACCATCGTGTCGATTGCCACGTCTGAATCTTGCATCAAGGCGGCCCGGTTCCCCCCAACAGGTGCGTAGTCCGTGATCGAACGCCCAACATTGAAAAGCTGCTCATACCTATCTGAGATCGGTTGCGGTGTTTCTATCTCATCCCACCCGGGAAGCGTTTCGGGTTCGGGTAAACTGTCGATAATTTTCGTTAAGCGGGCTATGCGTTTACGGCCAATACTCGTCTCGCCCACCAGAATATAGGCGATGACGCCCACAACGGGCAGCGCAAGGATCACGACGATCCAAGCCATTCGAGAGGCAGGGTCGCGATTTGGACGCAAGAGGACCCGCACAATGCACGCCACGACGATAAAAAATCCCAGAACAACTAGTAGCATATAACCCGCCCTTTAAGGGTGGCCCGCGATGTGTATCGCGCGCCACACGTGAATTTTCATGTCTCCAGCAAAAAGCTGGAGCAGCGTCAGGACGCCGCCTTCAGCGCCTTGCGGAGCGCTTTGATATCTTTTTCGGTCAAATCGCTCTTGATGATTGTACCGCCAAGAGGCTCCACTGCAGAAGTGAAATCGGCCAGCGATGGTTTTTCTCCGACAAGAATGAGTGCAGAACTGTCTTTGACCAAGGCTGCGGCAAGATCGTCAAGCCTAGGATCGTCAAAGGTGATTTCATTCGCCGCGCCGCCCATGGCCCCCAAGGAACCACCAATTGCGGCCCCAGCCATTGCGCCGCCCGGACCAAACAAAAGGCCGATCAAGCCACCCGTCAAGAGCCCCCAGCCACCGCCAACAGTGATGTCAGAGTCATCCTGCGCCCAAGTACTATGAATGTGGGTGGCGCCAAGTTTGCCACGTGACACAACAGCCACATCATCGATCCAGACATAAGCGACCGAATAGTCTTCCAGAGTGGCAAGAGCCTTTTGAGCGGTTTTCTTACCGTCAAATGTAACTGCTATAAATCCATACATATTTGTTCTCCAGTTATGTGTTTCTAAAGTGGCAAGGCCCCTGCACGCTTTCTTTTGCGTCACGGGATCAACCACACACCTATCCTAGCGTTTGAGACGGGTGCAGTTCTGGTCTTTTCGCGCCAGCGAGTGCGTTTTTTTCATTATTCCATCCGCGCATTTTTTGCGTGATATAAAACATAACTGTATGGGAATAATGTAAAAAAATTCATCGATATGATTTGAACGTTTTTTTTGGGGGGGGCCGAAAACGATAAATTACCTCTGCGACATAGTGATCCTGCGAGGGGTCGGTGGTGGCGCTTTTTGGGGGGCGTCCCCAGTTCAAACCCGCGCCAATCTGGCCGTGTCCGTCAAAGAGGGTGTATCCGGTGCCCATGCTGAAACTGCGCTAAAGCAGAGCGCCGCCGCCCATGGCATATCCCGCTCGAAAAAACGGCGTCCGGCGCGCGGCCAATGTTGGGTTACCGGAATTCGCAACGCCCCAGCTGTGGGCGTGCCCTCCCAAGAGGTGACGGACTGGCAACGTTTGGCAGGAGAATCCAGTCGCGCAATTTTCATTCATGGACGCTTTTCAAGTCAGAAATCGCCGACCACGGGGATCCTCGGGTTTGAAGAGTTCCTCTCCAATTCGATGCTCTATGGCGGCGACCTGATGATGAAGCACATGCACCAGCAAGCCCTCTCAGAGAGTGGTGGTGCCCGGCAAATGATCGATGACGCACGCGCACGCGGTGTCTCGGTCGTCGGAGAAACCTACCTTTACAACTTTGGCGCCATGATTGTCGGGGCGGATTATCTCGTGCCCGACAATTACGGGCCAAACATGGGGCGCGACTACAAGTACATCATCGAAACCGCCACGCTTAACCCGCACAATAAAGACCGCTATGACGACTTGGTCAAAACCGCTCCGGGGACGTCCGTCATGCTTTATGGCGCAACGGAAGAAGACATGGAAAAAGCCCTCGCGCATCCAAGCTCTACTGTTGGAAGAGATTCGTTCCCGATGACCGTCACCGCCTCAGGCAAGATGGCCCGGGATTGGATTCTTGCCTATGAAGACATCCAAGGGCACACCCGCACCGCAGGCACCCACTCCATCGTTTTGCGCATGGTGCGCGAACAGAACCTGACGCCGCTCATGACCGCGATTTCCATAATGACCTATCTCCCTGCCCCCTTCCTAAAGGAAAACGGTGTGGACCAGATGGCCTTCAAGGGCAGGCTTCAGGTTGGTACAGACGCCGATATCACGATCTTGGATCCGGCAACCGTTCGGGACAACTCGACCCTCCAGAACGACGGCTTGCCCGCAACGGGGATTCCCTATGTCATCGTGAACGGAACGATCGTCGTGAAAGACTCCGAAGTTCTGGAAGGCGTCTTCCCTGTAAAACCTGTGCGCCTCCCCGTCAAAAATTAATACAACAGGGGCCGGTTATCCTTTGCGATATCGGCCCCAAAGCCGTACAAAGGCGTAGGGCCCTCGCTTCCTACTTTACGTTCAACGACACAACACGCTGGTGACACTCCAAACGCGTTCACCTCGCTCCGACCACAGTATAAATAGGATCCTTCATGAAAGACTCTCTTAAATTCTTCCTCCTTGGCCTCCTAACATTCGTGTTTGGCGGGACCGTTTTGGCAAACGCGACAGCCGCGTCGATGGCTGTTGTGACCCTCACTGGCATTCTCTTGCTTCTCGCGGGCGTCTTTCAAATTGCCCTGGGGTTCTGGGCGCAAGGGACCGGCAGTAAGGCCTTTTCGTGGGGTCTTGGCGCTCTAACTTTGTTTCTCGGCTGGTCGTTTCTTGAAAACCCACTTGAGGGCGTGGTTTCCCTTACGACGATTTTGTTGATCCTGTTTGCGGCGGCAGGCCTCCTCCAAATCATGTTTGCCATGCGCGTGAAGGGTACGCCCTTCTTCTGGGGATTGCTCCTATCCGGTGCTTTATCTTTGATTCTCGCCCTCGTTCTTTTGTCGTCTTCAGAAGCGTCCATGACCCTGCTCGGCATTCTCTTGGGCTTCCAGCTTTTGTCCGGCGGCGCCAGCCTGTTCATGATCGGAATGACCTTGCGAAAATCTGAAGTATCCTCCGCACAGTAGACCTTGGATTTGGCAAACGGGTTCTGCTTGGAGTTTTTGCGCCCCCCCTCTAGGAGCGTTCAGAACAAGAAGCAGACCCTAACAATGAAGGCCCCTTTCAATGAAAGTATCAAGACCGCTCCAACAGCTTGTTTTTCTGTGGGCATCCTTCCTCGCTCCTACAGTTTCAGGCGCTCAGGAAGCCGCCGAAAACGTAACCAATTTGGAGCAGTCGCTTGAGTCGAGCACCCTTAAGGCGACGGATGGTTTGGCCGACTGGCTTGTTGATTTGTTCAAAGGACTCCCAAGGTTTAGCGATTTGTCTTCTTCACTTTCCTCGGTGGATTGGAGTTCATTCTGGCATGCGTTGACAACTATTATCCTGCTCCTCGGGTTATTTGTCGCGTTCTTTCTTTTGCTTGTCAAAGTGTTGACAAACGGGCGTAAAAAGAGCGAGAGCACGGCCCAGACACCCCCCATCATCGCTCTTCTTGGCCTTTTGGGCGCCCTCCTTGGCATCTTTGGTTTCTTGTTCCTTTTCCCGCTGGACGCCGACTTGCAAAAGCTTGCTCAAGCCTCAATGAGCATCATTGCTCTTGTGATATTCCTGCGCGCCCTTTTGAAATCATGGCTAGGGCTTCGTGGAACGCCCCCTCCCCCTCAAGCCTTGCTGAATTTTTTCCGCCATAGCACCCAAATATGGTTTGGCGTTGCGGCCTTCGGAATTCTCTTGCCGATGATTTTTAACTTCAGCGCGGCCCCCCTGACAGCTGCGATGCTGTCTCAGGTGACCGGCCTCGTGGGAACGGTGCTTTTGAGTTGGCAAATCTGGATAGCCCGCTGGGATGTGGCGGATTGTCTGGCCTTTTCAACCGACAAAAAGCTCCATCACCTGTTTCCAAAGGGATATCGCGGAATGCTTGCACATTTTTGGTACTTGCCCGCCCTTTTGGTCACCGGCAGCCTCATGCTCACCGCGACCGGTTTCATACGGCATGGTCTGGAAGCATTGGGTATTGCGTGCCTCAATACCTTCGCGCTGGTTGCTCTCATTTATGGGAGTGGTCACCTGCTTGGCCCCTTGATGAAAAGCGGGGGCGTGCGCTCGGACGCTATACGCAAAAACTTCCCCCGCCTCGAGGAACGCCTTTCTCTGGCTGCGCATTTAATACGCTTCGGGTTTCGGATTCTCTTGATGGGTCTTTTGGTTTTGGGGCTCTTTGATATCTGGACAAGTTTTGAATTACTTGCGTGGTTGGACTCCCCTAGTGGGGGACACGCAATAACGCGCACCGCCGCGATCTCGATTATTTTGGGAGCGGGTCTTCTTGTGTGGCTGATGATCTCGACTTTGTTCGAAGCCCAGTTCCAAAAGAACCTTACAACCCCACCGGGGCCCTATCGCAAGGCCCTTTTTGCTGTGCTCAACCTCATCCTCATTGTGGTTTTGGGTGTGATGTCGGCAATTCTTATCTTGGGCGAACTGGGTGTCAACACGACCCCGATCATAACGACCCTAGGCGTAGGGGGAATCGTGGCGGGATGGGGCTTTCAACACATGTTGATGGGGATCATCGCCGGATTTGCCATCCATAAATCAAAGGTACTGAGAAAAGGGGATTTCATCTCGGCTGGGGGCGTGAGCGGCGTCATTGAAGACATTACCCTTACCAAAGTTGGGTTGCGCGATATGGATGGAACATACCATTTCGTTCCCTATTCTGCGATGGCTAAAGTCTCCAACATGACTCGTGATTTTGGCGTGCACTTGCTCAATTTCTCTCTGGCGCGTATCGACCAACTTGATCAAACCCGCACCTTGGCAAATGAGGCGTTTCTGGCCCTCAAAGCCACCCCAATTGGGATGCAAATCGAGGGAGACCTGACACTTGACGGTGTTATCGGTTTCTCGGACGAGCGCATAACAATCCGTATGAGAATTCACACGCAAGCGGGATCACAATGGGCAGTCGGCCAAGCCTTTGATGAACTGCTTTTCCGCAAGCTTACTGATGCGGGCATTCGCCTAAGCTCTGAGAAGCTGCACGTTGAGGTGGCTGGCGAAAAAAATTAACGTGAAGGCAGGTGCTGTCAGACGAATGCGAACCAGTCTCGACAAGGACAATGAAGCCGCCCTTTATGCCGCACCGAGTTGACGCCACTCTGCAAGAGCGACGGCGCGGTTAAGCTTGAAGTTTTCTCGGGAGTACAGATGTCTTTCCTGGTTGAAATGGTTGTGAACGGAGGCGTGGACGGAGACGAACTTTTGCAAGCTTCGCGTTCGTCGGAAGCGAAGCATTGCCCGTTCTCTTCGTCGAAATGGTAAGTGTGAATTCTCGGCGCGATTGTTCATCCAGCGACCTGTCTCCTGGCGATCTGCATTGCCGATGACCTTCATCGCGGCGCCGTAAGACCGCAGAAGATCAGTCACGATGACATGGGGTCGACCATATCGTTTCATTGATTTCCTGAGGAATTTCAGCGCCGCCTTGCGATCCCGATGCTTCGTAACGCAGGCTTCCAGCACCTCGCCCTCGTGATCCACGGCACGCCATAGATAGTGCACTTCGCTGTTTTTCTTCACAAAAACCCTCTCGGGCATGCAAGCATACCCTGCCGGGCAATGCATCACCCAAATGCCTTTGCCAATTCGAATGAGCACGCATCCGACTGACCCGTTTCCTTCGGATCTCCGCGGCGAACAACGGGCCGAACTGGTTCCACCAGAACCGCACGGTCTCATGGCTAATTTCAATACCGCGCTCATGCAGCAGATCCTCCACATTCCGGAGTGACAGAGGGTACCGAACGTGAAGCATCACCGACAGGCGGATGATCTGCGGGCTCGTCTTGAAGTACTTGAATGGGTCACGTTTTGCCTTCCGGAGACGCTAAGTGTGCCACTTGCACACTTCAACCGAGTTTTCTTCTGACAGTGCCCTCTGGCCGCCTCGAGGCGGATTGCCGGCGGGGTCAGCCGGGTCGGCAACGAAGATGTGGCCGATTTGGAAAAGCTGGGGGTGACCGTGATCAACCTGTCGGATGTGGCGGACGCGGGTGGCAGCCTGAACCACGACAAATTCGCCGCTTCGCCTGAGGTCGTTCAACTGATCGGTCAGCACATGCTTGAGGGCAATTCGCTGTCGGCGTCGTCTGGATCGACGGTATTGGGCAGTGCTCGGACCAATACCGTTTCCGCCTTTGGCGCAACAGTCACAAACGCAATCTCGGAATAGGCCATTCGAACAACGCAACGGTATGGCTGGCGCTGTGACCCTAAAAAAGAAGTGGAGCCAATCGCACATGACTGGCTCCACAATTGTGCGTCTGTGTCAGATGTCAGAGATCGTTCTTGTAGACGGTTCCATCTTTCATGATCAGCTTGAGATTGTTCTCATAATCCCCGACGATCGCAATATCTTCGAGAGGATTCTTGCTGTAAATCAACACATCGGCCATCGCGCCTTCCTCGATCACACCCAGCTTGCCATAAGGATTACGCTTGCCGGACATGGCCACGATCTTGCCGCCGTTGCCGGTCGCCTGGATCATGATCTCGGGAGAACTGTAGAAGTCCTTGCGCAGTCCCAGATCTTCGAGTTCGTTCATCCGGCCTTCCGCACTGAACAGAAGATCGGTGCCCCAGCCCATCAGCACGTCATATTTCTTCGCCCACTTCATCACATTGCTGGTGCCCTCCATCGCCTCCTGTAGTTTTTCCTTTCGAACCGGGTCCGTATAGATGGGTTTCAACTGCGCCAGCACTTCGAGTGAGACCACAAACACGGCACCCTTGTCGGCAATCAGTTTCACGGCCTCTTCGTTCAGGACCGATCCATGTTCGATGGACAACACACCATTGTTCAAGGCCCGAACGACCCCAGCGGAATCATGTCCATGGGCCATGACATAAGTGCCATAATCCGAGGCTGCTTTGACCGCAGCCTGAATTTCCTCGTCGGTGAATTCCATGACGTACAGCGGATCGGTAAAGGAGGACACGCCACCGGTTACGGCTATCTTGATCTGCGTCGCGCCCAGGAACAATTGTTGGCGGGCCGCCGCCAGCACCTGATCGTGTCCGTTAGCGAGGATCATGTTGCCGTCGCTCTCGCCGGCACCACTTGGACCGCCCCATTCTTTGGGCAGTTGCGTTGCCACAGCTGGCCTGAGATCGCCGTGGCCCGAGTATTGCGAGATCAGCGCGCCCGAAGGATAGAGCCGCGGCCCCGGGATCACGCCGGTGTCGATCGCCTTTTTCAGCCCGAACACGTTTCCTGCGGCATCGCGCACCGTGGTGACGCCCCGCATCAACTGCTCGCCAGCTTCTTTTGCGGAATGGAACGCAACATAGGCCTGATCACCAAAGTACTCCTGCATGGTCGTCCCCATGCCCATGTGCCAGTGAGTGTCAATCAAACCGGGCGTCAGGTATCCGCCCTTGCCGTCGATGACAGTGTCGTAGCCGGACGCATCGCCACCGGTGTCGACCAGCTTGGAAACCGTGTTGCCGCTCAGAGCGAGGTCCTTGCCGGTGATCAGTGCCTCGTTTGTTCCGTCAAAGATGCTGACATTGGTGATAAGCACCGTCGGCGGCGGTGTGGTCGCTGTCTGCGCCAGGCCCGGTCCGGCCAGCGCAGCCATGAAGGCGGCTGCTGTCAGACCAAGGTATTTGCGTCGATTCAGTTTCATGTTCATGCCCTTTCAATTCAGTTGAGGTAACCCTTCGGGGATCCCAGCATCAGTGCGACTGGCCGCACAACGGCCTTTCCCACTGAAATAGAAGCAACCGGACTCTCCATGACACTGATGATATCTGCGGACGCGATGCCGGTTTGGTCACTTCACGCCAATATGAGAACAAAGACCTGTGGCGAAGTCCGCTGTGGCAGCCTTCGGCTTCGGCCGATCAGAACGTGACCCTCGCCCGCAAACTGACCACGGCAACGGTGCCTTGGGTCGGATCGTAGGTGGGGTTGGTGATCAGTTGCAGGCTGGGCGTGATCTGCAGATTGGAAAATGGCTGGTAACGATAGAACAACTCGGTGGAGACCTGATCTGGCGGGTTTGTCAGCGTGGCGCTTTTGGGGGCGCGGCCCCAGTTCAGACCCACAGCAACAAGATCGCGCCCACTGAACAGGTCGTACCCCGTCCCGATACTGACAGATCGGTCCACAAAGGTGCCGCCACCGTCCGAGTATCCGGCTTTGAAGAATGGCGACCAACCGCTGTCAAATTTCGTGTTGGCAGAAAACGCAACGCCCCAGCCGCCAGCGATGCCGGCAGCACTCCGATCGTCGACTTGCCATGCCGTCAGCTGGACATTTTTGTCAAATCGGGAGGCCCAGGACCCGAACCACCCTACCGCGACGTGTTTGAAAGTCTCGCCGGTATCAAACAGGTTTTGAGTCGCCCCCACCGGGTCGTCCGGCATACCGTTGGCATCAGCAATGCCTGCAAGCCCGAAGTAATTCCCGCCAAAACGCACCCGAACAGCTGCACCCAGCCCTTGGTTCGGGGCTGGAATGGTAGGGTTTGTGCTGAACGCGAGGTTGTTGAAATCCGTCCACGGATTTCCCAGTGCGAAAACATCTACATAGTCGGTTGTGTCAACGATACCCGCCACAAAGGATACGGTATTGTTGTTAAATGCTTGCTGCCAATATAGGTTTGTCAGAAGCCATCCAGCATCACTGTAACCTACGGCTGTGAGCCCCGCATATCCCAATGCCGGACCCAATCCCTGCGGCGCGATCGTTCCACCGATCTTGCTGCGGTTTTCGATTTTGAAAACCAATGCGCCCGAATCTGGCGTGCCCCGCCCTGTAGCGGTCCATGTGCCGTAAAAGCGCAATACGCTACCCGTTGCGTCACGCGCGCCGGGGCTACTGTTGGCATGCTGGGTCAGCAGGTTGATATCGCCGCCAAAGGAAAGGCCGCTTTCGGCAAGAAGGCGGTCCTTGTAATTGTAGTAATCCTTCGACGCGTCGGTAAACATCGGTTCGGCCTGCCTCGCCCTGTCGGCCGCGATCTGTGCCGTGACACTGCTCTTTCCGCCGAATCCGGTTCCGGTTTGGGACGCTTCGGCCGTGCTCGGCGCAGGGTCCGCCCATGATACGCTTGGACAAACCAGTGTTATCGCGACCAATGCAACCGAAATTCCTGTTTGCCTCTGGAGCCCGAATCCAAGCTTCTCCGCCTTCCTGTTCAGATTTTCACGCTTAGCCATCCCTCTTCTCCTCTCGGTTAATCAAAGCCGTGCCCGAAGAACCCTAACTTCACGCAAGTTCCGAAATCTATCCAGCCGCGCCGCCTAAGGGTCGCGTTTCAATCGACGCCATTGCAGCGGCGAGACGCCGGTCCAACGCCGGAATGCGCGGCCAAAGTTGCTGATGTCTGTGTAACCGACCCGATGTGCGATTGCGGAAACGCTAAACCGTGTCTCGCGGAGAAGGGAAAGCGCCAGATCGCATCGGATCTCGTCGAAAATCTGCGAGGACGACGCCCCTCTCATGTTCAGATAACGCTGAAGCGTACGGGGCGTCATTCCGAGCGACCGGGCCAGCGCTGCCAGGGATCGCTGCTGCTTCATCTCCAGCGCGCGGGCAATGTGTTTCACGCGGACTAGTTCGGGTTTATTCTTGACATAGATCAAAGGAATAACCTCCTCTTTTAGATAAACGTAATCTGAGACTATTCGATTGAGAATAAATTTTTGGTCGTTTCATGCCAACTCCGGACAAAGTTTGGTTCGAGGGGGGGGAACGACAACTGGGCGGTGGCAGACTGGAATGAAGACAGCTGCAAGGGAGGGAGAAGATGCAAAAAGTTCCGATCACCCGCGCTGCGCATGTTATCGATTTCTGTGAAATCTTAAGGCAAATAGGCACGCCGATCGAACGTGAGTTGGCGCGCGCCAATCTACCGATGTTGATAGAAGAGTTGCCCGACGAGTACGTGGCTAGCACACTTGCCGCTAAGTTTCTTTACCGATGTGCCAAGCTCGAAGGGATCGAAGATCTGGGCTGGCTTACGGCTGAGCGCTTCGATTCGTCGCATTTCGGCACGACGATGATCACCGCGCTCCAGACCGAAATTACCGTCAGGCGCCGACTCGAAGCACTGTTCGATCTGTGCCGCACCGAAGCGTCGCATATCAGCTACCACTACGGCGCGGTCGACGGATCGATTCAGATCATCAGCAACATGAATATGCCGAAAGGGACCCCCGCGCGGAACATGTCCGAATGGCTGCAGTTAGCACCCCTGATCGCTATCGTGCGCAGCCTCGCTGGCAAAAACTGGTGCCCCGAGCGCATCACCTTCGCGTCGAAATTTCATTTCTCCGACGCTGCGCAAACGGCGTTTAAGAACACCCGGATCGAAACCGGTGCATCGCACACTTCGATCTATATTTCGGTCAGGGACCTAGCAATCAGTACCCCCTTTAGGACGTCTGCGGTTGACGCGCCCAACGGTACACCAGCCGAGCTCGACGGGATCAGCATTTTGCGCAATATCATGCGGCCCTATCTGGGTGATGGCACTCTGACGCTGCCCCGTTTCGCAAAGATCATCGACGACAGCCCGCGCAGTTTGCAGCGGTACCTGACCCAGCGCCGAACGAACTATTCGAAGGTTCTCGAGTCCGCGCGCTTCGATGTGGTCACAAAGATGCTCGCGGACCCTGGGATCAGAATGATCGACATCGCAGGGAGCGTCGGCTACGACGATCAGGCAAACTTCGGCCGCAGTTTTCGTCGGCTGACGGGCATGAGCCCTGGCAAGTATCGGCGTGCGCTGCAGACCGGGATGATTGCGGCCGAGTAGCTGCCTTGTTGACCCAGCCCAAGGTCGGGATTTGCCCGGATCACACACCCCCATTGCATGCCCTGGGAGAGTGTCAGGCTGACCACCGATCTGCTTGACAGCCTCACACTCCGCTGCCACATCTTGGTGGAGAACGGCAGCCGGGAACGGACCCACGATCCGCCAATGGGTGGAAATACGGTCCTTGAGTGCCTTCGGCGTGTCGTCGGTCTTCGCCGTTCCACCGCCTCGATCCCCTCGGAACCATTCCGATAATCTTCCATCTCTCCGTGAGATGCGGAAAAGGCGTCCACGAACCATGGGGCTATTCAAACGCCAACCGAAGTGAAAGCTAAAAATTTCACAGAAGAACCTGATTTGGCGTGATTTGACCAAAAAAGGCCCGCGCTTTGAGGTATACTGAAAGACCTCAAATCATGAATCGCGCGTTGTTCATTTGGTAAATAGGGAGAAGCTACATGATGAATTTTAACTCGAAACTCGGGGCTGTTCTTGGGGGGCTGGCGTTTGCCGGGTTCTCAGGAGCCCCCCTTGCGGCGCAGGAGTTTCTGCCAGACCGGACAGAGCTTCCGATCAAAGCGCCATGGAACCCACCAATCGTGACTTTGGATGCGCGGGATGCTAAAGCCCCTGAGGTGTTCGAAGTCAGAGCCCCGAAAGACGCGCCCAATGTCGTCGTCATCCTTCTGGATGATCTCGGATTTGGCGGCACTGGCGCAGCCGGCAGCGTTCTGCACACGCCTGAATTCGATGCGCTGGCGGCAGATGGGTTGCTGTACACTCAGTTCCATACGACCGCGCTGTGCTCGCCGACCCGTCAGGCGCTTAAGACTGGGCGCAACCACCATTCGGCCAACCAGGCCAAGATCGCCGAAGTTGCGACCTCGTTTCCCGGCGCGACCGGGATGCTGCCGGGCGATGTGGCTGGCATCGGCGAAATGCTGCGCCTGAACGGATACAGTACTGCGGCATTCGGAAAGTGGCATGAAACCGCTGTGTGGGAAATCAGCCCCTCCGGGCCGTTTGACCGTTGGCCGAACAATCAGGGCTTTGACGAGTTCTATGGCTTTTTGGGCGGCGAAACCAACCAGTTTGAACCAGCTGTCTATCACAATCAGAACAAGATCGAGACGCCAGAAGATCCCGACTATCACTTCATGAATGACATGGCGACAAAGTCCATCGAATGGATGCGGTTCCAGCAAGCGCTGACCCCAGACAAGCCGTTTTTTGTCTATTTTGCACCCGGAGCGGTTCACGCGCCCCACCACGTTCCGCAAAACTATATCGACAAGTATAAAGGCCAGTTCGACGAAGGTTGGGACGTGATCCGCGAGCGAATTTTTGAACAGCAAAAAACGCTAGGCGTAATTCCTGCCGATACAAATCTGGCGGCCAAGCCTGCCGACATCAAGGACTGGGCTGACCTGACCGCAGATGAACAGAAGTTGTTTGCACGTCAAGCCGAGGTTTTTGCCGCGTTCCTTGACATGACCGACTATGAAACCGGTCGCGTCATTCAGGCAATCGAGGATATGAGCGAACTCGATAACACCTTGATCCTCTACATCGCGGGCGACAACGGGACCAGCGCCGAGGGCGGTATGAACGGGCTCTATAATGAAATGAGCTATTTCAACGCTGAACCAGAAGGCAGCAGTCTCGAAACCATGCTGAAATACTATGACGACTGGGGCGGTCCAAGCACCTACCCGCATATGGCGGCAGGTTGGGCGGTTGCGTTTGATTCGCCGTTCACTTGGACCAAACAGGTTGCGTCGAACTACGGCGGCACTCGCAACGCGATGGCCGTGCATTGGCCCGATCGCATCGAGGCGAAAGGCGAGATGCGTACCCAGTGGCACCATGTGATCGACGTCGTTCCGACCATCCTGGAGGCCGCAGGCCTGCCAGAACCCCGGATCGTCAATGGCACACCGCAGCGTCCGATCGAGGGCACCAGCATGGTCTACAGTTGGGATGACGAACTGTCGCCCAGTCGTCACAACATCCAGTACTTCGAGATGTTCGGCAACCGTGGCATCTATTTCAACGGCTGGTTCGCGGGCACCGTGCACCTGAAGCCTTGGGGCAAGGTCGAAAACCGCTTCCCTGAGGATACATGGGAGTTGTACCACGTCGCTGAGGACTTCAGCATGTCTACTGACCTTGCGGACAAACACCCTAAGGTTCTGGCAGAAATGCAGAAGATGTTCCTTGCCGAGGCGGTGAAGTACAAGGTGTTACCGTTGGATGACCGCCGTGAGGAACTGTTCAATCCGAAATTGGCGGGTCGTCCCGACCTGATGTTCGGACGCACGGAACTGACGCTGTATGAAGGTATGCACGGTCTTCTGGAAAACGACTTCATCAACGTTAAGAACACGTCGGTTGAAATCGTGGCCGAAGTCGAAACCGGTGATGATCCAGCCAATGGCGTGATCGTCGCTCAGGGTGGCCGTTTTGGTGGCTGGAGCCTGTATGTGAAGGACGGCGTGCCGGCCTATGCGTATAATTACCTTGGGTTGCGTACCACGACCGCGACATCCTCTGAACCGCTGCCCAAGGGCAAGGCAACCGTCAAGATGGACTTTGCTTATGCGGGGGGTGACAAGCCCGGCGCGGGTGGCACCGTGACGTTGTATGTCAATGACAAGGCGGTTGCGACAGCTGAGCTGGACAAGACCGAATTCGCGATCTTCTCGGCGGACGAGACCGCAGGTGTCGGGCTCGATTCTGAAACATCCGTGACAGAGGTCTACAACCGCTCGACCAGCAAGTTTACTGGCAAAATCGACAAAGTGACGATTAAGGTCGGCGGCTGACCAGATCCCGGATTGGGGCAGCCGGATGTCCGGCTGCCCCAATCACCAGCGCTTTATGGACTTTTGGAGATCGCACTTCTTGGGGGGCGCAAGACGTTGCTGCAAAATCCAGTTATCGGCGTGAGCGCGAAGGAAGGTGGTGTCAGACCAATTCGAACCAGCCAGCTAACTGCCCAATGGCGACGTTGAATTTACTACTCACATTCGACACCTTGAAGCTCCTTAAATGTCCGCTCGTCGCCAGGGGAATTTTTAGCGCAAATCTTCGCAGTTTGTGCCTAGCATTCCTAGAACTTTAGGGACTTATAATTTCATTAATTGTGAGTGCAAGCCGATGCCGTATTTAGTGATTGGAAGATCTAGTCAATTCAGGGGGCGTTGCGAAAGAATGGATGCCCGTCAAACGCCTCACGTCATAAAACGTGTTCGAAGCGGGACTGGCATTGTATTTGGAACAATATTGAGCGTTTTCAATCTAATTGCAAAACGAAGGTCTAGAAATCAATAATGATTTAAGGTGCATATGTTACAACTCATTCATGAACATCCATTATCAGCAAACTAAACTTTGTCGCATCTCGCAGCGTAGGTTGGCTATGGGCCGTTTGTTACTTAATCTGCATCCTGCACATTTCGATTTTTGGGTGGAAACGGGCCCTTCACTCGACAATGCTCGATTTCCGATAGTTTATGGAGGCATCTGCATTGAACGATTTTGCTCCCTGTTACGCGCAATACTTTCCCTGCTCGCAAAATAAATTTCCCTGTTAACTTTTTTAGGGAAATC
The DNA here is from genome assembly GCF_041205445.1 of Falsihalocynthiibacter sp. CO-5D18. Taxonomy (NCBI): domain Bacteria; kingdom Pseudomonadati; phylum Pseudomonadota; class Alphaproteobacteria; order Rhodobacterales; family Roseobacteraceae; genus Falsihalocynthiibacter; species Falsihalocynthiibacter sp. CO-5D18. Next base: position 4,244 of record NZ_JBGFCF010000026.1, on the reverse strand, counting down.
ACCTGTAAGCCACTGTAAATGCGTCTATATTTTGGGTGAAACGCCCAAATTTTCTCTCATTTGCAGAAATTCCCTGTTTATTTCCCTGTTAGCAGGGAAATTCGGGCGAGACTGGCTCGCTCAGGACTGTCTCCACAGCCAAACACTTCTTCTCTTTTTGAACGTACGAAGTACCCGCCCTTTTGTAGCGTGTATTCAGCGACTTGCCTGTACGACATTCAAGGAGAGACGCTCTTCAGAGAGCAAACGTAGCCATCATATGGCCAATATCTCTCTTCGACATTTCCGCGGTGCGAGTTTGGGGTGAGTTTGTGTTGTGACAGGTTCTGGTGTTGACGTGTTTGCCGACAGGCTAAGTGAGCAAATCGTCTTGCTGGGCCCAGTCAGAAGGGAAGCCCTTCTTCAGAAGATAGTCTGTTGTAATGTGATGCAGCAGAGTTCCGTTAACAGCCTGACCGATTATGGTCGGCGAGAGAAACGCGAGGTGCTGTCAGACGAATTCGAACTCGTCTCAGCCAGGCCAGTACCCCTGCCCGTTTACGCCACACAAAGACCGCGCCACTCTGTGAGCGCGGCAGTGCGATTGGCTTTGAAATGATCTCTTTGGGAAATGCTACGCTCCTGATTGAAGTGGTTGAAAACGGATGCATGAACGGAAACAAATTTCTGCAAACTTCGCATTCGGCGGAAGCGCTGCATGGCACGTTCTCGTCGTCGGAACGGCAAGTGTGAATTCTCAGCGCGATTGTTCTTCCAGCGACCCGTTTCCTGTTTGCCCGCATTGCCAATGATCTTCATCGCCGCGCCGTAGGAACGCAGTTTATCGGTAACTAGCAACTCGGCTTTGCCATGACGGTTCATGGTTTTCCTGAGGAATTTCAATGCGGTCTTGCGATCCCGACGTTTCGTAACGTAGGATTCCAACACTTCGCCCTCGTGATCCACGGCGCGCCATAGATAGTGCAGTTCGCCGTTTATCTTCACAAAAACCTCATCTAGGTGCCACTGCCAATTCGAATACATCCGCAGTTGCTGAACCCGTTTCCGACGAATTTCTGAAGCAAACAATGGGCCAAACCGGTTCCACCAAAATCGGACCGTCTCATGGCTGACGTCGATCCCTCGTTCGTGGAGTAAATCCTCTACGTTTCGAAAGGATAGTGGGAACCGCACGTAAAGCATTACTGCAAGACGGATAATCTCGGGGCTTGTTTTGAAATAGCGAAAGGGAGAGCGTTTTTTCATATGCAAAGGGTTAATTCGTTGCTTTGCGCCGCTCAAGTCAGTTTCCTCTGACAGTGCCTTATCGGTCACTGACTTGGAATCACGGATTAGAGATGGCGGGGTACAAGACATTCACTTTGGCGACGGAGATCGATATCTTTTCATGCGACCCTCACAGCCCCTCTCATCGCTGCAAGCAGCGACTGCCGGGCAATGCATGGCAGCGCGGCTCAAATGAAAATACCAATCGCTCGCTGCGACAATACTTCCCAAAGGGCACGGATTTGGCGATACATAGTCAAGCAAAGTTGAGTGCTGTCGCAAGACCGCTTAACGAACGACCTCGAAAGTCGCTGGGATACGAAACACCCGCAGAGCGTTTCAATGCATGTGTTGCGTCGATCAGATGAGCCTGCCCCACTTAGCGGTCATCGGTGTCTTAATTATGCTGTATCAATGTCCGCTATGCAGGACCAAGCGAAACTTCTGCACCGGTTGCGTTCCTATGCAAGCCGCTGAGCGGAGTTACCTTGGCTAGGGTTTCGCGCGTGAATTAGGAATATCTACACATTTATGATACTCTGCTCACAAAGCGGGGGTTACAGCATGGCAAATGTTGACAGAGACGACACAGATTTTGTGAAGTTTTGGAACTCTGTCCTAGAGCCAAAATTTACAAAATATCGGCACATCCTCCAAGGTGGGCTGTCACGCCATTCCGCAGCAGTTATTCCAAACTTGCCCATTAAAGAAGGGATGTCCGTTCTTGATGTCGGGTGCGGATGGGGAGATATGTCGCTCCAATTAGCAGAGATTGTTGGGCCCAAGGGGCGGGTTCTTGGGATTGATTGCGTCGATGCATTTTTGGAAGACGCCAGAAAAGACGCTGCCGCAAAAAAACTATCGCACGCCGAGTTCTCTCGCGGGGATGCCGAAGTCGCCCTACCCGAGAATGAGTTCGATTTTGTTGTTGCGCGTTTTGGCACGATGTTCTTCACAAACCCGGTAGCAGCATTGCGGCGGATGCGTCTGGCGCTCAAGCCGGGGGGGCAGATGACACATATTGTCTGGCGTCGGCGCGAAGACAATCCGGCATGGCAGGAAGCGAAGGAAATCACCCTTCGGCATCTTCCGCCTCCGAGCGAAGAGGCAGATACCTGCGGACCTGGCCCTTTCTCAATGGGCAATCAGGAGACGACGGGACTAATGATGAAAAGCGCAGGTTTTGAAGACGTTACTTTTACCCGCGTGGACGAAAAGATCATGGTTGGAACAACACCAGAAGAATGCATTGCATTCGCTTTAGCTATTGGCCCAGGGGGCGAAGTCTTTCGCGAGGCCGGAGAGGCCCTCGCTGAGGACAAGCGTCCGGAGATCGAGAGCGAGATGCGTACCTTCTTTGAAAGCCAAGAACAGGACGCGAAGGGTATTTGGGCGCCCACGTCGTCATGGGTAATATCCGCACGCAATCCCGCCTGATCGCTATTTTTTTGCAATTGCCGAGTTGGCGGACGTGCGTGAGGTAGAAAGAGAAGACGCAGAGACCGTTCAGGGCTCAGACAGAGCCTTTGCTGCAAGATGCGCTCAAGTCCTTTTAGTGGCTCTGCGGACCTCTGTTGAACGATCAACACGGCAGAAGGCGACTTTGAGGCAGTAATATTTCAGTCAAAGTTGTGAAACGCGCCCTTTTTGTTTGGGCGGCAATAAGAGATTGAGGGACATTCAATGGGAATTCGAACAACTGAAGGACGTGGAACGGTTTATTCTTCGATCCTTGATACGATTGGCGACACACCGACTGTGCGCATCAACGACATCGCACCGGACCACGTTCAAGTTTACGTAAAACTTGAAGCTTTCAACCCAGCGGGGTCAGTCAAGGACCGTCTGGCGGTCAATATCATTGAAGCCGCAGAGCGCGATGGAAGACTGAAGCCTGGGCAAACTATCATTGAGGCAACCTCCGGAAATACGGGCATCGGTCTGGCGATGGTTTGCGCGGCAAAGGGATATCCTCTCGTTGTAACAATGGCAGACAGTTTTTCGGTCGAGAGACGACGATTGATGCGCTTTTTCGGAGCAAAGGTTGTGCTTACACCTCGTGCTTTGAAAGGGTTTGGTATGTATAGCAAAGCCAAAGAACTGGCCGAGGAAAATGGTTGGTTTCTGGCGAGCCAGTTTGAGACACCCGACAACGCCGACATACACGAGAGCACGACGGCCCGAGAAATACTTGCCGATTTTGACGGGCAGAGGTTGGATTATTGGGTGACTGGTTATGGCACCGGCGGCACAGTATCAGGCGTCGGGCGCGTTCTGCGGGAAAGCAGGCCAGACACCAAGATCATCCTCACCGAGCCCGCCAATTCGGCCATCGTGGCATCGGGATACGTCAACACCAGAAACGAAAATAATCAACCGACTGAAAGCCATCCGTCCTTCGAACCTCATCCGATTCAAGGCTGGACACCAGACTTCATCCCGTACGTCCTTCAAGAGGCACTGGACGGTTCTTACTACGACAAGCTAATTCCTGTGGCAGGTGCTGAAGGCATTTCATGGTCTAGGCGCCTCGCAGCCGAGGAAGGTATTTTTACCGGCATCTCAGGAGGATCGACTTTTGCCGTGGCAATGCAAATTGCCGCAACTGCAGCAAAAGGCACGACGCTCCTTGTTATGCTGCCCGATACGGGCGAGCGTTATCTTTCAACGCCTTTATTTGAGGGCATTCCGGAAGAAATGGATGACGAGGAAATAGCAATTTCTCAATCAACGCCAAGCGCCCAGATGCCAACGGATTAAAAGAGCCCAAAACCATTTGGAAATATCAAGAGGATCGTCCATTTCTAGGGTCGTTGCTGACCTTTGCTTCGGTCGGTGCCGATGGCGGCTATGCGGAGAGGCTGTGTGAAAACTCCCCCATTTTGATCCAGATGCTGCTATAATTTCCGTATTCGGTATGGAGGTTGTTCATGACGCATTTCATCGAAGGTTTAGACTGGCAGCGGACGATGTTACTG
>NZ_JBGFCF010000025.1:0-26190 GCF_041205445.1 Falsihalocynthiibacter sp. CO-5D18 | reverse complement strand
CTATGGACTTACAACAATGACCGCCCGAATATGGGCATAGGCGGCATGACCCCCGCCCAGAAACTGAAAATGGCCGCGTAAGTTCTACAGCCGCACCCCATTAGAAATGGGGGGATTACCGATTGTTCACCATTAGCGCGGCCAGTCGATTAAAATAGGTTTCGATATCAAGGTTATTTACTTGTGTGCGCACGGAAGTCTTCATGTCAATTGAGGCATCGACAACGGCTTTAGGAAGCGTATAATTTTTCCCCCAAGCACTCAGCGGTATAACTTTGAACTCATCCTGTAATGCGTGAACTTCTTTATAATCTGCTTGGCTGCCATCACTGTAAATACGCCCAAGTACCCACACCATGTTGGTTGGAGATTTCATTTGGGTTATTCCATCAGGCAACTCACCTGACCAACTAGGTCCTGTGATGGCATATGACTGTGGAGCGCCACCGTTCAAGGGCTGACTTGCAACGGCAAACACTTCAGACCAACCATCAAGAAAAGGCATGAGATAATATCTATCTGCCATATCTGGAATTGAGAAGACCCAAGGTTCAGTAGAAACGTCGAGCCACGCCATAGTGTAAAGCGTGTCGGCGTTTGGGGCGGCGCAGCAATGGTTGTCGACGGCCGGATAGCTTCGCATCAAATTCATTTGTCCCATGGGGGCATGCTCGCCGTCAGCCTTGACGACGTTGGTTTGCTGTTGGCGGACCATGTCGAAAGTGACCAGCGGGTAGCCATAAATATATGCATCAACGGCAATCTCTAGCGCCTCCACCGAACTCGGCGTCTCAGATGAATCTGAATACGAAGCGCTTGGTTGAATGGCGCCCATCACCACAAAAAATGCAGCCCAAGACGGAGTAAAATGTTTCATTCAAATACCTCTATTCCTGGTGCCGTTTTCTAAATTCGAACTCGACACGCGCCTTTCTTGCTCACACTCAAGGAACGTGATGGGCAACGCTTCCATTAGAAAGCATACCCCTTATGCGGATTGAGATTTCTCTTTACATGCCAAGTTGTGTCGCCGCTAATGTTAGAAAATTGAAATTATGTGAGTTGTTCGCAGCGATGTCCCAAGTGATCCCTCTCATTCGTTCTGCTGCAATGGTTCCATTTATTCGCTGGATAGACCAGAATCGAAGACCTCTAGACCGGTTGCTTGACGCTGCTGATTTAGCCGCCCTACCGATTGGCGATCCGATTCAACCCATCCCCATATATTCGGTAGCGACTTTTTTACAGCAATTGGCCCAACTTGAAGGGCCCGACATTGGTTGCAAGGTCGTTTCGTCGGCAAGTGTTCTAGAGTTAGCAACAGTAGGGCAGATCGCGTTGGGTTCTCGAACGCCGCGAGAGGCACTAATTCGCGTCATATCGGCGCTCCCGTTCCATTGCTCACATGAAATAATTACCCTCTGCCGCGTCAATCAAACGACGGTTTTGCGCGACACTTTCTCAATCCCTTTGGGATCAGACGTCATGCATATTATTCATCAGTTCGTCGCGTCAGTCATTCAGGAACTCTGTGCAATGACGGGTGCGCAGGCTCCAATTCTGATGGATGTAAAGATCATTCCTCATCCTAAATATGGTCTTGAACATCTTGTACCGTTTCTAGGCAAAAATATTTCGGCATCTCCAGACCGCAGCCTTGCGCTAACAATAGACGATACGGTGATGGACCATCCATTCATGGTTACAGCCCGTGAACGCCAAATCAAAGAGCCGCCGACGGGGTGGCATCCGCTTCGAAGCGATGGAAGTTTTGAGGAAACAGCGCGTATCGTCATCGCAGGAATGCTCGCCGACGGCGCACCCACGATTTTGAGACTAGCTGCCGCGTCAGGAATGAGCGTGCGCACACTCCAACGTCGGTTTGACCAATGTGGCACAACATTTTCAAACGTCCTTGATGACGTTCGACGATCCGAAGCCCTAAACGAGCTTTCGGCCCGAGGGCCTACAGTAGGCGAAATCGCGACGATGTTGGGTTATGAACGACAAACGTCGCTGACACGAGCTGTTAGACGCTGGACCGGCGAGACACCAACTGGGCACCGACTTCGTAGTGAGATCACTTGATCGCGCATATTCCGCCGTGGGTCCAGAACATACTATTCGAAACAATCGCACCGCCCAATAGCTGCTTTAAGGAGATTGGAATTGAAGTTCGCTCCCGCGGCGAACGGCTCCTTTCCGCCGTTAGCGTCTAATGCTGCGCTTTGCAAGAAGGTCGCTTAGCCCCCTTTGGCTTAGATGTCGCGAACGGCCCATTGCTGCCGTTCACGACCACCTCAAGATGCTGCGGTGCGGCCCGTCATTGCGGACTTTCGCCGCAACCGCGAAATCGAGCGATGTCTGAATTCACACTGTGCGGACTTAGGAGGCCTTAACCAAAATTGGTTCAATGTCCGCTATTCTGCTGGCCAGTCTCAGTTTCTCTCAAACGCGGCCAGTACTGATGATAGTCGTCTATAACAATTGGATGGCTGTGGGTTCTGCCATCCTGCACATGTGGGTGATCTCTGGGCAGATCCTCATGTGAGTGTTGCACTGCCCTGCCATCCTCTTGCTGCCACAAAACAACCCCACTGACCAATCCAACACCTGCGAGCAGTGCCAAGACAGCAAAAGCCATAGTTGGACCGGTCACTGTGATTAGCCAGCCTGCGAGGGGATATGTCACCAGCCAACAGGCATGGGATAGGGCGAATTGTGCGGCATAGACAGCAGGGCGATCCTCCGCATGCGCGGATCGCTTGAGCAACCGTCCTGATGGGGTCAGCACGACGGAATAACCGATCCCGATGATCAGCCAGCCTGCGAGAAGTGGAAGCCACTGCGTGTCGTAGATGAGTGACATCAGAGACAGGCTTAGAAGCGAGACGACAAGCAAAGCGGCTCCGCCGATCATCACGGGGCGGTCAGGGCGGTCATCCAGAAGCCGGGGTAGCAGCAGGGCGGCCAGCATCGATCCAGCGCCAAAGGCTCCAAGGGCCATTGCCACTTGGGCGTCACCCAGACCAAGATCAGAGCGGACCAGTACCACAGTGTTCACCAGCACCATCGCACCCGCTGCCGCCGCAGCGAGGTTGAGCGACAAAAGCCCGCGCAGACGTGGTGTGGCGAGGTATATCCGCATCCCTCGTGTCGTGCGGTCATATATGCCCCTTGGCGCTGTCGGTTGCGGGATGGGCAGCAGGACCGACACGACCAGTAAGGCCGAACCAACAAATCCGATCACGGTACCGACAAACAACATATGATAGCTGAGGAAAGTCAGCAGGATCGCGGCCAGCATGGGGCTGATGATGTTCTCAAGGTCATAGGCAAGCCGCGACAGCGATAATGCACGGGTATAGCGGTCTTCCTCCGGCAAGATGTCGGGGATTGTCGCCTGAAACGTTGGCGTAAACGCAGCAGAGGCTGATTGCAGCACAAAGATCAGGATGTAGGCCTGCCAGACCTCGGTCACGAAGGGCAGGCACAGCGCCACGGCGGCGCGAACCAGATCGAGGCTGACCAGCATGGTTCGGCGGGGCCAGCGGTTGGCGAAGGCACCGGCGATGGGGGCTATGCCGACATAGGCCACCATCTTGATCGTGAAGATCGTGCCCAGTACAAGACCGGCCCGTTCACCTGACAGATCGTATGCCAAAAGCCCCAGTGCAATGGTGGCCAGCCCGGTGCCAAGCAGTGCAACGATTTGGGCCAGAAACAGATGACGGTAGGTGCGGTCGGCAAGGACGGAGAGCATGAGTTGTCCCTCACAGGTATTTGGTGATCGCCTTGAACTCAGCGGCAACAGGGGAGTCGCTCGTACCGGTCAGGGCGTTATCGAGGCAATGGTCTATGTGGTCCTGGATCAGGGTGCGTTTGGCCTGTTGAACCGCCTTCTCCACTGCATGCAATTGCTGCGCAATATCGGTGCAAGGCTGAGCGTCTTCAATCATCTTGATGACGCTCACCAGATGCCCGTTGGCGCGTTTCAGCCGCTTGACGATTGCTGGGTGGGTTGCATGAGGTACAGGTTTTGTCATATCAGATAGGTAACCCCCCCAAGGGGATGAGGCAAGTGGGCCAAGACCTGCGGAAAAGAGTAGAATGACACGGATCCTGACGGGCTATTTGAGAATTGTGCTGACCATCGCTTTAGCGGTGGGCATGATCTCGTCGTCCAATTCCCGTATGGTCTCGCATGATATCACCGAACTGGCAAAGATCGTTACAGAGCATCACGCCGAGATCGCGGATCACGGCCATGCTCATGAGGACATTGTTAATGTGATGCATGCCTATCATGGACACGCCCATGATGTGGCAGATCATGACCATAACATCGCGTTCCTACCGCCTCGCACATCATCAGGCATGATGCCATCGACACGAACAAACTGGGCATTGGCAAGCTATGCGATGCCAGATCGCAGGGAATTCGATCTGGACCGACCTCCGCGCATGTGATGCCGCGCCCTTCGGGCGCTGCCATCCTACACATTCACAAAGCGGAAAATCAAAATGATACACAACCGATCCCACGGGTCGGAGGTTTGGTCGCATCCTATGCGGCAAACTCTGATCCTTATGGCAATGGTCCTGCTGGCGTTACTCGCCTTCGCGACCACGGCCTATGCCCACGCCGTCACCGAAGGTGACAAGGGCTATATCCAAGAGGTCAGCGGCATGAAGCTGATCCCATTCATGTATCTTGGGGCCAAGCACATGGTCACCGGCTACGACCATCTGCTGTTCTTGTTTGGTGTCGTCTTCTTCCTTTACAAGATGAAGCATGTCGCCATCTACGTCAGCCTCTTCGCCATCGGCCACTCAACAACGATGTTGGCCGGGGTCTATTTTGGCTGGAACGTCAGCGCCTACCTGATCGACGCCATCATCGGACTGTCGGTCGTTTACAAGGCGCTGGACAATCTGGGAGCCTATCAGCGGTGGTTCGGGTTCCAGCCCGATACCAAAGCAGTAACGCTGATCTTCGGCTTCTTTCACGGGCTGGGTCTGGCAACTAAGCTCCTTGAATATGACATCGCACCGAATGGTCTGATCCCGAACCTGTTGGCCTTCAACGTCGGTGTCGAGATCGGCCAGTTGATCGCATTGGCGATGATCCTGATTGTCATGGGCTATTGGCGCAAAACGACCAGCTTCTGGAAACATGCCTACACCGCAAATGTCGTGATGATGTCTGCCGGATTCATTCTGTTTGGAATGCAGATGACCGGTTATTTCGTCGCTTGATACCTTTGGAGAAAAAGAAAATGCATAACGGAAACAAACCAAACCTCGATGAACTGCCAACCTCTGCACAGCTCATCAAATCCACGATTCTGGCTGCTGTGGCGGCGGTCGCTATCCTCGTAACGGTCGTCTTGCCCTCGGAATACGGGATTGATCCCACCGGCATAGGCAAGGCTGTTGGCCTGGCAGAGATGGGCGATATCAAGATACAGCTTGCGGAAGAGGCCGAAGCCGACCGTTTGCTGGAGCTTCAGAACTCTGGGACCGTTGAAGAACAATCCAACCTAGGCGGCGGGTTCTTCAGCTTCTTTGTTGGTGCGGCCTATGCACAAACCGCAGACCCCGACTGGACCGATGAATACAGCGTTACGCTGACGCCCGGAGAAGGCATCGAGGTCAAGCTGGTCATGGATGAAGGCGCAGAAGCCGAATTTCTCTGGGTTGCTGAAAACGGCGTGGTCAACTTCGATCTGCACGGCGACGGTGGCGGAGAGAACATCAGCTATGAAAAGGGACGTGCCGTTCCGGGCGATGAAGGCGTGCTGACCGCAGCCTTCACTGGCAATCACGGCTGGTTTTGGCGCAACCGCGAAGGGCAGGACGTGACCGTCACACTCTATGTCCGTGGCGACTATAGCGAGATGAAGCTGCCATAAGAACCAGATGGCCTCAGTCATATGGTGGGGGCCATCTCTCCGAAGCAGACTTTAGCCGCATCGCGGAAAATTGGTAAAGTGGGCTCAAACCTGCCATTCGCTGCGGAAGTCATGAGGGTCCGGTTTGGGCATGAAGCGTAACAGGCTGCGACCGCCTTTCTTCAAGCAATGACGCAAGTCAAAGCGCTGACAGTCCTTGCGATTTAGGCGCACTCCACAAGATGCTTGCCCCGCAAGTAGCAGGACACCTACACTCCGATGTATATTCACATTTTAGGAGAGAGACGTGTTCCAACAAAAGCATATGATTATTGCTGCCCTCGCAGTCCTAGCGTCAGCTCCTATCCACGCACAGACGACTGCAGATGCCGTCGCACCCGAGGCAGACACCGCACTGACAACGTCGTTCGTCGGTCTAGGCGATGCCGCCCAGTCTGGGTTGGAGGCAAAGACTTCTGGCTCGCCGGTCATCGCCGATGACTGGATGGTTGTGGCGGCTAACCCCTTGGCTGTGGAAGCGGGTGCTGATGTTTTACGCGCCGGCGGCACTGCAGCAGACGCAATGATCGCGGTACAGGCTGTTCTAGGGTTGGTCGAACCTCAGTCATCAGGTCTTGGAGGCGGGGCCTTTTTGGTTTGGTACGATGCCCAGAGCGGTTCTTTGACAACACTCGACGGCCGCGAGACCGCACCGATGGCTGTGACGCCAACCTTATTCCAGGATGAAAACGGCGAACCCCTTGGTTTCTTTGATGCTGTGGTTGGCGGCCTTTCGGTTGGCACACCTGGCACACCGCGTTTGATGGAAGAAGCACACCGCCGCTGGGGTCGTGCAAATTGGCCCAGTCTTTTTGATCCCGCAGTTACCTTAGCCGAGCAGGGATTTGTCGTCTCTGAGCGGATGGCATCTTCAATCGCGGGGGATGCTGAGCGGTTGGGCCGGTTTGGTCCCACGGCAGACTATTTTGTTCCAGGAGGCGTGCCACTTGCAGCAGGAACAAAGGTCACTAACCAAGAATATGCTGACGTTTTGCGGCAGATCGCGATCAATGGGGCGGATGCCATCTACAGCGGCCCAATTGCCCAAGACATCGTGCGGGCAGTGCGTACGGCGGAGGGTAATCCCGGGGTCCTCGCGCTGGAAGACCTTGCAAACTACCGTGTGGTTGAGCGGCCAGCAGTTTGTGTCACATATCGCCAAGCAGATGTCTGCGGCATGGGGCCGCCATCTTCGGGCGCGCTAACGGTCGGGCAAATCCTAGGCATGGCAAGGCAGTTCGATCTGGCAGAACTTGGAGCGGACAACCCAGAAAGCTGGCGGATTATTGGTGACGCAACGCGTCTCGCTTTTGCCGATCGTGGCCGCTACATGGCTGATAGCGACTTTGTACCGATGCCCACAAAGGGGTTGCTTGACCCAGTGTATCTGGAAGGCCGTGCCAGTCAGATAGATGCCACTGACATGGCGCTCGAAACTGTCGCCCCGGGTGCGCCGGAATGGGATCATGCCATGCTGCTGGCAGATGACCAATCAATTGAACTGCCCTCGACCAGCCACATCTCGATTGTGGACAGCTATGGAAATGCGCTTTCCATGACCACGACGATTGAGAACGGCTTTGGTAGCCGTATTTTTGTTCGTGGATTTCTTTTGAATAACGAGCTCACAGACTTCAGTTTCCGTACGCATACGGACGGCGTTCCAATCGCCAACCGGATCGAACCGGGCAAGCGCCCTAGATCCTCGATGGCCCCAACGATTGTGATGCAAGATGATGAGCCTATCCTTGTTATAGGTAGCCCGGGTGGCAGCCGCATTATCGGATATGTTGCGCAAACGATTATTGCCCATTTGGATTGGGGTATGGACGTCCAGCAAGCAGTCTCTATGCCACATCTGGTAAACCGCTTTGGCACTTATGATGTAGAACAAGGAACAACGGCCGAAGACTTCACAGAGCAACTCACCACGCTTGGGTTCGAAGTCAACGCACGTGGATTAAACTCTGGCCTGCACGCCATTTCCATTGGTGACCAACTGCAAGGTGGCGCTGACTCGCGGCGTGAGGGGATAGCGATTGGGGAATAAGACGCCGAATGAATAGGTGCGGTACGTATGGGCTCTTTGCCGACTTTCGCTGCGTTTGCACACGAAATCAACGTCAAATCGGAGGGCGAGCGGCGGCTATTCGGACTTTGCTGCCGTTCAAACTGAGATAGCGAATGTCCGGTTCTGGCGCTCGGCTGAAGGGTGTGAAACAGAAAAATTCCGGCCTGCTCCCATGGCCTCAGGGGACACAGTTGGAGCACACGATCAGACTTGCGGGCAAATCAACAGCTTTGCGGTCATGTTGTGTCCAGAAGAAATTGGCAGTGGCGTGTTGGTGCGAACGTTACATACAATTCCGCCACTGCCTTTTCTTAATCTCTCAATCGAAACGCTGATGCAGCGTGATCCTCCAGCAATGGTCCTGGGCAAAAATGTCGACGCCACCCAAACGATCACCCCAATTTTCTATCATTTCTTTGGCGCATTGCTGGGCAACGCTTTCGAACGCAGTATTTATGATGGCATAAGGGTTGTCCTGGCCGCCCCGCGCTGCTGCCTCGCCGAATGCCGCGCCAAAATCCGTTGCACCATTGGCTCTGTCTGCGGCCTGCACCATGTCGGCCATAAAGGTTTGCTGGGTTTCAACGTCGTCGCGGGTTCCGATCCGTGTCAGATGCCCGCCGATAAAGTGGTCAAAATCGTAGCTCAGGATTATATCATGCGCGGCAAGAAAACCGTCCACCGACTCTGCGACGCCAAGGTCTTTAAACGGTGTCCATCCCGGATAGACAATATCGACCAGCATCAGAACTTTTTGTTCCGGTGCGAAGATATAAATGTTGCCCGGGCTGTGATTAAGGCCGCGATAGTCCAGTTGCAGCGTCTGGCTACCAACTTCCAGCGTCATGCTGTCGGCGAATGTCATTGTGGGAACAGGGCGATCCGGATCATTCTTGTTTACCAAATGGGCGGCAGCATCTTCATGGGCGATAATCACTGCATCATCGGGGTAAATGCTTGCCGCGCCAATGTGGTCTATGTGTGTATGACTGTATATGACATGCGTGATTGGCTCATCCGTCACGCTGGAAATGGCAGCCAGAATGTTCTTGCCGGTTGAGGGCGGCGCATCAACCACGATGACGCCTTCGCCGGTGGTCAGAAACATATTCTGGTAGGTGCCATCGCTCACAAGGTAAAGATCCCGGCCCACTTCCTCGACAACATAGCCCACTTCCCGATCTATGGCCGGGCCGACTGCCGCTGCTGGCACTGGGGCAAACATCTCACCCTGTGCCAGCGCGTTGCTGCACAATAGGATGAAGCTCAAGGCCGCTGTTAATAATGTTCTCACTTTCTTTCTCCGTCAAATTTACCATTCGATCTGGTTTGTCCAAAAATAGTCAGGCGCGGTTGAGAAATCCTAGCGTGGCGGTTGTGCAGACGATTTTATGGTATCCGGTTCCGACCACTATGAGGGTGACAGGGGCATTCCTTCATAGGCCACCATATGTTGAATCGAACCTGCATCTCTTAAGGGTTCCAATGCTTTGTAGTCATCCGAGTTGTGCCAGGCATCGAGCTTTTCCATGGATTCGAATTCAGCGACAACCACCATCTGATGGCCGTCGCTCTCACCATTTAGCATTTTGGGCTGGTTACCCATTGCGACCGGTTTCGCACCGAATTTGGCGCCCACAGCTCGGGTTTCTGCGAGGTAGCTTTGGAATTTCTCTTTGTTGGTCACGGTCACGTGTGAAATCATGTAGGCTGGCATCGGTCTTTCCTTTCGAGTTGGGTTGGATATTGGTCTTCTGTCGTGATCTTGAGCGATGTCTGCGTAGGCACGTCGGCCTACGAGACAGATGGAATTGGCCTCAGGCGACCTTTCCGGTGATTGATTGAAGTCGCGTGGGGGTGTGGGTCTCGTTCCACTCGGGATCGTCAAGGCAGAACTTCGGGTCCTTGAGCATGACGAAGTCTTTCTCGATCTCAACGGCCGTGACGTCTGGTGCCCGCGTGAGAAGGACTTTCAGAAAGCCACCGATCACCTTCAGCTTTCCTACAAAGCTCGGCTTCAGTTCGGGGTGTTCGGCGAGGTATCGGCGGGCGATGCTTTCGAAACTCTCAGGTGTCCGACCACCGACGATCTCCACATCCCGTGTCGGGGCATTGACGGCAAAAGCGCCGCGTCGGTACTCGTCGGTGTAGTACGTCGCCGCTTGCAAAAGCATCACGTTGTCCGGCCGCGCCGCCGCCTTGACGAACTTGAGCATCATCTTTGTAGAGGCTTCCTGATACTTCACATTGCGGCCAAGGACCCGCCCCATCGCGGCGGCGATGTCATGGGGCGACATCAGCTCCGGTCCCGTCGGTCGGTAAGTCTTGCCTGCATGGGTGGCGGGATCGATCAAGGCACCGACAACGACGCTTGCGATATCTTCGTTGGAGGGGGCTGCGTTCTTTTTTACGTCCCCATCACCGAGAGGCATGGACAACATACCAAGGTGAAGAGCCGCTTCCATCCCCGTCAGATAGTTTTCCGCGAACCACCCGACGTTGACGGTGGTCACCGTCATCTCAGACCGCATCTTGATCAGGACATCACCAATGTAAGTATCGCGTGTCATCTGCGAAGGGTGGTCAGCACTCGCCAGCCATTGGCTCAGCGTGACAAGGTGCTCTAGCCCCGCCTCATAGGCCGCAACGGTGAAGACCGCATTGAAATGCAAAGCATTAGGCGCGCCCGGTGCGCATTGGTAAGCGCGTTTTACGCCGTTCATCGCCGCTCGCATGTCCGTCAGCGAATACTGGTTGCCGACGAAGATCTCAGCGCCAGCGCGTTCAAGCGTTTCGCTTCTATGGTCAAGGCGTCGCACAAAGGCCCGAACTGGAAACCCATTCTCCAGCAGTTGTAGGGCGGTCGGAAGGCCGGTCTTTCCGGTGGCGGAGGTGACGAGAATTTTTGATCTTGCTGACATGGCAGTTATTCCTTATCAAGTTGCTAGACTATCTAAAGCGTACACTTTAAAATATAAAGTAACATGTTCGTGATGAAATGAAACAAAAGAACCGTAGCTACAACCTGCTCTGCCCAATCTCGCGAGCACTGGATCACGTTGGCGACCGCTGGACGTTGTTGATCCTGCGCGACCTTCACGCCGGTCCAGCGCGATTCAAAGACCTTCAGACGGGCCTCACCGGGATCGCGTCAAACCTGCTGTCAGATCGGCTACAAGCGTTGGAAGCCAGCGGTCTGATCCAGAAAGGAGAGTCGGAATTCGGCGTGTCGCTTTATTCGTTGACCGAACTGGGAGACGGAACCGGGCAACTGATCTTCGAACTCGCAAGATTTGGTGGTCGGATGCCGCGCCCATCAAAGATCCAAAAGCCGGGCAATCTCAGAACCGTCGCAGTGTCGCTCGGAACGGCCTGCCAGAAGGCCGTTGGCCCAGATCACGATTTCAAGGCAACGCTGCTGATCGACGGGGAAGCATTTCGGATGACAGCGAAAAACGGAAATGCCCAAATCCGCGCTGGCGCGGCTGAAAATCCGGATGTGGTGATGACCACGTCTTACGGACCAATGATGGCTCTTGCTGACGGCGAAATAGATCAGAGCCAGTTCGTATCAAACCATGTAGCTTTGGAGGTGCTCACGCCGGGCAAAGAAGCCGAGTTCTTCGACTTGCTGACACGCGCCATTCGGGAATTCGACTGACATCGCCACGCCCCTCAGCATTCGCCTTACTGCTGCAAAAGCCACGCAATTCGTTGACCTGAAAGCCCGTAGTGAACGATGATCAAAACTGCCAAACCGATTGCGGTCATATTGTATCCGCTCTGGTGGTATGCAAACGCACCACCAAAAAGGATGGCTAATTCCAACAACAGACGTATCAGTCCAGACACGGGAAACGGGGCGGCGCCAGAACGGCTAGGATCATGCGGCACGGCGAACACGTCCCAGAGCGCCATTAAGACGCAAAGCACGACGATGACAGACAGATAGCGCCACAAGCCTTCGGTCGAACTCCAGGCCAGAGTGCCAAAGCCGCCAAGCGCAGAAATTTCAAGGAAAAATCGTAGTGCGAGATTTGCCGATTGCATTGTTTTTCTCTTAAGCGATTGACCGCAATGCGGACAAAACGGCCGTCGATCCTTGCAGCAAAGGCGCTACGACCGTCGTGACTTGAGGGTGGCTCAGGTCAATACAGCCATCGCCATCGCTGCCGTTTCGTTCGCCTGTTGCTCGGTCATCCCCAGTTTGCCGCGGACCTGGAGACCATTCAAGACGGTTGTAATAAAACTAGCCGAAATTTCAGGATTCAGACTTTCGCGCAGAGACCCGTCCGCAATCCCTCGGCTTAAGATTCCAGCGATAGTCTTTTCTTTTTGTCGTGTGTTCTTGCGCAGGCGGTTACGAACATCAGCGTCGTGAGGGGCAAGTTCAACTGACGTGTTGACCGAAAAACACCCCCGACGCACACCAGCACCAGTGGACATTTCAATGACCCCGGCAAATATCTTTTCGAGTGCCTGGCGCCCCGTATCGCTGGACGTGGCGGCCTCTTTCAATCCAGCGTTCGCCTGCGACAAGTAAGAATCGAGAGCTTGGGTAAACAGGCTCTTTTTGTCACCATAGCCTTTGTAAAGGCTGCCTTTGGCGATGCCTGTTGCCTCCTCCAAATCATTCATCGATGTCGCATCATACCCATGCAGCCAAAAAGCATCCAAGGCCTTGGTGAGGACTTCCTCGATGTCAAATTCGCGTGGTCTTGCCATAAGAAGAACTTAGCTATTCGTCACCGATCGGTCAACAACGTGATTGACAGAGCGCAACGTCCATGTGAAATTAATTTGTAACCGATCGGTAACTAACTGTTCTTTCGGCACAGCGACTCTGCCACAAACCTTAGAAGGGAACAAAACGATGGAATTATACTATTCGCCTGGTGCAGGCGCTCTGGCCTCGCACATCACGATCCGAGAGCTGAATTTGGACGTCGACGTTATCGGAGTGGACGTTCAGAAGACGCATCAGACTGAAACCGGGGAAGACTACTACGCCATTAACCCCAAGGGCTATGTCCCATTCTTGACGATCGATGACGACTCGAGTCTGTCCGAGGGCGCGGCGATCCTCCAATACCTGGCAGACCAAGACCCAGAAGGCAGAATGATTCCGCCCGTTGGGACCCTAGAAAGATACCGGGCCCAGGAATGGCTGACTTTTGTCGGTACTGAACCCCAAAGAATCCTTGGCTCATTCTTCATCGACGGCCATCTTACGGACGCTGGACTGGAGTTCGGGAAATCCAAGTTGCATCAACGATTGGCAATCATGGACAATCGACTTGCAGACAACGAATACCTTTTGGGAGCTGAATATTCGGTGGCTGACGCATACGCCTTCGCTATTTTGAATTGGATTCCGGCGTTCGGCCTCGAAATCAACCTCAGCGAATACAAAAATCTGACCCCATACTTGGACAAGATCCGAAATCGTGACGCCGTTCAAACGGCGATGAAAGAAGAGGGTTTACTACAATAATTCTCAACGGTGCCTGGCGGCAAGCTGAGTTTGGTTACCCTATACCTGCAATGAGACCAGACCGCCGCAGGCAAATTCAACCGAATGCCGCCTTTACGGCCTCCATCACCCTCTTGGTGCTGCTGCGAAGCCGGTAATCGTCTGTCTGATCAACCCAACGGATTACTCCGTGTTCGTCAATCAACAAACTTGTAGGAATGGCCATTGCTGAAAAGCTGAAGGGCGCAAGGCCAAACGGTATTCCGCCAATGTTTTTCTTTGGGTTCTTCGTTTGGCCCAAGGCCTTATGATGCTCGAGCCCATACTGGCGGATCACCTTTAAATCCGGGTCTGCGAGTAGCGGGAAATTCAAACCGTCACGCAACTTGTGCACGGTCGCTTCCGTTGGCGTGTCCTTGCTGAGCGCGACAATGCTGACGTTAAACTTCTCCAGCTCAGGTGCCATGTCGTTGAAGGCGCTCAACTCGGCCGAACAATATGGGCACCAGCCACCCCGAAAGAACTTTAGAAGGATGCGCTTGCCACCCAATTCGCCGCTGTCAAATGGGGTTCCCTGCGAATTTTGTGCGGTGAATGGTAGGATTTTGTCGCCGACTTTTACTTTGATGTCACCTAAAGGCGTTTTCCGTTGCGTGAGGACCCAAAGGATGAACGAACCAAACATTATGCCAAGGCCTGCCGGGATGTAGACCAAAAGTCCGGAGCTGCCTGTTCCCGTAATGCCGAGATATACGCCTACGATGGACAACGCGACGCCAACCGCCAGTTTTGTGGCAAAACCACCGATTTTCTTTGGAACGGTCCCGCGAGGGATCGTCCGGAAGTACAGAATTATCGACGCAAGAACGATTGTGAAGCCAGCTATGGCCGTCAATACTGCTAGGGTGTTCATCCGAGTCTCCTATGGTGTGATGTTATTAATCAAGAGCCGATGCGGACCAAATTAGCCCAAAAGCAGAATGTCTGATTCACCACCACTGCGGCGGAGGTCATGAACATCAGCGATTTCTGGGTCATTTATCCAAGCCAATGCCGCTTCTTTATCGGGGAAACTCAGCAGGGCTGCAACATTCGGCACGTCGGGCGCACCATCCAATACAGTGAACTCACCTGCGGCAGCCACCGCTTTTCCGCCGTGCTTTTCAAGTGCGGCACCGGCCACATCGCGGTATTGCGCCAGGGCCTCAGGGTTGGTGACCGTTAGTTTTGCATAAGCGTAGATCATGTTTGCCTCCATTTGGGTTCTGACGAGCAACATAGATCAACTAACGGCAAGTGAAAACGCGTGCAATTGCATAGCTTACGTGCATAAACGCATGTATGAGTGTTGCATGGGATGATCTTCGCACGGTCTTGATGTTGGTTCGGCACGGTTCGTTGGCTGGTGCAGCGGACGTATTAGACATCAACTACACAACCGTTGCGCGCAGGGTTCGCCGCGCTGAAGACGCGTTGAACCAATTGTTGTTTGAACGTTTGCCTGACGGCTACAAACCGACCGAGGCCGCACATTTGATCGCTGAGCATGCGGAAAAAATGGAAAATGCCGAACATGGAATGATGCGGCAGCTGAAGGGGACCAGCACCGAACTGTCAGGCATGCTGAAAATAACCGCCCCGCATGTACTCATCGCGAACTTTCTGTCGCCTGTCATTGATGAATTCTGCAGGGCGTATCCACGGATTGATCTTCGCATCCTGGCAACGACCGAACTCTTGGACCTGACCCGGCTAGAAGCCGATCTCGCGATCCGCATCAGTCGCAATCCCGGCGATACTTTGACCGGTGTCAGGCTTTTGAAACAAGACACCGCGAGTTTTGGCAATCAGGAGGTGGCCAATCGCATTCAGTCCGATCCAACCTCGATGATCGACTGGCTTGTCTATGACTCCCATCCAAATTTACCCAAAGCGATTTCGCCGGAGTTTCCGAATAACCGC
The DNA here is from genome assembly GCF_041205445.1 of Falsihalocynthiibacter sp. CO-5D18. NCBI lineage: Bacteria > Pseudomonadati > Pseudomonadota > Alphaproteobacteria > Rhodobacterales > Roseobacteraceae > Falsihalocynthiibacter > Falsihalocynthiibacter sp. CO-5D18. The sequence goes on along the minus strand of NZ_JBGFCF010000025.1, from coordinate 10,730 downwards.
GCACGCCTTCGATTTGACGATATTGTCGCGATGATAGGCGCTGCGCAAGCCGGGTTGGGCATTGTGCGCATGCCGATGTTTCTTGGTCGCGCCTCCGATGGGCTTGTCCAGGTTCCAGTTTTGCCGCCCCAACCCTATGCAGATATCTGGGTTGTGGGACACCCCGACGTGTGGCCCTCGCAAAAGTTACGAGCGTTCCGGGCCATTTTGACGAAGCACTGCAAAACACAAAGCCATCGATTTGTCGCCAGAAGACATGAGCGTTCAGGATTTGCCTGACATTCGCGTGTCGGAACTAAGCGATCAAATTCGCAAATTCCGAAAAGCCGACATTTGTGCAATGCGCAGCATCCGGTAGTTTGGGCTCGGAGCTGCCTTTAGATCGATTGCAGCATTCTTGGTTTCGACCTCTCAATGAATGGCAGCTTTCGCTGGATCGCCCTTGAGACCGCGCGCCTGCAGCGAAGGGCCGCTTCCCGCCCTTAATGTTGAATGACCCGAACGGCCCAAACCCGCCGCTCAGAACAGTTTCAAATGCTGCGGTGCAGGCCACCGAAGCGGACATTGACACGTTGCCGCAGCATTATTAGGTCGCTAGGTCTGCTAAGCGGACAAATTGTGAGTTCGTTGCGGTTTTGCCAATGACTGCTTTCAGAAATCCGCCTTGAACGAGCGCGCTAAAAACGGTTGTCTGTCGCCGACCTCATTGCGCTCGAGAACACGAAAGAAGCCACCAAATAGCCATGTCTCGCGCTCGGGATAGAAGGCAGCAAGTGAAACAATAAATTGACGATTAAGCGGAAACGTACACGGAACCACTTCACATAGGGATGCGTAAATGGGGCATTTCAATTGCGCCCCGCGGAGCAAGCCTGTTGGTTAGTTCTATATTATTTTCATCGAGCAAGTTAGTGGACGACGGTTTCATTGCAAAAAGGCCATCACGACGGCGGTCAGGGCTGTCGTGCCAGCCGCAATTGCTGGTAGTTTAACCACATAACGCGGATTGTGGTTGAGCACGGCAGGCAAAATGCCTTTTTCGGTGAAATTGCTGTAAACATCTGGCACGCCAGAACCGATCTCGACATAGAGGATACGAGTGTCGGGATAGGGCGCGCCTAACATGTGAAAGTCTTCTGAACCCATGACGGGTGGCATGCCCAGAAGTACCTTATCGTCACCAAGTGCCGCAGCCATTGCATCCCGGGCGATGGCCGTGTCTTCAGTGGTGTTAAGAATTGGCGTTGAATAACCCTTAAACGTGTAGGTCGGCATCCGGTCTTTCGGCATATTGTACATATTGGCGATGTTATCGGTGACCGATTTGATGCCCTTGATCATCGCGTCGCGCTCTAAATCAGAATACCAGCGCAGGTTAACTTTTAATGTAGCGGAATCTGGAATGATGTTGTTGGTGTCGCCGGACTGGATCGCGCCAACTGTTAAGACAGCGGGCTGGGATTGGTCAAGCGCGCGGGCAACAACAGCCTGATACCCCATCACCGCCATTGCGGCCATGACCACCGGATCTTTGGCCGCATGTGGCGTCGAGCCATGACCGCCTACGCCAAAAATCTGCACGTCGACCTGATCGGTTCCAGCCATTCTGCGGCCATCCCTGATCGCGACAGAACCCGCAGGCACCACGCCCATTGTATGGCCGGATATAATAATTTCCGGTTTTGGTATGAGATCGTAAAGCCCGTCTTCAACCATCGCCGTGGCACCCTCAATCAGCTCTTCGGCGGGTTGGGCTACTAAGATCACTGTGCCTGTCCATTCGTCCTTGCGGGCGGCCAAGATTTTGGCCATGCCAATCAGCCAAGTCGTGTGCGCGTCGTGGCCGCAGGCATGCATAACTGGCAATTCAACACCAAACCGGTCGGGTTTTACGGCTGTGCTTTTATACTCAAGGGCGGTTTCTTCTTTGATGGGGAGGGCATCCATATCCGAGCGGAACATAATCACGGGTCCGTCGCCGTTTTTCATGACGCCAATCACACCGGTTTTGGCAATCCCTGTGTGAACTTCAAACCCATTTGCTTTCAGCTCGCTGGCGACCAAAGCCGCAGTTTCAGATTCCATAAAGGCGTGTTCAGGATTGGCATGTAGTTTCGTGAATATATCAAGCAAACGGGGTTCGTCTTGGCCAACGGCATCGGATAAAGTTTCAGCCCTCACGGGGCCGTTCAAAGCGAGACCAAGGACAACTGTTGAGAGAATGAGTGCCGTATTTTCTAACATTTTATCTTCCTGATCTAAAGAACGGATTTGAAAACCCAAGTGGTTGTTGAACGTTTTTGCCCTACCTTGATAGCAGACATTAACTGCATTGCAGAAAAATGGCAAAGAGGGCTCTTTGCCGACATTCGCTGCGTTTGCATCCATTGGCAACCCTGGCATTGCCGCTAACGGCCCTTTGTTGCCGTTCGCCTACCCTCGATAATGCCGCAGTGCGGCCCGTTAGACCGGACTTTCGCTGCGCCAGCAGAATCGAGTGATCGGTGAATTCACAGACTGCGGACTTAGCCGCCGTTCACTGCAATTCCGTCGATGTCCGCTAATGCTGAGATCATCGCCTTCTTATTGGAACGGTTGCTGCCACGATTTCTAAGTAGGGTGAGAGTCTCTGACTTCGGAATTCCCTTAAGAAGTGCCTTGCCCTGCGAGTTTCCGCAGGGCGCTTTCGGTAGGTGTACTGGATAACTGTTTACATAAAGTCCCGTCCGGTATCACATACATCCTCATAGGAGAGGTCAATGCCAACTGAGATCGATATTGAGCGCGCGCCTAGAAGGATGCGCAAACGCGTTCTTGGCGTATTGCTTTTTACTGTTTTGCTTGCCACTGCAGCGACCTTCTTTGGGGCTCAGCATTATTTCGAACGGTTGGAGGGTGAAACGGCAATGAACCGTATGGCCTTGTACCAGCGTGCTTTGAACGAAACGCTACGCCAACACCAGCATTTGCCCTTCGTGTTGGCAAGCGATCCGCGTTACGCTCAGGCATTGCAGCCCAACTTTGTGACGCCTGAAACAAACGAAAGGCTGCAGCGTTTGGCAAGTGAAGCCAAGTTGGAAGCCATTTACCTCATGGATGCAACGGGACGTGTTGTAGCGACTTCTAATGCCGATAAGCCGCATAGCTTCCTTGGTCAAAACTATGGTTTCCGTCCTTATTTTCAAAGTGCCTTGCAAGGCGAGCGTAGCGATTACTTCGCAATCGGTGCGACATCTGGACGACCTGGATATTTCGTTGCGGAACCTGTTTCGTTTGCTTCAAATACCCAAAAAGGCGTCATAGCGATCAAGCTGGATGTGAGCGAACTGCAACGGTCATGGGAAAGCGACAGTGAAACAGTTGTTGCAATCAATGAAGACAATATCGTCGTTTTAGCCTCCAACCCTGATTGGCTTTATCGACCTGTTAGCACCCTCGATTCAAAGGTCCGCATGGCGATCTTGGAAAGCCGTCAATTTGGCAATGAACAACTTCAATCGCTAGATTGGATGCCCATTGGAACAGACCGTGTGCGGCTGGAAGGGACTGATTATTTACTAGCATCCGGGACGTCCGAATGGCGGAACTGGACCGTCCATTACTTGCATCCTCAAAGTATCATTTTACGCGAAACCCTTCTAACAACGGCCTTTTTCGGTAGTATCATCACCTTCCTGTTGGGGTTTGCAACGTTCCTTCGGTCGCGGCGTATCGAATTGGCGTACGCTGCATCCGAACGGCGGCGTACAGAATTGATCGAAACAAATCGACGCTTAGAACATGCGCAGACAGAATTGGCACGTAACGCTAAGTTGGCAGCACTTGGCCATTTGGCAGCCTCCGTTACACATGAGTTGGGTCAGCCGATAAGCGCATTTCGAAACCACCTTGCTGCAGCGGAGATAGGCAATGAAATTACTTCGCCCCAAACCGCTGCAAACCTGAACAAGCTTGTGGACCGCATGGAAGCTGTCACAGCGCAATTCAAATTTTTCGCGCGCGGGCGGGGTGATAAGAAGACCAAAGTGAACTTGGCAACCGTCTTTGAAGAGGTAGAGAACTTACTACAAGCCGAGCTCTTAGAGGGACACATTAACTTCCAAACTGCGCACTTACCCAGTCCGATCTATATTCATGCCCATCAAATTCAATTGGAGCAGGCGCTGGTAAATCTGGTTAAGAACGCAATTCACGCTGTTGAAGACAAACCTAAGCCGATGATTAAAATTGATGTTTCCACCAACCGAGGCGTTCTTAAAATCCACGTAACGGACAACGGTCCGGGACTTGCGAATGCAACCCTCACCGACCTGCAAGAGCCATTTTTCAGCACGAAACCCTCCGGGATTGGGATGGGGTTGGGTTTGGCTATTGCGACTGAAATCATTAAAGATCACGGCGGGGAACTCGCCCTTGGTGACGTCCAAGATGGCGCGACGTTTATCGTGACGTTATCATTTGATGCGAACGGGAGTAGATCATGAGCAAAGGGACCGTACTTGTTATCGAAGATGATCGCGAAATGCGTGTTTCATTGGATCATTTGTTGCAAAGCGCAGGGTATGACACCGTCATTGCAAAAAATGGGTCTGATGGGTTGGACGCTTTGCAGCAAAACGCACCCGATGTTGTGTTAAGTGATGTTCGGATGCCTGCAATGGATGGGCTTGAATTTCAGCGAAAAGCGCGTGAAATCAGCCATGTACCTGTCGTTCTGATCTCGGCGCACGGTGATATCCCAATGGCTGTCGGCGCGTTACAAGATGGTGCCTATAGCTTCATTGAAAAGCCATTCGAACCCCGCCGCCTTTTGGGAATTCTGAAGAATGCAATTCGGATGAAGCGGCTGGAAGACAGTACCAAACTGTTGCAAAATAGATTGGTCGAATTGGCTGACTTGGAACGTGTTTTAATCGGTAACAGCACGCAGATCGCTGATACCCGTGATTTAATTTTCGACTTTTCCATGAGTCGCGCAAATGTCTTAATTCTTGGACAAACGGGCACTGGAAAGGAATTGGTCGCGCGGGCTTTGCACGATCTTGGTCAGATCCCTGCCGCCCCGTTTATTCCAATAAACTGCGCCACGATCCCACCAGAACAGTTTGAAGAAACTGTATTTGGCACCATCGATAATCCGCGCGGATTGATGAGCCAAGCCGACGGTGGAACGCTGTTTTTAGATGAACTCAGTTCGATGCCCTACCAGTCCCAATCCAAATTTCTGCGCGCGATCGAGACGCAGCAATATCAACGCGTGGGCGAGACCGAAGTTCAAACTGTTGAACTGCGCGTGATCAGCGCCGCATCGGGGCAGATTGCGCAAATGGTCATCGATAAAACCTTTCGCAAGGATCTGTTGTTCCGTCTCAACACCCTCGAAATCTCACTGCCCTGCTTAGCCGATCGCGGTGAAGACGTGTTGTTGTTGTTTCGTCACTACCTGGAACGGCTTAGCCAGCTTTACGAACTGCCATCCCCGACGCTCACGAATGACGATATCTCGGCCCTTATCGCGTATGATTGGCCCGGCAATGTGAGGGAATTACAAAACGTTGCTGAACGGCGTGTGCTGGCCCAGCGTCGTGGCGGTGGGTCTGTCAGGCATTCCATGGCCAAGCAATCGACGTCGCAGGCTTTTCCCGAAACCCTTCGTGAAGCTGTCGCCATGTTTGAACGCGAGTTGGTAAGCCGTGCGATCCAAAGCGAAAACGGACGCATGGATGATGTCGCTGCGTCCCTTGGGATAGGACGACGCACTTTGAACGAGAAGATCGTCAAACTAGGACTAGATAAAGAAGCCATTTTGTCGCGTTAAACTGCCATGCGGACATCCGCAGACAACTTTATGCGTCTCCTGCATTTTCTCACATATCGCGACTCCCGCCCAGTTTGGCATAACCGTCACAAGCCGGATTAATGGCTAAATTTCTGGGAGGAAATATAATGAAAATGTTGAAAGCACTTGTTGTCAGTGCCGGTCTTGTGACGTCCGGCGGTGCCTTTGCGCAAGGCGCAGACTACGTATTGAATACAGCATCAACGGGTGGCACCTATCACCCCGTAGGTACAGCGATCTCGACCTTGTCAAAAATAAAATTGCTGCCAAAGCAGGGGTTTTCGCTCACGGCCGTGAACTCTGCAGGGTCCGGCGCTAACGTCCAAGCCTTGTCCGCCGGCACCGCCGATTTCGCAATTTTGCAGGGTCTGTTCGGATCATATGCCGTCACAGGCACAGGCCCCGTAAGTGAGCCACAGGCGAACCTTCGTTCGGTTACAATGCTTTGGCAGAACGTCGAGCAATTTATTGTGCCAACGGAAAAGGCGACAACAGGCACAGTCGCAGATTTGACTGGCCTGAAAGGCATGTCTGTTGGCATGGGCAAACAGAACTCTGGCACCATCGGGTCCAACACTGTTTTGCTTGCTGGCCTGGGCTTAGATGTCGGGTCTGACTTCACGCTGGTCTCAGCAGGGTACGGTCCCACGGCAGACGCCTTGGCAAACGGGCAAGCGGTTGCCGCTGGCATCCCGTCTGGTCCACCAACTGGTGCGATCACAAAACTGATGGCTTCCAATGAAGGTAAATTCACAATCCTTGACGTGACGGCTGAACAAAACGCTGCGATGGACGCTGGCCGTAATCTTTGGGTGCCATACACAATCGCGGCTGGTACCTACCCCGGTCAAACCAAGGACGTGAACACAATCGCGCAACCCAACTTTTTGGCTGTGAACGCAAGCGTTGACGAAGAACATGTCTATATGCTGACCAAAACCATGTATGAAAATTTGCCGTTCTTGCAAGCGATCCATCCCGCAACCAAAGCGATGATGATTGAATCAGCAATGGCAGGTCTTCCGGCCCCCCTGCACCCAGGGGCCGCGCGTTACTACACAGAAGTTGGTCTGGAAATTCCAGCAAACTTGATCGCGCAATAAGACACTAAGACCGCGATAAGGGGCACCATTTTGGCTGCCCCTTATTCCTTTTGGGGGGAGAACCACATGACAAACGCTGCTGTACAAGAACCAATGACCCGAGACATGCTGTTAAGAATGCCGCGGGGTAAGTTTGGGACACAGCACATCGTGCTTGTTTTCGCGATGTGTTTTGCCATTTGGCACGTTTTGACTAACGTTTACCTGACGGAACCCGGGCTTTGGCAAAACGCCATCCATTTCGCAGGTTTTGCATTTCTCGCCTCCATCACCCTTAGCCCTTGGGGCAAACACTCTGGTCAAACGTGGGCTTGGGTCGTGGACACCGTTTACGGATTGCTCGTGGCGAGCGCTGCGTTGTGGGTGGCAGGGGCCGAAAGCGGTCTCTACGAACGATCCCTCGCGGTGACCGGTTTGGGCTGGCAATTTACTATCATTGATTGGGCCGCAGGTTTGCTGCTGATATTTGCATGTATTGATTTGTCGCGTCGTGTGTCCGGTTGGGTCATCCCGATCTTGATCGTCTTGTCCCTCAGCTATATCTTATTCTTGGGTACAATGTTGCCGGGTGTCTTCCGCTCTGCGAGCCTTCCCATAAACGATGTTTTGTTCCGAACGCTTTACAATGATGAAGGTATGTTCGGTATCCTTGCCAACATCTCGGTCACGAACATTACCTTGTTCATGATCTTTGGCGGCTTTCTGGTTGTGTCGGGTGCCAGCAACTTTGTAATCGAAATATCCAAAGTTGTGGCGGGCCGTATCAAAGGCGGCGCTGCATTTGTCGCGATCATCTCTTCGGCTTTGACGGGTACGATTTCCGGATCAGCCATCGCCAATACGGCGTCCACTGGGGTCATCACCATTCCCTTAATGAAGTCTAACGGCTTTCGGCCAAAATTTGCAGCGGGCGTTGAAGCTGCGGCATCAACGGGTGGTCAACTAATGCCACCAATCATGGGGGCTGGTGCATTCGTTATGGCCAGCTATACATCCATCCCCTACGGCACAATTGTTGCCGTGTCTGTTGTGCCTGCCATCCTCTACTTTCTATCAGTTGCCTTTATTGTGCGCATTGAAGCCGTCAAATATGATGTTGGGTCCGAAATCGATCTGACCGTAGATCACGGCAAAATGTTGTCCGGTGGTTTGGTGTTTGTCATCCCATTGGCTGTGATGATCTGGTTGTTGCTCTCTGGCGTGACCCCATCCTTTGCCGCCTGCTGGGCCATAGTTGCTGTGATCGCAACCTCGTGGTTCACCAGCTTGCTTGCATGTTTCAGCAAAGACGACGGGTTCACACCCGTCAATATGGGCCCAGCAAAGATTTCTGAGGCACTGGTGAGCGGCATCAAGTCAGCCATCATGACCGCCATTTTGTTGACGGCTATCGGGATTATGAACAATGCAATTGTGACCAGTGGCGTTGGAAATGGATTTTCGTTGATGATCGCACAGTGGTCTCAAGGGTCTTTGGTGTTGGCGATTGGGCTCATCGCGATTGCCTCACTTGTATTGGGAATGGGGCTGCCCGTAACGGCCGCCTATATTATTCTCGCTATCTTGACCGCGCCCGCCTTGGCTGGGATCATGGCCGACGGCCTCATCGCAGAACAGTTGATGGCTGGTATCACTGATCCGGCAAAGTCGGGGTTGTTCTTCCTTGTGGATCACCCGCTGGTCGCACAAGTGGCGACGGGTATGACCAAACCCGAGGCATGGGAATTGATCCGAAACATCCCCTTCGAAATCGCGGTCACAATCCGGCCTGTCATGGTCGATCCTACGATGCTGACGACGTTTTTGTTGACGGCGCATTTGATCATCTTCTGGCTCAGTCAAGATTCCAACGTGACGCCACCGGTGTGTCTTGCAGCATTCACAGCCGCCGGTATTGCGGGTTCACCTCCAATGGCAACAGGTTTTGAAAGCTGGAAAATCGCCAAGGGTCTATATGTCGTGCCATTGTTGTTTGCCTACACACCTCTGATTTCAGGCGACCTGATTGAAGTGCTGCAAATTGGCTTCTTCGCACTGTTCGGAATTTACGCAACCAACGCTATCATCCAGTGGTACGCAGAGGGTCCAATTGGCCCTATCAGCGCATTGCTTTTGGTTCTTGGTGCAGTGGGAGCCTACTGGCCTTTGGCACTGCTTCCCAACATCATAGGCGCGTTGGCGATTTTGACGGTGATCGTTTTATCTTCTAACCGAAAAGCATAGGGGGCAAGCATCAAAGTGGATCCTAAAGCAGACTTTCGTGCAGATTGCAGCATGGGTCAGATTGGGCTCACTGCCGCCATTAGATCGTTTGCAGCATTCGTGGATTTGACCTCTTATTGAACGGCTGCTTTCGCCAGATTGCCCGAGAGCCCGCGCACTTGCAGCGAAAGTCCGCAATCCGCCCTTAGTGACGAATGCTGCGTTTGCATAAAAATTCCGAGACAACTCTTAGTGTAGTTGTCGCGAACGGCCCACAGGAGGCATTCACCAGGTCGGTTCACGCCGCATTGCAGCTTCACCAGACCAGAAGTTCGTGCATTGCGCAGCATTTTCGAGAAGCGAGTGACGGCAGTGCGGACAAAGCTGCCGCACTTCAATGCGGGCCTTTGACCTGCTATCGTACTGCAGTAAATCAGTTATCTAGATGTATCGACCTGCGCGTTGCAATATTTCGATCTTGTAGCCATCCGGATCTTCTAGAAAGAAAAATGTAGCGAGCTTTTTTCCGTCGTGATCGAACGATTTGACGTCGCCAGGAAGAAAACCTAGCGCGGACAGCCTCTCGCGTTCCGCATGGATATCTTGAACACTGAACGCTATATGGCCGTATCCATCCCCAAGTTCATAAGGACCACTCTGTGCCTTGTTGACGGTGAGTTCGACCTCAAATTCGGTCTCTTCATTAGACAAGTAGATAAGGGTAAAATTTTCAAAATCGAAAGTATCTGCCACACTTAGGCCGAAAGCCTCTTCATAGAAATTAACGGATTTCTCCCTGTCCTTTACACGGATCATGCTATGAATTGCCTTGGCCATTTTCTGTTTTCCTTAGATTGAAATCGTCTCGCAGACTTAAGAGCCCCCGAGACTTTCTTTGAAATCATTTAATCACAATTGGGACAGCTACTCTGCAGCGGGAAGATACGGTATTGCGCCCGCAAGATCCGTATCGTCGATGACATGAAAGCGGCTCACGCTTCCGGCTTGTCGCGCTTTTCCGAACGGAGCGTATTCGGGATCATTTGCAAACGCATCAAGCGCCTCTCGGGACGGGAACTGAATGAGAGCGATCAAGGTTGTATCCAGACCCTCACCCTCAATCGTTTCGATATTTCCGCTGCGCGATAGATACTTGCCGCCGTGTTTTGCAACTATGTCGTGAACCTTGGTTGCATATTCTGGAATCCATGCGTCGTCAGTTACCTTTACGTCGGCAATTAAAAAAACAGTCATTTTTCACTCCCTTATTATTTAGTTTTTGTTGGTTAGCAGGGACAAGCATAGAAGGGATTTCTACTCCTGTCTGCCCACCACATTCAAAGTCCACCTTGGGCTCCTTGCGGTCATGCGGCGGTGCAGAGTGAAACCGAGTTTCAGGGTTGCCTGAACGTCGGCTTCTAATGTCTGGGCAGGGTTGGTTCGCGCCCGCAGCGAAGGTCCGCAATCCGCGGTGGTTTCAACCGGTGGACGTAACACTTTAATCTTTTGGAAGAGATGGAGTGTTGAACATGAAGTATCGTCGCAGAATTTACTATTCGTCTAAGCAGCGCACGGAGATTTGGGAT
>NZ_JBGFCF010000024.1:0-37288 GCF_041205445.1 Falsihalocynthiibacter sp. CO-5D18 | reverse complement strand
TTCATCCGTTGTCTGGCAGGCGATGCTGGCATCGCTGAGAGGAAAGGCCAGCGGTCACATGCACCGCGTCAACAGGCCGGACACATGACCGCAACCTGCAACGATCAAAATCAGCTCAAATCAATCCTTGCAAAACAGGGGCCGTCAACACATGACACCACCGTGGCGTGTGTAGGATATATTGCTCATTCAACCACAACTATCCGTCGCAAAGCTGATCGTCGAGTTAATGTGTCAATGCCATCGCCGCACAACATCTTGCGGCAAAATCGACGAGTTCATGCCATGGAAATTGCAGAAACAAACAGACAGGCAAGCAGATACCGTTTAGACTTAAAATCTTAAACCATCTTTTATTTGAAAAGGAACCATCAAAAATGTGGCAAAAACTTCATTTAAACTACTCGTCTTGGCGACCCGCGCAGGGAGCAGCAGTACTAGCTTGCGCAGTATCGCTTGCTTCTGCTGCTTGGGCACAGGACGAAAAACCAAATATCCTTGTGATCTGGGGTGACGACATCGGTCAGTCCAACATTTCCGCCTATACCAAGGGATTGATGGGGTATCGGACCCCGAACATCGACCGCGTTGCAAACGAGGGTATGATCTTTACCGATTACTACGCTGAGCAGTCCTGCACCGCCGGGCGTTCGTCCTTTATCATGGGCCAATCTGTTTTCCGTACGGGCCTGTCCAAAGTTGGTATGCCCGGTGCGGAACAAGGCATGCAGATCGAGGATCCGACGATTGCTGGTTTGCTTAAGGCGCAAGGATATGCGACCGGCCAATTTGGCAAAAACCACTTGGGCGATCAAGACGATATGCTGCCAACCAACCATGGTTTCGACCAATTCTTTGGCAATCTCTATCACTTGAATGCCGAAGAAGAACCGGAGCTGGAAGACTACCCAGATGATCCTGCGTTCAGAGAAGCCTATGGCCCACGGGGAGTTGTCAAGTCATCCGCCGATGGCACAATCGAAGATACAGGACCGCTGACTAAAAAGCGCATGGAAACTGTGGATGATGAAACCGTAGCTGCAGCGCTCGATTTCATCAAGCGTCAGGAAGAAGCCGACGTGCCATGGTTCGTGTGGTGGTCCGGAACGCGAATGCACTTCCGCACGCACGTTAAAGACGAGTTGCGCGGCGTGTCCGGGCAGGATGAGTATGCCGACGGCATGGTCGAACACGACATGCATATCGGTCAGTTCCTCGATCTTCTCGATGAACTTGGCATCGCGGAAGAGACCTTTGTGTTTTATTCAACCGACAATGGCCCGCATTTGAACAGCTGGCCTGATGCGGGCATGACGCCGTTCCGTGGCGAAAAGAACACCAACTGGGAAGGCGGGTGGCGTGTGCCTGCGATGGTCCGTTGGCCCAACAAGATTGAGCCGGGTTCTGTCTCCAACGCAATTATGCACCACATGGACTGGTTGCCGACCTTCGTTGCGATGGCCGGCGAACCAGAAATCAAGGAAAAGCTGTTGGAAGGCGTGACAGTTGCCGAAGTTGGCGGCGGTCGTGACTACAAGGTTCATTTGGACGGCTATAACACTCTGCCTTATCTGCTAGGCGAGGAAGAGGATACGCCTCGCAAAGAGGTGTTCTACTTCTCTGATGATGGTGACCTGACGGCGTTGCGCGTGAACGACTGGAAAGCGATCTTCCTTGAGCACCGCTATCCTCAGACCCTACAAGCTTGGGCCGAGCCATGGACCGAACTGCGCATTCCCTTGTTGTTCAACCTGCGTCGCGATCCGTACGAGCGCGCCAATGTGACGTCGAATACCTATTGGGATTGGTATCTGGACCACGTGTTCCTGCTGCTTCCCGCAGCAGAGTATGTGGGTCAGTTCCTCGCCACGTTCGAAGAATACCCGCCACGTCAGAAACCGGGTAGCTTCACCATCGGCGATGCAAAGGACAAGATCTTCTCCCAGATGGGATCCAAGTAAGAGATTTTGCAAACAACCGAGGCCGCCCTTAACCGGGGCGGCCTTTTTGAATTGAGTATGGCAAGAAAAAGTCGGTGAGGCACCGTCAGAGGAAATTCGCTTGAGGCGGGCAGGGCCAGCAACTAGCGTTTGGCCATGACAAAACGCTCCCTTTTCCCTTACTTCAAAACGAGCCCTTAGATTATACGCCTTGCGGTAAAGCTCTACGTCCGATTTCCGCTCTCACTTCGAAACGTAGAGGATTTACTCCACGAACGAGGGATTGACGTCAGCCACGAAAAAGTTCGGTTTTGGTGGAACAGGTTCGGGCCAATGTTTGCATCTGAGATACGGAAGAAACGAGTGGAACGATTGCGATCCTGGCCTCAATGGCAGTGGTACCTAGATGAGGTTTGTTTTGAAAGTAAACGGCGAACGTCACTACTTATGGCTAGCGGTCGATCATGAAGGTGAGGTGTTGGAAAGTTACGCCACCAAGCGCCGCGATGAGGGCACAGCCCTTAAATTTATGAAGAAAGCGATGAAACGGTATGGTCAGCCTGAGATTATAGTCACTGACAAATTTCGCTCATACGGCGCCGCGATGAAGGTGATTGGTAACGCGGCGAAACAGGAAACAGGACGCTGGAAAAACAATCGCGCTGAGAATTCACACTTGCCGTTCCGACGACGAGAGCGAGCGATTCACTGCTTTCGCCGAATGCGAAGTTTGCAGAAATTTGTTTCCGTTCACGCATCCGTTTTCAACCACTTCAATCAGGATCGCAGCCTATCGCAAAGAGTTCATTTCTAAGCCAATCGCAACGCGGCTCTTACTGAGTGGCGCGGCTTTTGTGCGGCATAAAAGGGCAGGGATCCTAGCCTAGCTGAGACGAGTTCGAATTAGTCTGACACCACCCACTACAGTCTTTGTCTTTGAGCGCATCTATCTGTCACGTTGGACCGCTCCACAGGCCGAAGGCGGACACTAGCGGACAGAAACAATCTCAGAAACCCGTTGGGAGCAAAGAGATGAATTCCTTGCTCCCAACTCAATTTGTGATCTGGAAGGGGGTATTTTTGCAGCCCCTAGAGCATTGACCTATTTAAGTTCAACGACAGTCAGCTTGCCGTTCACACGGTCGGCAACAAACTCTATCTCTTGGCCTTCCGCAAGTTGTGTGAGCATACCGTCATCGGAAACGCGAAACACCATAGTCATGGCGGGCATATCGAGATCGACGAGTTCCTCGTGAATGATCGTGATTTTGCCGACTTTGGTGTCGATTTTTTTGACTGTACCTTTGGTAAGAGTACCCGCGAGTGAGCCAGTTACTGTCAACATGAGTGCAATCGCAGTGGCCACAAGAGTGGTTGTAATTTTCATGGTAATTTTCCTATTTTTCAAGTTGGTTTAGTTTACGTTTACAGGGCCAAACATGCCCGATTCATAGTGTCCGGGGATCAAGCAGGCGAACTCGAAGGTGCCGGCGTTTGAAAACGTCCAGATGATCTCGCCGCTGGCACCTGCATCAAGGCGCACCGAATTTGGGTCGTCATGCTCCATGTCAATTTTCGCCATCAGTTCCTTGTGGGTCACGTTGCGCTCGACCGTATCGAGGACGAATTCATGCTCCGATTCCCCCATGTTGGTGATTTCGAGGCGCACGGTTTCGCCCTTGGCAAAGCTCAGTTCGGCAGGCTCGAACACCATGTCGCCATCATCGGTTTCTTTCATCGACACTTTGACGGTTCTGCTAACCTGTTCGGCCTCACCGGGGACGCCGATTTCCAATTGTTCACCGTGACCATCATTATGTGTGCCCGAGGCGAATCCGGGAGCGGCAAGCGAAAGAGAGGCAACAGTCGCAAGAAGTAGATTCTTCATTTTATTTTCCTGTTTGGTTTAGGGGATTAGCGATAAAGGCCAGTTAGCCCTTGGAGGTTGGTTTCGGGGTAATGCGTGTTTTGGCGTCATGGACCTCTGCGTAATCGGGCAGGGCACCGGTCCATTCGTAGGCCTGAGTTCCGGGAGGGTTTTCATACCAACCGGGGTCGCTGTAATCGTCGGCGTCGATCCCTTCGCGAACTTTCACAACCGAGAACATGCCGCCCATTTCAATCGGGCCATACGGCCCCCAGCCGGTCATCATCGGAATGGTGTTGTCGGGTAGGGGCATCTCCATGACCCCCATATCAGCCATTCCAGCAGTGCCCATCGGCGCGTATTCAGGCTGGAACTCGCGGATTTGTTTGGTCAGTTTGCGCTTATCGACGCCAATAAACGTTGGCACATCATGCCCCATCGCATTCATCGTATGGTGCGATTTATGGCAATGGATGGCCCAGTCCCCAAGATGCTCGGCGTCGAACTCATAGGCGCGCATCGCCCCCACAGGGATGTCGATAGAGACTTCGGGCCATTGCGCCGTTTCAGGAACCCAGCCACCATCGGTACAGGTCACCTTGAAGTCATAACCGTGCATGTGGATAGGATGGTTTGTCATGGTCAAATTACCAACCCGCACCCGTACCTTGTCGCCCCGATTAACCACAAGTGGGTCGATGTCAGGGAAAATGCGGCTATTCCACGTCCAGAGATTAAAGTCGGTCATCTCCATCACCCGTGGCACATAGGTTCCCGGATCAATGTCAAACGCGTTGAGCATAATCAGGAAATCGCGATCCACGGGCATGAAAGCGGGGTCCTTGGGATGCACGATAAACATGCCCATCATCCCCATCGCCATTTGCACCATCTCATCGGCATGTGGGTGATACATAAAGGTGCCTGATTTCGTTAAGTCGAACTCATAGACATAGGTTTTTCCAGGTGGAATCCCTGGGTGGCTAAGGCCGCCAACCCCGTCCATCCCAGAGGGCAAAATCAGCCCGTGCCAATGCACTGTGGTATGTTCGGGCAACCTGTTGGTGACAAAAATCCTGACACGATCGCCTTCAACGGCTTCGATTGTCGGGCCCGTGGATTGGCCGTTATACCCCCACAAATGCGCGGTCATGCCCTCGGCCAGTTCGCGCTCGACGGGTTCCGCCACCAGATGGAATTCCTTGACGCCGTTGTTCATACGGTGCGGCAAAGTCCAACCATTGAGGGTGACAACGGGGTTGTAATCTGGCCCACTTGAAGGGCGTGGCGTGATCTGGGTTGCCGCGCTTTCCATCACGGCGGCTTCTGGTAGGCCCATGTTAGAAGTCTGTGCCCAAGTTTTCGAGGACACCAAGGCCGCGCCCGCAGCACCAGCCCCCAGCAATTGTCGTCTGTTCAACATATCAAACCCTTTCAATGTCCTGCGCCACCGCTTGCAGCAATTTCCATACCCTCACCACCAGCCGCAGAGCCTGATCCGCCGCCGTAAATCGCGGCTGTCACATTGGCCTGTGCCAACCAGAAGTCGCGTTTGGCATTTGCTGCCTCAAGCGAACTCGCCAGTTTTTCGCGCACGTCTGTGAGCAGTTCAAAAGTGTTGGTGATCATGCCGTTGTAACTCAGCAATCCTTCCTCCTCGATTGTGGTGCGGAGGGGCACCACAACATCGCGATAGTGACGTGCGATTTCATAGGAGAAATGATAGGAAATCTCGGCGCTGCGGGCTTCAGAACGGACGTTGACTGCGCGTTCCGCCAGCGTATTCGCCGCCCGCATATAGCTCAGTTCTGCGGTGCGCATCCGTGCGGCACCCGTGTCAAAGATCGGGATTGCGAACTCCAACTCAAACTGTGGGCGCGTGCTGGTATCCGTGACACCATTCTCGCTTTCGCGCTCAGATTCAAACCCTGCAATCAACTCAAGGTCTGTTACCAAACGGGTCTGATCCGTCAGGCCAAAGGCACGGGCCTGAGCTTCCAAACCAACTTTGGCAACTTTCAAATCCACCCGATTGGCCAAGGCTGCTTTTTCAATCGATGCGATCCAAGGCTTCGATTTTGGCAGCGGTGGCAGCGCGTCTGGCACATAGTAATTGGCGTCTGCTCCCCAGAGGCCCATTAGTCGCGTGAGGTCCTCTTTGGCCAGTGTCGCTTCAAGCTTGGCCTTGGCAACTTGTCCTGCCAATTCCGCGTTGAACGCAAATTCTCGCGCCTGACCCGCTTTGTTTAACGCGCCAGTTTTGCCCAGTTGTTCCGCCAGTTCCGACCCTGCGGCGGCGGCCTCGCCGGCACGTCGCAGATAGCTTAGGGTTTCAAACGCTGCGACCGCATTGATCCATGCCACTCTGGTTTGATTGGCCAACGCCAAAGTATCATTCACCGCACTCAATTGTGCTTGCTGATATCGTGCATCCGCCACAGCCATCCGCTGTTTGCGAGTTTTGGCATCCAGCAGGTTAAACGCGACCATTGTTTCCAATGTCTTGTAAAGGCCCAGTTCAGGCGCTCCAACTCCAAATAACCCTAATGAAACGATGGGGTTTTCGGGTGTCGATTCCTGCCAAGCTTCGGCAGCAGACAGACCCACTTCAGCATAAGAAGATTGCAAACCTTTGTTGTTGAGCAACGCTGCCTGTACCGCAGTCTCCACCGAAATGGTCTTTTTCTGAACCATGCCGCGCACTTCTTGGGCAAGCGCGTCGTTCTCGGATTTCGTTTGTGCAAAAGCAGTGCGTTTGCCGATGGCCCCCGAAGTTTGGTTGGAAACCGCCATGAAACCAACTTTGGAATCTGTATATTTGTCAGGGACATTTTGTGCGCACGCCGCAAGGATTACGGGGGTCACCAAGAGGATCGTCCATTTTCGATGTCTCATTCGGCTGCCTCCGATTGAGCATCATTCAATGATCGCCAGGACTGGGGATCACTTGGGGAATAAGCTTGGAACCCTGCGAAGAGGTTGGATTGATCTAGGGTGCGCAGGGGAGCGGATTGCGCGGACGTTTGAGTTTGCGAGGTCACATCGGGCAGCGGTGTTGACTCCGCACTGCACGCGCCAAGTGCCAGAGCGAATGCTCCGAACAACAATTGAATTTTCATTTGATTTTACCTGAGATAGGGAAGCATAAAGCCAACGCAAAGTTACGTTAGCAAACATCAAAAACTGCCAGAAGCAGCCCTA
The DNA here is from genome assembly GCF_041205445.1 of Falsihalocynthiibacter sp. CO-5D18. Classification (NCBI taxonomy): domain Bacteria; kingdom Pseudomonadati; phylum Pseudomonadota; class Alphaproteobacteria; order Rhodobacterales; family Roseobacteraceae; genus Falsihalocynthiibacter; species Falsihalocynthiibacter sp. CO-5D18. Next base: position 30,280 of record NZ_JBGFCF010000024.1, on the reverse strand, counting down.
TGTCTCAGGTGTTTGGTGGGCGCAGAAAGTCGTGATCGTCGTGTGAGCGTAAAGCCGGATGAATCAGTTGAACGTGGTAGTCCTTCAGGATGTTGCTCGTCGACGGCTCATGCTCGAAAAAAAACACCATCGTGCAAACTTCCTGACAACAATTGCACGCGTGTTCGCTCTTGTGATCGCTTTCTTCCGAGGCGGCCATCGTATCAACGATATTGGATGTGGTATGTAGGTCCATGAACGCATGCGTTGCCGCCGGCAGCGATACAAAAATAGCAACCAATAGGACTAGCAAAGTACCAATCCGGATTAGTTCATTTTTGAGCATTTTAAACACCATGTCTGGCATTTGAATAATATCCTGATTTTAGTCAATAGCATAAATGCGACTGGAGTTACTTGTCACAAAATATTGTTCAACCACACGAAATTGACTCTGATTTATGCTGCTCCATCGTCGCAGAGGAACAGCTCAGATCTAAGGCTAGAACGGTGGCACATTTGTGCGAACTCAAGTTAGGGAGCTATGCCCAAAAGTTGGTGACGGCGTAATCAGGCGGCAAGTTGAGCTTCTTTGATACCGTCCTTGAAGGCAATCCCCTGAATGATTTCTGGCAGTCGATGGGCACCGTCCGGTTTGCGCCATTTTCCTTTTGTCGACATCATCAATTTGAAGTAAGACCGCATGTCTTTTGCAGGGCAGTTTAGTGCGGTGAGGTTTTATGCTTACCTCCAGTTGGGCTAAACATTGTGTTGCCCTTCATTTTTGGAGGATTTCTATGAATAGCAAAGAGAAAGCAGTTTTCGTTGGGCTTGACGCGTCCAAAGCCACATTAGCGGTTTCGGTTGCAGATGATGGCAGAGACGGTGAGATACGGGATTGGGGGGCTATTTCTACTGCCCCCAGCTCTGTCGATAGGTTCCTCAAGAAATTGGCAGCGCGGTTCGACCGAGTCGAAATTTGCTACGAGGCGGGGCCAACTGGTTATGGGTTGTATCGCCAGATCACAGCCTTTGGGTTCACCTGCTATGTGATAGCTCCCTCTTTGATCCCGGTGCGTCCGGGTGAACAGATCAAAACGGATAGGCGGGATGCGGAACGCCTTGCGCGTCTTCTTAGAGCGGGCGAGTTGACGCCAATTTGGGTGCCTGACGAGACCCATGAAGCGATGCGGGATTTGGTGCGGGCACGCGACAGCGCGGCGCAGGATCAGCGCCACAAGCGACAACTGATCTCGGCGTTTCTTCTGCGACATGGGCGGATTTATTATCGCACCAAACCCTGGAAAATGCGCTACCGACGTTGGTTGCAGCGACAGTCCTTTGATCACCCTGCGCAGCAGATAGCTTTGCAAGAGATGGTTCTGGCCGAACGCCATGCTGTGGAACGGGTTGGGCGGTTAACGGCTTGTATTGAGGAACTGGTGCCAGACTGGAAATTAGGGCCGGTTGTTGAGGCGTTGCAGGCGTTGCGCGGTGTCGCCTTGATCAGTGCAGTGACATTCATGTCCGAGATTGGTGATGTGCGCCGGTTTGAGAACCCACGCAAACTGATGGCCTATCTGGGTTTGGTGCCAAGCGAATACTCAACGGGACAAACAACCAAACGCGGCGGGATCACCAAGGCGGGAAATTCCAGGGTTCGGCGGACGCTTGTCGAGGGGGCTTGGACGTATCGTTTCCCATCAAAGATCGGGGAAAAGAAGCTTTACGTTTTGCAAAAATTACCGCCAGAGATTCAGGACATCGCTTGGAAGGCGCAATCAAGGCTGACAGCACGGTATCGGCGGCTTAGCCAACGGGGCAAAAAGAAAACAGTGATCACGACCGCCATTGCACGCGAGCTTTCAGCGTTCATGTGGGACATCGCCCGTAGGACAATGCCCGTGTCCTAATCAGCACCATCTTCCGCGCTCATTGGCGGGGACGAGATCACGGCAGGGGAATATCCGGCACCGCTTTGTGGCCAACAAAAGTTGACGCCCGATGTAAGACAGGAATAGCCCCGAGACGCACACGCGGTCATGCGGTATCCAATCCGCGCATCAGAGCTTGTTCACCGACGTCTTCAGATCTCGTTCCCACCAATGGACGCTATATAATCCTTCGCCTGAACCAACGGGCTCTTTAGTACGTCAAAATCATTGACAAAAGACATCAGAGCGGTGCGCGGCCCCCACCTTCCTTGTGATCCCCTAATCTGCGCTTCAGTCCTGATGGATGGATTATTAGGGAGTGTCTCCATGGAGCGCTCAACGGAGTTTCTCAGTAACATTGATATGATAGTGGGGCCGCGTGATCATCGTCGGTGGCCAGATGCGGTGAAAGCGCAAATCGTGGCCGAGACGTTAGTGGAGGGTGTATCGGTGGGCGCCGTGGCACGGCGGTATGATATGCGGGCCAATCATTTATCGGAATGGCGGCGCATGGCACGGGAGGGAAAGCTGGTTCTGCCTGCTTTGACTTCAAAATCATGCCCAGTTTGAACAAACCCCTGACCATGGATTTGGCTCGATGTGATTATATCGATCGCAGAGAAAACATTATCGAGCTGGGACCCTCAGGTACAGGCAAGACCCACATCGCTTTAAGGCTTGGATTGGCCGCGTGCTAAAGAGGGTTGAAAGTACGCTTCACGACAGCGGCAGCCTTGGTGCATGATCTGATTGAAGCCCAGGATGAGAGGAGATTGCAGCGGCTGCAAAAGCAACTGACAAGCCAGAACCTGTTGATTATCGATGAATTGGGATTTGTGCCCCTCAGCAAATCTGGTGCGGAACTCCTCTTCGAGGTGATATCCCATTGCTACGAACGCGGCTCAATTATAATCACTTCGAACCTGCCTTTCGATGAGTGGACCGAAGTCTTTGGTACCGAACGGCTCACAGGCGCGCTGCTGGATCGTTTGACCCATCACGTCCATATCCTGGAGATGAATGGCGAGAGTTACCGGTTCAAACATAGCCGTAAGAGCCGCCAATAACCAAAACACATCAAGTTCAGAACAATGTCGGCCCAAGGACCAACATGCGCTTTGGCACGCGTTAGCTATATGAGGGCACACGCACCAAAGCATAGTATAAACAATAACTTAGTGGAGAAATACCCCGCCGCGACTTGGATCCTTTTCACTCTGCGATTGACACTTTCCGAAAGCGCGTTAGGAGGCCCTCAATCAGCATTTGTTCATCTTTTGATAGCTCCAAGGTATTGCCCGGCTTATTTTCTTCGATGCTTTCTAGGACTTCGGCGCGTTGGACATCTGAGAATCTCGCATAATGCGTCTCGGTGATGCGCTCGTGTTCATGCCCCATGTTTTCGGACCAAGCTTTACGTTGCTTATGTGTCAGGTGTTTTGCATCCCGCGCCCCACTGATTGCGTGTTTAGAGTCATGTGGTGTGTATTTGATTCCACTGGTTTGGGATGCCCGTAAAAACGCGTCGGACGCTGCGTGTTTCGTCGACATCACAGGAATAGGCGCGCGGCCCACTTTCTGCACCTTTTGAGGGTCTCCAAGCCACGTTGAACTTGGAAATAACGGATCTTGCTGTCTGAAGCCTTTTTCCGTTAAGATCTGCGCCCACGCGATGACCTCATTCTCGAATATTTTAGGTATTGGGAACCAAGTAATATATGCGCTTTTGCCGTTTTTAGATCTAACAGCGGTTCCATCTTGGATAATACGTCGATTTGGTATGTCAAAGTGCTGGATTTTTAGCGACACCAAAGTATCAGCACGCAGCGCGCCAAGAAACGCGAGAGCAAATAGAGCACGCGCCCGCCTATCGTTAATCGTTCTGGAGGGCATATTGAACAGCATTTCCTCGGTTTCTCCGATTGTTGGGTATGCCTTTACTGCGCGCGGCAGTGCTGCAGAAAAGGTGGCCCTTGGCAGTTTGCAATAGTCAGGGAGGTCCTTTGGGAGGCGCTTGAAGCCATCCTGTTTCAAGAGCCACTCAAAGAATGCTGCGAGGTGTGAGGCAATGTGCTTGATCGTCGAAGGCGATAGCCGACCCTCTGCATCCGCGCGGGCGCGCCGTTTTAAATCGTTCCGTACCTTGGAGAGATCTTCGACCGTGAAGCTGCTGAAGTCTTTTCCTTCCGTTATGTTTTCGCAAAAACGAATGGCGGAAAGGTGCCGATCTACAGTCTTGTCGTCGTATCTATTTGCGTAGATCAGCCAGTTGTAAATAATTCTGTCATTCGCAAACCAAGGGGCTGGCGCGTTGTTGTCCTCTTTGATCCAAATACCACCGGGGACTTTGCTGTTAGCTTCGTGTAGTTGGTCCTTGGTGGTATTTGGATTGCGACAATCCTCAATAATGTCGCAATCTGTCGCAGATGGTATCTTGTGGATGTGGGCGGAACAGTCGGGACACACAGCAGAATACATGTGCTTCCCTGTTTTGAGAGAGACATCGCGAACCGTTTCAATTGCGGGAAATACAGCGGCTTTGCACCCAGTGCACTTGAACTCCCCTGGCCTAAGATTGATCTTCAATCGGTCCTGTCTTTGCTTATGAAAATGGCGAACGGCGGCACCTTGAAAACGATAGGGTCGATGGCGGTCTGATGGGATTAATCCTTCTCCAACCCAGTTCGACACCGTATTTGCCGAGGTATTGTAGAGCGCCATGAGATCCTCAACAGAATAGACGCGGTGCTTTTTGACGAACACTCCCTTGTAAGAACGGGTCACGACACACCTCCAGCCATCTTTATTTCGGGCTGAAGCGGTCTTTTCTCCGCCTGTATCGTTTCAAAACGCACGAGATCACTGACTTTCCAGCGCGTAGTTCCTGGGGTGGTTTTTATGGGGTATGGAAATCCCGACACCTTGTCGACCCAACGCCAGATGGTCGCGCGCGACACGCTAAAACGTGCGGCAACTTCTTGGTCTGACAAATAGGTTTCCGGACACAAGGTGCATACTACGCCGGGTTTGCAGGTTTGATCGGTGTTGGGTGCTGCGGGCTTAGAGTTATCCGTTGAGAAAAGGTCGAGCTGAATCGATGTTTTCATTTTGGGCATAGGATATCCCCCCGTGCAGCTGGATCTATCCGCTGCGCATCTACCCAGACATTTAAATCGCTCCCACGATAAATGATCTTTCGACCAAGGCGGTAGTACGCCGGGCCCATGCCTTTGTGTCGCCATTGAGCGAGTTTTTCTCGATCCCCAAGGATCTCGAGGTCTGGATCGCCAAGGACATATGTTCGGCCTTGATCGAATAGTTTGGGTAACATCTGAGTTTCTCCGATTTGTTTCGGTCCTCAGAACTGACTTGATTGCCCCCGTTTTTGGAAGTCTGACAAAAATGACAAAAGTAAAAATCTTTTTGTCGCGGTAAATCCATTGATTTTGTTCAATAATTTTTTGGACAATTTTTCATGCGCTGTAATGTCCTCTCGGAAACCTGAATTCCAAAGGTAATAGAAAGGTCTCTGCGTACAACTTTCCACGGACCTGAATGACCATTTGGATTGAGTGCGCAATAAGCTTCGTAGGCCAGCTCAAGTTTCCGGGGCCGACCTGGACTAACGTTGTCGAAAGTAGAACTCGGACCCAACTGCTTGAGAAACTCTGGGTTTTTAATGTGGGACGTGCGCCATTTGGCGGCATGCGCCTTGTGAAGGCAAAACGCGCGGCCCAAAAAATGTGTAAAAATGGTTTTGATATAGTGTTCGTCGATGACGTCTTCAGCCCAAGGAGGGGTCTCAGTGGGCACGACAAAACGTGCGCGTTCAAAGGTAAAGGGCAGCGTATGGAATTGCTCTTGTTTTAAGCTCTCCAAAGCGAGCTTTGAAGAAATTGGAGCGGGATAGATTTGTTGCCAAGCTTTTGTCTCTCCATAGGGATGAGGCCAAGGTGTGAATCTCTCCGATCCCATCCTTCTGAGCCAAGAGCCGTCTTCTCCTGCTTCGCTCGGATCGTTCGCAATGACGGTACTCTCAAAAACTGTCGCCTTCAGAAATAGGCTGGACCCGCTCAAACCAACGGTCGGTTGGATGCTACTGATAAGACCATCAGCGGATGCGAGAAAATGTGGGAAGGTGTCGAGCGTTGAAAGGAACACGTCCTCGGTAAAATCTAGCGGAGAGCCAAACTCGTTTTTAGAGCTAAATCCTTCCTCCCAATATTTTCCACGGGCACGGGGCAGAGTGAAACACCATGGCGTTCAAAGAACTCCCGCCACAGCTTAGCCAGTGGGACGTAGTCAGGGGGGCAAAACATCACGTGTCCTTTGCTCTAGGTTTGATTTGAGGTCGCGAACTGGGACCACTGCTTCATTAAGGCGCGCCGTTTCTCTAGTAGATCAGAGCGAGCATAGGCCCGCTCCACATTGTTTCCAACTTTGTGCGACAGGCTTTTTTCGGCAACTTCGTGCGGTACATTGGCCACTTCAGAGACCCAGTCGCGGAAAGCGGAGCGGAAGCCGTGAACGGTGACGCCCTCAACTCCCATACGACGCAGGAGCATTAACATCGCCATATTAGAGAGAGGCCTGTGCCGCTTCTGACCTTCAAATACAAAATCGGACTGCATGGTTTTCAGGGGCTCAATAATTGCCAGCATTTCATCCGTGAGAGGAACACGATGGGCGTCGCCTGTCTTCATCCGCTCTTCCGGGCAGGTCCAAAGACAAGCGTTAAAATCCAATTCCGCCCAGCGCATGCCGAGCACTTCGCCAGTGCGCGATCCAGTAAGGCAGGTGAACATCAACGCCTTCGCCGCCATTGCATTGCGGTGCGAGAGGTCCGCGTAGAACGCTGGAACGTCCTGCCAGCCCATGGCTTTGTGATGCTTTGGTTTGGTCTTCACTTTGGGCAGAACCTGCGCGTCTTTAATGGCCGTTACGGGGTTTTCTCCTGACCGGAACCCTTTGGACTTTGCCACATCCAGCACAACTTTGATGCGCTGCGACAACCGTCGTGCGGTTTCATGCTTTTCGGTCCAAATGGGTGCGAGGCACATCATCACTTCGGGCTGATCAATACTATCCACAGGCATGCGCCCGATCTTTGGGAACGCGTAGTCGCGCAGGGTGTTGATCCATTGTTGTCCGTGTTTGGGGTTTTTCCATGTGGGCAAGCGGTCGATATGCACCTGCTGGGCAATTTCTTCAAAAGTCGGGATCTCGCGCTTGGCGTTAAAGCGAGGGTTTAGGCCCTGCTTAGCCATCCGGCGGTATTCTAATGCGCGATCTCGAGCTTGGTTCAGCGTGACGATATCCGCACCGCCCAACCCAAAATCCGTACGCAACGGTCCACCCACTTTATTTTTCTGCCCCTTAACGACAACCCGAACGATCCAGCGTCGCGCACCAGAAGGGTCCACAACAAGGTAGAGGCCACCACCGTCGCCATGCCGCCCAGCGCCGAGGTTCTCAACTAGTTTCTTGGTTAGCTTGCCATATAGGGCCATCTAAAAAATACCACGTTATGTACCACTCAAGGAAAGTGTGCAGGGGTAATCGAAAGAAATCCAACAAAAAGAGAGAGTCGCTTTAAGTCCAATCAAATAAACGAAAAAAGTCGCCCAAGGCGACCCATTGAAATTAGACAAAAATGTATAATGGCGGAGAGACAGTCCGCCATCATTACGTTTCATCTGATGACACCCTGTATGAAGGTGCATGCCTTCCTCTTTTAAAACAATCATTTATTGATGTAGTGCGCACCATAGGGTAACAATTCGTTTCATCCAATCTCACGCCTAATGTGGGTCTAGATGTGGGGCTGATGCTTCATGAAGGGAGCGATTATCAATGCTAACGGATGCTAAGGCGCGCAAAATTCAGGCCAGCGGGAAACCCCTCGCCGTTGGCGGGGCGACAGGTTTGTACCTTCGTCCTGGGAAATCGAATGGTGCCGGGAAATTCACGATGCGGTTTGTATCCCCGGAGACCCAAAAGCGCCGCGATATGGGGCTTGGGAGCTATCCGGCGGTGAGTATTTTATCGGCGCGCAAATCCGCCTTTGAGGCACGTGAACTAATTGCCCAAGGCATCGACCCCATCGAGGAGTGCAAAAGGAACCGTGGTACAGACGTTGACGATGGCCGCACCCCGAGTTTTGAAGAAGCGTGCCAACGCGCTTATGCCGATATTGCCCCGTCGTTTAAAAACAAGAAACACCGGGACCAGTGGATCAATACTTTGCTTACCTACGCGTGCCCAGAGATTGGTCATATGCCGGTGGATGAGCTCAAAACAGCAGACTTCGCGCGCGTTCTGAAGCCGATTTGGTTGTCAAAGCCGGAAACCGCCAGCAGGGTTAGGCAACGATGCGAACGCGTTATGACATGGTGCTTGGCGCATGAGTTTGCCCCGACAAATCCAGTCTCAGCCGTCTCGGCCCTGCTTCCCAAGCAAAAGAGCAAGCGCGACCGCGTTGAACATTTCCCGTCTGTTGCTTGGCGAGATCTCCCGAATGTAGCAAATCAATTGTTTGCGGGCGACGGTTTGAGCGTTGGGAAACAAGCGCTCATGTTCGTCATTTTGACTGGTACCCGCTCCGGTGAGGTGCGCGGCTTGACTTGGGATGAGATCGATTTCGACACTCGAGTTTGGACGTTGTCCGCCCAGCGCATGAAGAAGGGAAAGCAACATCGCGTGCCCCTGTCAACTCAGGCCCTCGAGGTTCTGGAGGCGCGGCAGGGGTTTTCGCATGAAGGGCCGTGGGTATTTTCGTCTCGTGGCACGGTTCCGGTGAGCGACATGACGATGACCAAAGTTTTGCGGGACAACAAAATCGAGAGTGACTCTCCTGGACGTATTGCGACAGTTCACGGTTTTAGATCGAGCTTGCGGGATTGGGCCTCAGAGCATCAATACTCAAAGGATCTCGCGGAACGTGCGCTGTCCCATGCTGTAAAAAGCGCCACCGAAGCGGCATATCACAGGACGGATTTGCTAGAGCAACGGCGGCCGATGATGCAGGCTTGGGCGGACTATTGCTTTGGGTCACAGCATTTGGGGTACGCGTTCAAGATGCCGCCCAAAGATCAACCGAAGAAGACAACCATGAGCAACAAGAAGAACACCAACCATCCCCAGCGCTTACGGATGGCTGCTATCACTGCACAAACAAGGACGATAAAACTCATGAAGCGCATCTAGCATGCTTCCCGTTTGTTTGTTTAAGGGCCGGAAGCGGAAGTCCCTGCCAAAATCGGAAACTTCATCGATGTTCATGTGCAGCATTCGACACTAAGGGCGGAGAGCGGACCTTCGCTGCAGTCAGCACCGAGGTCTGCTTTGCGGACAAAGCGCCATTTTAGTGACGTTGTAAGCAAGTCTGCTTTACTGCCCTTTTCCGACATTCAACATGGATTGCACATAAGTTGTATACCATCAGGCCTCACTACTATTACCAAGCGAGCAATTCTGTCCGTTCCTCACATGGCGAGTAAAAAAGCAAGAGGTCTCACCTTCGATGGTTCAGCAGCTTTGCCCGACACTCAACTCAAAGCCCAAATCAACCAATTTCGGCGCGATGCTCGCATCAGCCTCGCCTTGCATTGCTAAAAGCTGTCCTGCCTGCAAGCCAATTTCATAGCGAGGCGTCCTTATCGTTGTCAGTTGGATTGGCAGCGCATCAAGGTAAGGCAACCCATTGAATCCTGCCATCGCGATGTCTTCGGGGATGCTGATGCCTTCGGTGAGGCAATGCATGATGCCACCTGCTGCCAAATCATCATTGGAGTAGTAAATCGCGTCCGGGCGGTCGGTGGAGGACAGGATCTCTGCTGTCATTTTACGCCCTTCCACCATTGAGGACGGCAGTGAACTGATGATTTCGGATATCATTGCACCTCCTGCCTCGCGCACCTTCTGGCGGAATCCTTCAAGGCGTTTACCGGCCCGCAGATCGGAGCCACTCTGGCTTCCTGCATAAATGAACCGACGGTGACCTTTGTCCAACATATGTTGGGCTGTGACCTGCCCGGCGGCGATTTGCGACAGCCCGAACGCGGTCGAGATTGGTTTACCATCAATATCCATGACTTCGGCAACGCGTACGCCAGACGCAGCAATCGCTTGTCTGGTTTGGTCGGAATGTTCCAGCCCAGCCAATACGATGCCGGATGGACGCCACGACAGCAAGTCTCGCACTAATTCATACTCGCGATCTTCGGAATATTCGGTCAAACCAAAGACAGGACGAAAGCTTTGCGCTGTCAAAGCGTCAGTAATGCCGCGCAAAACTTCTGTGAACACTGTATTGCCAAGTGTCGGAAGGACAACGGCGATCAAAGACGATTGTTCAGAACGAAGCCCGCGCGCCAACCGGTTTTGCACATAGCCAATTTCAGCGGCCGCAGCATTCACCTGATCGCGCACTTTACTTGAAATATAGCCCTTTCCGTTCATGACACGTGAGACTGTCATCTGGCTTACACCTGCACGGTCAGCGACATCATCCATTGTCGGGCGCGCTGTTTTCTGGTCCGGCAAATCCAGTCTCCATTCGTAAAAAGTCGGGTGCAATCGTTAGAATCACTTGACATATGTTTACGTAAACATGTTTGTTAAGCTATATGTTTACGTAAACATACTCAAAATAGTGGAACTCTGGGAGGAGACCGAATGAAAAATCTTATGCTGGGAACTGCGTTGGCGGCACTTGTTGCTTCACATGCATCCGCAGAAACTTACCGTGCAGAGTGTTTTGCGCCTGCGCCGGGAAGCATTACAATTCAGGGTGAGGCCAAGGATGGGCCTTACAAAATGGCGTTTGTGAACGGATTTGCCGGGAACGATTGGCGCATCGCAGCTATTCAGGCATCTAAGGCTTGGGCCGCACGCCCAGAGAACGCTGCAAACATCGAAGAGTTCACGGTCGTATCCGTAGGTAACGACAGCGCAGCACAAATCGCAGCCATCGATAACTTCATTGCCGCTGGATATGATGCGATCACTTTCATCGCCGTCAACCCGAGCGCGTTTGAGCCAGTGATCCGCAGGGCTGCACGCCAAGGCACTGTCCTTGTTCCATTCGACAACGTTTTGGACACCGATCAGGTCGTACAGATCAATGAAAGCCAGCTGGAATTGGGCCGCCTCAAGGCGCAGGCCGTTATGGATGAACTTGGCGGAACTGCCGACAAGATCCTGATGGTGAACGGGCTTCCTGGTAATGCCACAGACCGCGATCGCCGCCTTGGCATGATGAGTGTGCTTGAGAATGTCGAAGGTCTTGAGATCGTCGAGGTTGTTGGCAACTGGGACACTGGCACGAGCCAAAAAGTTGTCGCCGACGCGCTTGCAACACACGGCCAATTTGATGCGGTCGTTTCTCAGCATGGATCCGCAGGTACCATCAACGCAATGCAAGCCGCTGGGCATCCGATTGTTCCCATGGGCGTGGACGGCGAGAATGGCGTTCGCATGCTGATGGACGAACTTGATATCCCCGGCATTTCAGCCGCTCAGGCACCTGCTATGTCCGCTGTGGCCCTTGAGGCCGCCGTTGCATTGCTGCAAGGAAACGCACTGCCACAAACAGTGTTCCTGCCGATCCCGCAACTGAATGCCGCAGACCTTGAAGCCGGTGTGAACTTCTTTCCGGAGCTGCCGAAGTCGTTCAACACAGGCACAGGTTTCCCTGATTGCTTTGCGCCCTTCACACCTGAAGAGCTGCTTGGTCAATCCGCTGATAACACCTGATAGTGGTGAAATTTGTTCCGGCAGCGTCGCGTTGCCGGAACGCTCCCTTTAAAGCGGACGGCCTGTGATGCCTCGATCTGAACACCCTATTGTGCGCCTTCGCGGCGTCTCTAAAGTCTATGGCGCGACCCGGGCATTGTCCGACGTTGATTTTTCGTGTTTCGGCGGCGAAATCCACGCAGTGCTGGGCGAGAATGGTGCCGGCAAATCAACATTGATGAAACTCGTCTCAGGGGTCATTCAACCGACATCTGGTGACATTGAAGTCGACAATGCCGTCACCCGACTAAAGGGCCCCGCTGATGCGATGTCGCGCGGGCTTGTCTGCATGTTTCAGGAGCTGTCCTTGGTGCCAGACCTGAGCGTGCGTGAAAACCTTATGCTTGGCGCGGTTGGCACTGGATTGGGTCGGCTAGACACCGGCGTCGTGCGACGCGCGCAGAGCATATTGGCACAGATTGACGGCGGCGCGATTGGAATGAAAACCCGCGTAGCCGATCTGTCGCTGGCTGAGCGGCAACAAGTTGAAATCGCCAAGGCCCTGACTCGCGATCCAAAGCTGCTGATCTTGGATGAGGCAACCTCCGCCCTGAACGCATCTGTCGTGGAGAAAGTGTTTCGACTTATCCGCGCGGAGCGAGATCGAGGCGTCGGCGTGTTGTTCATTTCGCATCGGTTTCATGAGATCGAGAGCCTTGCCGACCGCATTTCGATTTTCCGCAATGGCACGCATGTCGAAACCTTCGACAACGGCGCCTACAACTACGGTGCAATCATCAGCAAGATGGTTGGCCAGCGCATTGATGACCTGTTTCCCCCAAAACCTGCGTCAGATGCAGAGGCAGAAGAAGTGCTGCGCCTTGATGGGTTCGGCTGGGCGGATAATTTGAAGGATGTGTCTATCGTCTTGCGCAAAGGGCAGATCACCGGCCTTGGCGGGCTTGACGGACAAGGGCAAGGCAATGTCTTGCAAGGATTGTTTGGCCTTCTTAAGGGCACTCAAGGGCGATGCATTGTGGGCGGAACACCTGTTTCGATCAATCACCCCAAGCAGGCGAAGAACCCTAAATTGGGTATCGCCCTTGTACCCGAAGACCGCAAAACCGAAGGGCTTATTCTTGATCAGAGCATTGCCCGAAATCTGGAACTCGCTGCCCTAGGCACTGACGGGATCAATGCGTCCGATGCCTCAATTTATCAGCCGTTTTTGGATGCCCTTGAATTGAAGTGCGACAGCCTGGATCAGCCTGTCAGTCAGTTGTCAGGCGGAAATCAACAAAAGGTTGCTTTGACCAAATGGCTGGCTCTCGGGCCGCGCTGCATGCTGCTGGCCGATCCAACCCGCGGGATCGACGTGAAAACCAAAACACAAATCTACGCGTTGCTACGGCGGTTGGCCGATAGCGGCGTCGCGATCCTCCTCGTTTCAACCGACTATGAAGAGCTGATCCACCTGTGTGATGAGACGCACATTTTCTATCAAGGACGTGTCGTGCGGCACCTGACAGGAAGTGACGTCACAGCCGAAGCAATCATCGCGGCGTCCTTGAACATACCCTCATCCGAACAAACCCCAGAGGCCGCCAATGCGTAATCTGCTCAGAGCCAATCAACGGGAGGCCATCGCAATTCTAGTGCTGGCTGTTCTACTTTCGCTCTACCTTACAACCCACCCTACCGGGCCCAATACATACGTAATCACAATTTGGGCCAACCAATGTCTAATCCTCGCTTTGGCCGCGATTGCCCAGTTTTTCGCGGTGATTGTACGCGGCATTGATCTGTCCGTAGGAGCCGTGATGGCGCTGACGAATTGCGTCGCCTCCTATCTGGTGATTGGCTCCGGGTTGGATATGGCTTTCGGGATTGCGGCGGTGCTCGCTGTCGGTGTGGCCTGCGGGCTATTCAACGGCGCACTTGTTGTGTTTGGTCGCATTCAACCAATTGTGGCGACACTTGCCACAGCGTCCTTGTTTGTTGGCTTGGCCTTGCTGCTGCGGCCAACGCCCGGCGGCCGGATCGACTATGATCTAGCGGATGCGTTCACGCTAGATGTCTTTGGCATTCCGTCGGCGCTGATCATAGCGGCTGCCATCATCGGCCTGTTCTGGCTGCCTTTACGCCGCACAGGTTTGGGCCTCGGGCTGTATGCTGTCGGGTCTTCTGAACAGGCCGCGTTTCAATCAGGAATGCCCGTGCCTTTGATCCGCCTCGCTTCATTCGCGATGGGCGGTTTGTTTGCAGGCCTTGCGGGCCTCTATTTCAGCTTTGTGACGACAACAGGAGATGCAGGGATCGGGCCCAATTACACACTGAACTCTATCGCAGCGGTCGTCTTGGGCGGCGTGGCATTGCGCGGGGGGGTTGGCACGTTGACCGGCGCGATGGCCGGGGCATTTATCCTGAAAACGATCAGTTCATTGATGTTCTTTTCTGGTCTTCCACCGCTGGCGCAACCTTTCATCGAAGGGCTGATCCTCGCGTGTGCCATCGCAATCGGCGGCGCAGGAGTGTTGCGGGTCAAGAACCGGTTGGAGGTGTTTGGGAAATGAATACGATCAAACAAAATCTGCCGAACCTCGACGCCTTGTTTCCATATCTCGGATCGGTTCTGTTGATCCTTGGCGGAAGTTACTTTTTCCCCCAAATTCTGGGCGTCGACTATCTGACGCAACAATTGCAGATTGCAGCGTTTCTGGGAGTCTTGGCCCTTGGTGCGACAATCGTCATCCTTTTGGGCCATATCGATCTTTCCGTGCCATGGATACTGGGCGGAGCGGCCATCATTTCAACTTCGCTGGCCGGCACAGGCAACCCGGCATTGATCGTCGCGGCCATCCCTGCGGCGCTGTTGTTCGGGGCCTTTGTCGGGATCATCAACGGCGTTGGCGTGGCAATCTTGCGTATCCCGTCGATGGTCTGGACTTTGGCGGTCAATTCAATGCTGCTTGGCGTGGCCGTTCTGAATACGGGAGGGTTCAACCCAAAGGGCGAAGCCAGCGCGACGATGACATGGTTGGCCACGGGTGATCTGGCGGGGCTTCCTGTGGCCTTCCTACTCTGGATGGCAGTGACTGGCGTGATTGGTTTGGTAATAAAAAAGTCGGCCTTCGGGCGCTACTTGTTCGCCATCGGATACAATGAAAAGGCGACATTTCTGTCAGGCGTCTCAACGCCTTCAGTGATTTTTGCGGCCTTCGCGATTGCCGGGCTTTGTTCGGCACTTGGCGGGGTCATGTTGGCGGGCTATGCCAATCAGGCCTATCAGTCTATGGGCGACCCGTTCCTGTTGCCTACGATCGCCGCTGTCGTCATAGGCGGCACGTCAATCCTTGGAGGACGCGGCAGCCTTGTCGGGACTGTTGGCGGGGTGCTTTTCATCACGCTTTTGACCTCCATTCTGTCGGTAATGCAAATCTCGGACGCGTGGCGCAACATCATATTTGGTCTGATCATTATCAGCATGCTGTTGCTGCAGACACTGCGCAGAAAGGGCAATTGACATGGATGCCACTTATGAAAGCTTCGATCCATCTTTCCTGGACCTGATTGACACCAATTACCCCCCCGAACTTATCGCGGAAGGTATGACATGGACAGAAGGCCCCGTATGGATGGGAGATCGCTTATATTTCAACGATATCCCTGCCAAGCGGATGATGATGTGGCGCGAAGATCGAGGGGTCACTACCGCTCTGCCCAACAGCGAGTTTGCGAACGGGAATACCCGCGACATGCAAGGACGTATGGTGTCGTGCGAACATGGCGGGCGGCGGGTCATCCGTCGGCACGCCCCTGAGGACGCCGCAGCAATAGAGGTGATCGCCGGCAGTTATGAGGGCAAGCGGCTGAATTCTCCCAACGATGTTGTCGTGCGTTCTGACGGGTCGGTCTGGTTCACAGACCCGCCCTACGGGATCAACTCGGATATCGAAGGTTATCCTGCCGAGAGTGAAATCGGAGGAAACTATGTATTCTGCGCGGATCCCGACGGGACGTTGACAGCCGTAGCCACCGACTTTGACAAGCCTAACGGGCTGGCATTCTCACCCGATGAAACGCAGCTTTATGTGGCCGATTCCGGCGCTATCCGCGGCGCGAGTTTTCCCGGTATCGACTACGAGCTGCCACACCACATCCGCGTGTTCGATGTGACTGGAACGACCCTATTCAATGGACGGGTCTTCGCCGAGATTTCGCCGGGCGTTCCCGATGGCCTGCGCATAGATCATGGCGGTCTTGTCTGGACCAGCGCGATGGATGGCATCCATTGCCTCGATCATGCTGGCAATTGTCTGGGTAAGATCCGACTGCCCGCACAGACGTCCAACCTGTGCTTTGGTGGGACATCCGGGACTGACATGTTCATCACATCCTCAGACACCGTCTGGCGCGTCAGATCGCACCGGACAGATGCTGCTCACGCCTACCTCGCCTCAACCAAACCCCAAAAAGGAACCATATGATGGCCATGCAAATCGCAGTAATAGGACTAGGTTCCATGGGCTTTGGGATGGCAAAATCCATGCTGCGTTCTGGACAACATACCTATGGCTTTGATCTGAGCCCGAAACAGGTTGCAGCGTTCCAGCAGGCAGGCGGGTCCGAAGGCGCTTTGGATGCGATCGCAGGTACGCTCGACGCGGTGGTCATCGTCGTTTTGAATGCAGCGCAAACCGAGGACGTACTGTTCGGAACGCAAGGGATTGCCGCATCGCTCAAACCGGGTGCGGTCGTGGTTGCATGTGCTACAGTAGCACCCGACTTTGCGCGCAAGATGGAAGAAAAATGCACGGATCTGGGGCTGCTTTATTTGGACGCGCCAATTTCCGGAGGCGCTAAAAAGGCGGCAGACGGCGTGCTGAGTATCATGGCGGCGGGTACCGCTGCGGCATTCAAGGCGGCTGATCCAATTCTTGATGCAACGGCTGCTACTGTCTTCAGACTTGGCGATGCGGCGGGCCCCGGTTCCGCGATGAAGGCCGTAAACCAATTGCTTGCAGGTGTGCATATTGCCGCAATGGCAGAAGCGCTAACCTTTGGCATGACGCAGGGTATATCCCCGCAAACATTTGTCGAGGTCATCAGCAAATGTGCGGGCACATCCTGGATGCTGGAAAATCGTGCGCCCCATATCGTCGATGGGGACTATACGCCGCATTCCTCTGTGAATATCTGGCCCAAGGATCTTGGCATCGTTCTCGATGTCGCAAAATCCGCGGGTTTTGGCGCACCCTTGACTGCCGCTGCGATGCAACAGTTCCTCGCGGCGGCGGGATCAGGCCTCGGGGCGGAGGACGATGCCGCCGTCGCCAAAGTCTATGCCCGCAACGCAGGGCTGGTTTTGCCGGGGGACGCATAATGCTATTGGGCTGCATTGGTGACGATTTTACTGGGTCGTCGGATTTAGCCAACACCCTATCCAAAAAGGGAATGACTTGCGTTCAATATGTAGGCGTTCCGGACGGCCCCGCCGCCGATCACGTCGAGGCAGGCGTTGTCGCGCTCAAGTCGCGGTCGATTGAACCCGAAGAGGCCGTTCGCCAGTCACTTGAGGCGCTGAAGTGGCTTCAGGCACAAGGGTGCACACAATTCTTTTTCAAGTACTGCTCTACCTTCGACTCGACGCCACAAGGCAACATTGGACCAGTTTCTGATGCGCTTGCTGATGCGCTGGGGGCACATAAGGTCATTGTATGCCCTGCGTTTCCGGGTACTGGCAGGTCTCTCTACAATGGCCATTTATTCGTAAATGATGTCTTGCTCAATGAAAGCGGGATGCAAAACCATCCACTGACGCCAATGACCGACCCCGACATCCGGCGCTGGCTTGCACCTCAGACAAAACACCGCGTCGGGCATGTCGCAGCGCTGCATGTCTTGGACGGTGCGGAGGCGATCAAGACTGCGCTTGAAGCCGAACATGCCGCGGGCAAACGTCTGATTGTCGTGGATGCCTTGCGCGATGCCGACCTGATTGAAATTGGTAAGGCGGCTGAGCAATTGCCGCTAATCACCGGTGGTTCTGGGGTGGCGCTTGGCCTGCCGGATAACTTCGCGCGGCGCGGCCAGATTTCGCAAACAGGTGCGTCTTGGCGCGGGCAGCCAGGTATGTGTGTGGCCCTGTCAGGATCATGTTCTACTGCCACACGGCGTCAAATTGCGTTGCATCGCCAAACCAACCCCGCGTTCGAGATTGACGCATGCGCTGTAATCACTGGCGCCCTTGTGCCGCAAACCGTCACAGACTGGCTTTTGCAAGCTGAAGGTGTGCCGCTGGCATATAGTTCCGCTGATCCTCAAGCTGTCACCGCCGTGCAGGCGCAATTTGGCCGCGAAAGAAGTTCCACTGAACTCGAAGGATTCTTTGCAACTCTCGCTCGGCAACTGGTTGCTGCCGGTGTTGGAAAAATCCTGACCGCGGGAGGTGAAACATCCGGCGCCATCGTCGAAGGCTTGCAGCTGAAAACGCTTGAGATCGGGCCAGAGATTGATCCCGGCGTCCCGGCTTTGCGGGGAGGCGATGCCTTAGTCATCGCGCTGAAGTCCGGAAATTTCGGCGCTGATGATTACTTTGCCAAAGCGGCAAAGATCTTGGGAGGCGCCGATGCCTGACACAGTCTTGCGCGAACAGATATGCCTACTGGCCAAATCGATGTTCGATAGAGGGCTGACGGGCGGTTCGACCGGCAATATCTCTGCCCGAACCGCGGATGGTGGCCTTCTTGTGTCGCCGACCGGAGCAAGTTTCGGCCGGCTGGACCCTACACGGCTGTCGCATTTCGACCGCTCAGGCCACTTTATCGATGGCGATCTGCCAACAAAGGAAATGCCCCTTCACACCGCATTTTATGACACCCGCAGCACAGCCGGTGCTGTGGTGCATCTGCACTCTTGTCATTCGGTCGCACTATCGATGATGCCAGATGCAGACCCGGACAACTTTCTGCCCCCGCTCACGCCATACGGGATCATTAAGCTGGGCAAGGTGCAACTACTCCCTTTTTTCTTGCCGGGCGATCCGGCCATGGGGCAAGCCGTCCGCGGTTTGGCGGGAAAACGCAGCGCGGTGATGCTTGCCAATCATGGGCCAGTTGTTGCGGCCAAAGACGTTGAGGCCGCCTGCAATGCGATCGAAGAACTCGAAGATACAGCGCGTCTGGCAATGATGACCCGCGGGATGCACCCAATTGGCCTGACGCCTGCGCAAGTCAACGAGGTGGTGACACGTTTTGATGTGGAGTGGGACGATTGACAAAATTCTCAGCAAACCTTGGTTTTCTGTGGTCGGATTTGGCCCTGCCTGACGCAATTCATGCGGCCAAGGCCGCCGGTTTCGACGCGGTTGAATGCCATTGGCCTTATGATGTCCCCGCAGGCGACGTGTTGTCTGCATTGCAAGCAACGAGCTTGAAAATGCTGGGACTAAACACGCGACGCGGCAATCCTGACCAAGGCGACAATGGTCTGTCTGCCCTGCCTGACCGCGTAAACGAGGCCCGCGCCGCCATTGACGAAGCACTTGCTTATGCTGTCGCGATCAAAGCTGCCAATATCCATGTCATGGCAGGGTTTAGTGAAGGGCAAACCGCCCATGACACATTTGTGGCCAACCTACGCTACGCAACAAAACTTGCCGACGCGCATGATGTCACGATCCTGATCGAGCCGCTTAACGGCTACGATGCACCGGGATATTTCCTCAAGACAACGGAACAGGCGAAGGCCATCATTCAAGAGCTGGCGGCACCAAACCTCAAATTGATGTTCGATTGCTACCATGTCCAACTGACCGAAGGCGACCTGACACACCGGCTGCAGGACTTGCTACCTATTGTTGGACACATTCAGTTCGCGTCAATTCCCGACAGGGGCACGCCCGATCATGGCGAAGTGAACTACGGCTATATATTTGAGGCGATCGCGTCGCTCGGGTTCACAGGGCCTCTCGGGGCTGAGTACAAACCGGTTGGCCCGACCAATGGAACGCTCGGCTGGATCCAAAAACTAGGGTAGTTGGCTAAAGCCGCAAAAATCGATTTTGAATCACTGCTCCTAATAGTCTTTTTTACGTTGGTGCATTTTGCAGCGGCGGTCATTTTGAACTCGAAGCCGTCGTTCGCCGCAAAGGCTACCAAGGTCCGCTAAGGGCCGTTCGCGACAACTGCACTAAGAGTTGTTTCGGAATTTTTATGCAAACGCAGCATTCGTCACTAAGGACGGGAAGCGGCCCTTCGCTGCAGGCGCGCGGTCTCAAGGGCGATCCAGCGAAAGCTGCCATTCATTGAGAGGTCGAAACCAAGAATGCTGCAATCGATCTAAAGGCAGCTCCGAGCCCATACTGCATAATGCTTCGCTGCACACATACAGTTCGGCACCAAATGACTTAGATTGTAGCAAAAGCTTGATCGGCCCCGTCCATCGCCATATTGTGCCATATTTGGAATAGTGTCGCCCAATTAACCCACTGGATAGCGTGCCGGAGTTCCAGATAGGTTCGTGGTGATCTCGGGTATCCGGGCAACACACCGGAGAGGCCAAATGCCATCTGTTCTGAACTACGCTGCGCCCCTAGGGCGGTTCCTTCTTTCCCTCATCTTCATCATTTCCGGTCTGGGCAAAATCGCAGGATATGCTGGTGCCGCGCAATATATGCAGGCGATGGGCGTGCCAACTGGGCTTCTTCCAGTCGTGATCCTGACTGAGGTCGCCTGCGGCATCGCGCTTCTTGTCGGCTGGCAGGCGCGGATCGCCGCGTTTCTGTTGGCGGGTTTCAGCCTTTTGTCCGGCATCCTGTTTCACCTGATCCCTGCAGGTGGCCTTGAAGGCATGGCCGCACAGGCCGAAATCACCAGCTTTCTGAAGAATGTCGCCATTGCCGGGGGCTTGCTGATGGTGACCGGTACCGGTGCAGGTGGTCTGTCACTGGACGCGCGGCGCACCGGTTCGTGATCCATCTGGCTGGCCTTGCCGTGCATTCCGGCGAACGCCTTGCGGGCCACATTCTGCCCATCCTCAGCCAAACCCCAAGCCAGGAGAAATCCCATGACTGAAGAAGTTGTCAAAGGCCGCGATGTCACCATTCGCTTCGACGCCAGCCGCTGTATCCACTCGCGCGGATGCGTGCTTGGCCACCCCGAGATCTATGTGCCGAATGTTCAGGGCGAATGGATCCACCCTGATGCTGCAAGCGCGGACACGGTGATGCTGACGGCGCTGAACTGCCCGTCGGGCGCGATCCGAGTCGCGCGCAATGACGGCACAGCCCATTCCGATGCGCCACCGGTCGTCAATACGGTGCGGGTGCGCGAAAACGGCCCCCTCGCCATCGAGGCGGACCTGTCGATCCGGGGTCAGGCGCAGGCCACCCCGCGCGCCACCCTGTGCCGTTGCGGCCAGTCGCAGAACAAGCCGTTTTGTGACGGTGCCCACGCTGCCGCAGGTTTCGCCGCCACAGGCGAGCCCGCAGCCAAGGATTTCACCGCCCTTGAGGTTCGCAATGGCCCGCTCAACGTCCAGCCTCTGCCGAATGGTCCGCTGCTGGTGACCGGCAATCTGGAGGTGGTCTCGGGCACTGGACGCACGACCGACAAGGTGACCAAGACGGCGCTTTGCCGCTGCGGCCAGTCGAAGAACAAGCCCTATTGCGACGGCAGCCATGTCGCTGCTGGCTTCGAGGCGGAGTGAGATCCATGACCAAGCTACGCCCCATCGTCGCCCGTGCACGTGGCCATCAGCACGGGCCGATCAACCGCCTGATCAGCCCCGACGATCTGGGCGAAAGGCTGAAACCTTTCATCTTCCTCGATTTCTTCAATGCCGAGATCGAACCCGGCTTCGGATTCGGCATGCATCCCCATTCCGGGATCGCAACGCTGACCTGGCAACCCGGAACCGATGTCCGCTATTCGGACACCACCGGGCAGAACGGCATCCTGAAGGCGGGCGGACTGGAATGGATGAACGCAGGCGGCGGGGCCTGGCATCAGGGCAGCCTGATGGGTTCGGGCCGGGTGACCGGCTTTCAGCTTTGGGTCGCCATGCCACCGGGCGTCGAGGATGGTCCGTCCTCTGGCCAGTATATCCCGCCTGCGGACGTGGCCCAGACCCCAATTCCCGGCGGCACCCTGCGCGTGCTGCTGGGCGAGATCGGCAAAGAAGCGGGGCGCGTGGCAAGCCCGATTACGTCGCAACAGGACATGACCTATCTGGTTGTAACCCTGTCGCCCGGGTCTCGCTGGTCCTTCACGCCACCTGAGGCGCATAGCACAGCCTTTGCCTTTGTATTTTCGGGTGCAGCCAATGTGCAGGGTGAGGCGGGAGGTGCGTCGCTGATGGTTCTCGGCGACAAGGGCGATATCGTCGTTGAAACGACGGATCAACCGGCCGAAGTGCTGATCGGGACAGCTGCCCCGCATCCCTATCCGCTGGTCTTGGGGCCAAGCTCGGTCCACACCAATGCGGCCTCTCTAGCCGCTGCGCAGACGCGCATTCGGCAGATCAGGCCCAATCTGCCGAAGTAAGGTTTGAACGGGGTCACTCGGCCGCGCCGAACACCTTCAGAGATTTCTGCACGAAATCCAGAAAGATGCGTGTCTTGACCGTATGCACCTTTGTCGCGGTGACGGCATAGATGGGAACCGGCCTGATCGACCAGTCGGGCAGGACGGCAACCAGATCGCCCTGCGCAAGATACGGCGAGGCCATCACCTCGTCTGCCGCCGCGATCCCCAGCCCGGCAGCGGCAAGCCGCAGGACAATTCCGGGCGCATTGGCTTGCACAGGGCCATGCACGGAGATTTCCTCCGTTTCATCGCCACGATGCAAGACCCAAGGCAGGGGCTCGCCGGACGACACGCTGAGGCATCGATGTACAGCCAGATCCAGAGGCGTCAGGGGTGTCCCAGCCGCTGCCAGATATGCCGGGCTGGCATAAAGCCCGCGGCGGGCCGTGATCAGTTTGCGCGCATAAAGATAGGGTTCGCGGGGCATACCGATGCGGATCGCCACATCCACGCCCTCGGACAATATATCTGCGCGGCGCGGATTGAGGTCCAGATGAAGATCGATCTCGGGGTGGCGCTCGTAAAACTCCACGATGACAGGCGCCAGAAAGGTCGTCGCAAAATCCGGTGTCACCGAGATGCGCAGGGTTCCGCGCGGGCGTCGGGTCAACTCGGAAAGCTCTGCCCGCGCGCCACGTGCCACCTCCACGATTTCCTCGCAGCGTGACAGGAACAGGGCCCCCGCTTCGGTGAGGTCAACCCGTCGCGTCGTGCGGACCAGAAGCTGGGTGCCAAGCCCCGCCTCAAGTTCAGCAATCCGCCGCGAAAGGGTTGATGCGGGCATGCCCAACCGGGCCGCAGCCTGACTGAAGTTTCGGGTCCGGGCCACTTCGACAAAGTGGGCAATGTCGCGCATGTCGTCCAACTTATTATCCCGTCAATGGCATACTGTAAGACAAAACGATAGCTTACATTCACCCGTGGCGCAATCTACGTTCCTGTCATGGCCTTGAACGGCATGAAAGGAAGAACCAGACCATGCAGGACACTCAACTGACACTCGGCAGACGCGGCTTTCTGGCGGGCACTGCCGCCGTCGCCGCCGCCACTGCGCTGACCGGCCTTGCCGGACCCACCGCCGCCCAGACACAAACCCAACCAATGGAGACCAAAATGCGCCCTGAAAACGGCCATCGCGCCCTGACTACTGAAAATACTGTCCTCCTCCTTGTTGACCATCAGGTCGGCACCATCGGCTGGGCCGGTGAGCTTGCTTCCGAAGAGGAACGCAACCAACTGAAGATGTGGACCCTCACCATCGCTCGCTTTGCAAAGTCGGCTGGGATGTCGATAGTGCTGACTTCGAGCTTAGAGACCGAGGATCAGGGGCCGCTGTTCCCTGAGCTGGAAGACATCATGCCCGAGGAATATGCCGCCCGCATCCAACGCCAAGGCGTCATCAATGCCTGGGACGATCCCGCTTTGGCCGATGCTGTGCGAGCGCCCGGCAAGAAAAACCTCCTAATCGGAGGCGTGACTACGGATGTTTGCCTAGTGCCACCCGCGCTATCAGCGAAAGATGAAGGATTCAACGTGGTGGCCCTAGTCGATATCTCTGCAGCAACGACGAAACTTGGTGCACAGACCAGTCTGACGCTGCTGAACAATGCGGGGATCGACCAGATGGTTGTGACGTCGATGATCACCTCGATGCTAGGTGACTACAAGAGCCCAGCATCGGGCGCCTTCTTTGAGGCGATGGGCAAAGAGGGCGTGTTCGAAGCCTATGCAAAAGGTAACTTGCGCTGATGTCCGCGCCCGAACCTTCGGGCGCTTTTCCTTCCGCGGCGGCACATCCGCCGCGGAAATGGAAGCAGATCGCCCTTGCCTTTGCCGTCGTCTATCCGCTGGTCACCTTGCTGAACACAGTGATCGCACCGCAAATCGCTTTCGTGGGCCAACCCCTTCGCGGCATCCTGATCGTCCTGTGCATGGCGACTGTGCTGACCTATGTCCTGCCATGGGCGAATAAACGGGCGGCCAAATGGCTTTCGAAGTGAATGGCTTCCAGAAATATTTACGGTCCCTACACATCCCCGACACCAAGCCGCAGACTTCGACTGAGTTATTGAAACGACCATCTTTTGTGGCCTCTGTTTCTATCCCGTGATCGCATTATAGGTGTTTCGATGTGAACCTTCCTCGGGTCGTTATTTCTTTGTTGTCGCTGCATTGAAATGAAGATCCAACGGCCGCTTAGTCCGCACAGTGTGAATTCAGACATCGCTCGATTTCGCGGTTGCGGCGAAAGTCCGCAATGACGGGCCGCACCGCAGCATCTTGAGGTGGTCGTGAACGGCAGCAATGGGCCGTTCGTGTCGACACCACGTTTGCCCATGGATACAAACGCAGCGAATGTCGGCTTGGCGCGCTATTTGGGCCCGTAGGCGCTGACGTCAGACGCTGCTTCCTATCATAATAAGTGAACGTGTCTGTTTTCGCTACGTTTCACCCCTCCCTTTTCCGGGCCCTCTCGGCGATCAAGTCCTTCGCCCTGAGGAACTCGGGCGTGCCGGGAGAGAGCCTGTGTTCGTGGTAGTCGAGGCAGAGATCCTTGTCGTCAGATGTCATGCTTGATCCCTGACCAATTGTTCGCAGCACGCTTTGTTTCTCGTCATCGGTCAGTTTCGCATAGTTACTCTCTGTTGTTTGTACGTTCGCGTGGCCAAGGTTTTTGGACCATGCTTTTTCCTCCACGCGATTGGTGCAGAGCCTGTTCCCTAGCGCCGTTAACGTGTGGCGTGCGCAATGGGGGGTATAGGAAGTACCCGCAACTTGACTTGCCACGGCAAATGCCTTGGTGATTGCGCCCTCAGATTTCAGGGTTGGGACGGCTCGACGGCTCGACGTGAGGCTTGGCTCCTGCGCTGTAAGTTCCCGAACGGCTGGGAACACCGCGTCCTTCGCCTCAAATCCAAGCTGCGTCAGCTCCTCTATCCATGCAACCACGATCCCCTGCAGGGGTTCCGTTGTGGCAAACCAATCGGCCACATAGTTCTTACCGTTTTTGGCGCGCATGAGCGTACCGTCCTGAGTAGCGGTGCGTTCCGTACAATCGATGTGCTCTAGGCGCAGGGTGCTCAACGCACCGGCGCGCAGTCCTGTGACAAATGCCATAGCGACAATGGCTTGATCGCGCCTCTCTTGTAGAGAGGATGCAGGCATGCCGAGCGCCATCTCTATGGCGGCCTCCATGGTCGGATGGCCCTTGGGCTGCGGGGCCAAGGTCTGCGCGTTAAGCGCGCGGCTTAACGTCAAATAATCCGCCAAATCACGTGGCAGCCGGCGATAGCCGCTTTGGTTAAGGAGCCATGCTAAAAACGCCTTCACGTGGGAGGCTTTATGGCGCACGGAAGAGCGGCTCAAAGCGTCCTCCCCGTGGTGTAGATTTGCGCGCTCGGAAAGATGCTGCCGATACGCATCCACGGATTTGATTGTGAGTGTTCTGAAGCCGGCGCCGCCGGTAAATTCCTCAAATTCGCGTATTGCGGCGAGGTGCGCATCGATGGTGGCTGCTGCATACTGTCCCGCAAAGAACTGCCAGTCAAACAGCACTCTATCGTTCAAGGACACTTGGAAATCTGACTCAGAACCCGCGTTTGTATCAATACCACCCAGAACTGCTCCTATTCTTTCGTGCCCGAATTCAGGTATTCAGCCGGAGCGCAGTCGTTCGATCAACTGATCTGACGGTTTCATCAGGGTTTCTATGATAGACCAACCCTGCTTGCGCGCGGTACATGTCACAGTGCGTAATGTGCAGAAAATCTCTGCCCCCCTCACGACGCGGAAACAACCTGATACTTTTTGCCTGACTTTGCCCATGCGCAAATCCCGTTCAGCCTCATTGTTGGTGAAGGGCACGTTTGGTTCGCTCAGAAAGCGGACGACCTCAGTTTTGCGCTTTTGCAGGCGCAGCGCAAGGTTGTGGCCGGTTCTGCGTTTGGGGCGACCTCGGCGCTTTTTGGCATCAGAGTTGGGTTGCAGAGGCGGCTGAGCTTCATGGAAACTCACCGCCTGGGTGAGTATTTCATCGTAGCGCTGCAGGAGCTCACCCACGACGTCAGCGTCTACTGTGAGATCATCGGTTCGGGTGTCTGCCAGGGTTTTAGCCTCATACAAAAAGGCTTTCATATCGGTAGCCCACGGCTCTTTCTCAATCACGATCAGCGCCTGGAGTTCGCGAAGATGATGGGCATTGCACAAAGCATGTTGGACACCTTCCATCGTGAAATACGGGCCCCAGTGATCGTGTACGACAAGACCAGAGACCCCCGTCAGAAGATCCCCCCTGCGGGACGAGACCCGGAAGTGGCTCAGGAGCGGCGAGCAGATCACATGTAGCTACTGAGTTTTCCCCGCCACTCGCAAGCCGGTCTCATCCAGATGTTTGACGGTCACTTGCGGCCCACTCAGCCCATCACATATGGCCTTTGCGAAGGGCTGTAGGCGATCAGCTGCGCGCCCGATAAGCCGGGCCAAGGTGGCTGGAACGGCCGAGAGTCCAAACAGATCAGACAACACAAGGGCGAGCCGTTCCTCTGGGATGCAATGATACGTCTGCAGGTAGCTGGCAATACCGGCGATCCGAGGGCCGTATTGAACGGGCCCCAAAACACCCTCAGGGAAGACCCCACGCGTGACAGCATCACACTGACCGCACCGACACAGATGTGCCCGGTGCTCGGTTACCTCCGGCGGCGGTGGCGCGGGCAAATCAACCACCTGACGCGCCGCACGCGTCACAAATCTCTGGATAGTGGTTGATGACATGGTCCGGCGTCGCCGACTGTCGCAGCGTCTCCCCTTTATGGCCCGGCTGGCCGCCGGTTTTGCGGTCGGATTTCCCCCTCAAGCTTTGCGTCCGCTTCTCTGCAGGGGGCTTCTTCAAACCGTCACTTGAAGGTGGGTGGCTGCTGGTCTTACTGTTCAGAGCCACTTGCCGCTCCAGCGCGTCGATCCGTTGCTCAAGCGCCGTAATCACTTCGCGCTGCTTCAAATAAGCAGCCTCAAAATAGGCCGCGCGGCCAGCAGTATCAGAAAAGGAAAGAAGCGGGAACTTTAAACCTTGAGCCATATACTCCTTGAGTCAGAATAGTGCCACCTAGTCAATCACATCCCTCAAATCAACATGCTGGGTAGTTACAAAAATACTTGATTTGGCGGCAAAAGCGTTTAAAACTGACCCCTAGTGGCAGGCCCTTTGGGGAATGCAGGATCAAGGATGTGGGATCCCCGGGTCACGACATTGAAGGAGCACTAAAGCCTGCCATAGGGCTGGCGGTGTGAATGACGATCTAGAATAAAGGAAAACACCAATGAATAAGCGAATTGTGCTGGTAACAGCAATCTTGGCAGCTGCATCACTCGCTGGATGCGTAGAAGACACGGGATCCACAAGCGCTCCACCCTCCAGTGGTCTGACGCCTGGCTCCAATGAGCAAGCCTATTTTGACGATGGCTGTGTTGCAGGTACGAGTGATGCCAAGGCGAGCATGAGCAGCGTCTATGAACGGTATTCTGACCAATATGACACCCGCTTTGAACCCTATTTCCGGCAGGGTTATGAGGCTTGCTGGGCTGCGAACCGATAACGTTCGGGGCGCTAAATGCAAAATCCGATACCAATTCTATGATTGGTATCGGAGAGATGCTGGGAAATATGATGCTGTGAAATATGATGCTGTGAAACCGCATCGTTTACCGTCGCCAGACAAGTGTATTTGCATTCATTTTATCTTTGCGATGGCGCGTTTGGTTCTCGCGTGCCGATGTTTTTTGACACATGCGTGAGTAATCCAAAAATAAAAAAATGAGGTACGAAATGGGAAAAACTATAATTACGCTGATTATCGGATTTGCAATGAATGACAGCGTGGACATTCCCGAAGATACGTTAAAGTCTCCGCTCAGCTTTAAAACGGATAGCCAAGCCGCGTTTCAGGCCGACCGTATCGGAAACATTACAATCGCAGACAGTTTTATAGCCTCTTTGCATGTCAAAGAGGCGCCGTGGAAAACGGCAGATGGGGTCGCAGATCCACGAATAAAAAGCTATTAAAGCTATTCGAATTGATGCCAACCCGAGTAGATCGGCGAATTCCAATGAAAGCAATTTCTCAATCGCTCAATCAAAAGGTTTGGGTTCTTTGTCCGCAACGGCAAGATCAGACCGCAACCAAGATAGAATAGTCTGATAGCAAACAGCGACGATCACAGGTCCGAGAAAAAGGCCCACAATTCCCCAGGTAATCAAACCACCGATGGCCCCCAGAAATGCGAGAATGGCGGGCAGGTTCGCACCTCTCGCTACGACCAAAGTCTTTACCACGTTGTCCGTAAGGCCGACGACAATCAGGAGGCCCGCCGCATGATATCCGCGCGCGATACATTGCCAAATGGCCCCTCAACCGCAAGCTACACGGCGCACGGCACATCAGTCCTGTGCAAATTTATAAGAAGGTGGCCCAAAAATTGCCGGAACCTGTGGGAAGCAACGTATATCGTCGGAAAACCTGAAAACCCGGTGATGACGCTGAGCACACAAGCCCCGCGAACGCATTCTGACCAGTCGGATATAACGCAGGCCCACCCCTCTAATCCCCATAAACACCGCTGATCCACCCAGACCAACCCCGCGATTTCCCGCTTGGGCGCTTCTCCGACGCCAGGCAACGCACCGCTCAACTCAAACGCATCGCATGGCGTCCGAGAAACCTGCATCACTGCGGACCTTCGTGTTTGCCGCATCGAACGACATGGTGTGTCTGTGGGTGCCGCTCTCCTTGGGCAAACGAGGTACAGTATACTGGCCTCAATGAAGCAGCCACATAGGAGAACGACAATGGCATATTATGTTGGATTAGACGTATCCGTCAAAGAAACGTCGATTTGTATTATGGATGACAAAGGCGTTGTTGCCGCGCGCACGGATGTCTCAACAGATCCTGATCTGATCTCGCGCTTTATCTCGAAGCACGCGTCAGAGGTAGAGCGGGTCGTTCATGAGAGCGGCATTCTAGCGATTTGGCTCACCCGCGAGCTAGAGAAACGTGGGGTGCCAATCATTTGCATCGATGCACGTCTGGCGCACAAAGCGTTGTCGGGGCGCATTAACAAATCCGATCAGGGCGACGCTGAAGGACTGGCGCAACTGGCCCGTACTGGCTGGTTCACTCAAGTCCACATTCGCAGCGAAGCATCCGAGCGCGTGCGCGTTCTCATTGGTGCCCGCGAGCGGCTGATCCGCATGCGTAAGGATCTCGAAGGTCACGTGCGTGGCGTGTTAAAGGTGTTCGGCATTTGCATGAAGCCGGTTGGGACGGGAAAGTTGCGAGGGGGCTTTCGTGATCAGCTTGCCGCTGCAACGGATGCAGATCCAGCGATTGAGCTGTTGGCAGAAGTGTTTCTTCCTCTGCACAAGACACTCTGCATTGCCAGAGATGCGCTGGACGAAGAAGTAAGGATGATGGCACGCGAAAGTGACCTAGCACGTCGACTGATGACTGTTCCGGGTGTCGGCCCCATCGTCGCGTTGGCATACATCGCAACGCTGGACGACGAAAAGCGGTTTAGGAGGTCGGTTGATGTTTGAAGTGGTCCTGCGTTTTAGGACAGGTTTGCGGCTTAGCTAAGATGCATCTGGTTTATGTTCATGCCACTTTTCGTGTTTCTGCTTGCCCAAAGTATGCGACGTCCGGTGTTCGCTTATCAAGGGCGGTGTGAGGGCGCTCTGAGTTGTAGAATCTGATCCAGTTATCAATGATCCGTTTTGCTTGAAACCCATCGGTGATCTCGTGCAAGTAAACGGCCTCCTGTTTCAAGGAGCGCCACAGTCTTTCGATAAAGATGTTGTCCAGATATCGGCCCCGACCATCCATAGATATCTTTATGTTGGCTTCAGTCAAAGTTGTGATCCAGCCCGCGCCTGTATATTGGCTGCCCTGGACGCCCTTCTAAGTGTCAAGCGGCAATCTGAGCCTGATTAATCTGTTTGTGGCGTCGCGCAATGATGTTGAAGACTTCTCGTGCTATGTATCTTTTGAG